>JANWVF010000152.1 GCA_025056965.1 Thermoflexales bacterium | reverse complement strand
CCCGACATCCCGATCATCCTGGACGGCAAATTCGGCGACATCGGGCACACGGCTGAGGCCTACGCCCGCGGCGCATTCGAGCAGTTTCGCGCCGATGCCGTGACGCTCTCGCCCTACATCGGCAGCGATGCGATTCGCCCATTCCTCAAGTATGCCGATCGAGGGGTGTTTGTGTTGGCGCGCACAAGCAACGAACACGCCTGGGAGTTGCAGGACTTGGAGATGGAAGCCCGTCCGGCTGTGGATGACCAGCGCACCAACGCGCCGATGCTGCGCCTCTACGAGAAGGTGGCCCTGATGGCCAATCGCTGGCATGCCGAAGGACCCGGCACGTGCGGGCTGGTAGTGGGTGCGACGGCAGCGGAGGAGATGCAACGCGTTCGCACTTTGTCGCCTCATTTGCCCTTCCTCATCCCCGGCGTGGGCGCACAGGGTGGCGACTTGGCCGCCGCGATGACTTGGGGCAAAACGCGCGATGGGCTAGGGCCGGTGATCAGCGTCTCTCGCTCGGTGATCTATGCCTCGCGCAAGGCCGACTTCGCCGAAGCCGCCCGCGATGCCGCGCTCAAGCTGGTCGAGCAGATGCGCGCCCTGGGAGGCCTGTAACGCCAGTGTTGCCTTGACGTGTATCCCAGAAACGGCTGCTAATACCTGTTCTATGTCTGCGACCGCGCCCTCCTCGCTCGTGAATGAGCTATTCGATATTGGCTGCGTGCGGTTCGGCCAATTTAGGCTGAAGAGCGGTCTGACCTCGCCGATCTACATTGACCTGCGCATACTCGTCTCACATCCGGCCGTGTTGAGACAGGTCGCTCAGGCTATGGCGGGGGTGATTGTTCAGGTCTCTGCTCGGTTCGATCGCCTGGCTGCCATCCCCTACGCCGGCTTGCCGATCGGCGTAGCCCTAGCGCTGGAGGTCGGCTGCCCGCTCCTCTACCCGCGCCGAGAAGTCAAGGACTACGGCACCGGCCGGCTTATCGAGGGTGAATATCGCCCTGGCGAGGTCGCGCTGCTGGTGGACGATTTGATTACTCGCGGCACGGCCAAACGCGAGGCGCTTCAGCCGCTCCACCAAGCAGGTCTGATCGTCAACGATGTGCTGGTGGTGATTGACCGTGAGCAGGGCGGACGAGAAGAACTCGCCCAACACGGCATCCGATTGCACGCCGTTTTTACGCTTTCCCAGATGCTCGATGAGCTGACGCGATCCGGACGGCTCGCGCCTTCCAAACGCGACGACGTGCTCACCTGGCTGCGGTCGGCGCAGTAGAGCGACCACACGAATTGATGCTGCGATAATCAGGCGAGATGATCACGGCGACTCAGGCATATGAACCCACGTTGGCGAGTGGTGCGACATCGCCCCCGGCGTCCGGTCCGCAGCTCGCCGTGACCTTATGCGGCGTGCGCCTCCGAAACCCAACCGTGCTGGCCTCGGGTATTCTCGGCCTGAGCGAGCAGGTCTTCGTCCGGTTGGCGCAGGCCGGCGTTGGCGGCGTGACCACCAAGTCCTGTAGCCTCAAGCCGCGCGCCGGCTGGCCAAACCCGACTATCGTTAACTGGGGGCACGGACTGATCAACGCCGTCGGCCTGAGCAATCCGGGCGTTGAGGTGATGGTCGAGGAGATCCGTGCAGCCAAGAAATTGCTTGCCCCGTATGGCGTGCCGATCATCGCCAGCATTTTCGCTAACACCATCTACGATTTCGGCGTGCTGGCGCGCTATATCAGCGAGGCTGAGCCCGATCTTATCGAGGTCAACATCTCGTGTCCGAACCTTGATGCACGGCACGAGGAGATGTTCTCGTCGAATGCTTACGTCTCGGCGCAGGTGACGCGCATGGTGAAGCGCAACACCGACCGACCGGTGGTGAT
Source organism: Thermoflexales bacterium (assembly GCA_025056965.1). Lineage (GTDB taxonomy): Bacteria > Chloroflexota > Anaerolineae > J036 > Brachytrichaceae > JAAFGM01. Next base: position 122,964 of record JANWVF010000152.1, on the reverse strand, counting down.
CAAGCTATCTCCCAACGTCGAAGACATCGCCGCGATCGCCGTTAGCGTGGCGAATGCCGGCGCAGATGCGATCTGCGCCATCAACTCGCTCGGCCCCGGCCTGGTGTTGGACATCGAGACGGCTGAGCCGGTGCTGGCCAACGGCAGCGGCGGCGTGAGCGGCCCGGCAATCCGACCGATCGCGGTGCGCTGTGTGCGCGACATTTGCCAGGCGCTGAAGCGGGCCGGCTTGAAGACGCCGGTGATCGGCACTGGCGGGGTGACGACCGCGCGCGATGCGATCGAGATGATCCTGGTCGGCGCAACTTGTGTGGGCATCGGCAGCGCGGTGTATCGCGGCCTAGGTGTGTTCGGCGAAGTCACTGCCGGCATCGTGGACTACATGGCCCGGCACGACTATCAGTACATCGAGGAATTCCGCGGCAAGGCGCTGCGATGATCTTCTAAGTCAGGCGCAGCTGGGGTTCGCCGCATGATCCCAATCCACGTGACGACGCATGACTAAGAGGGTAATTGTGACTGGCGGCGCAGGCTTCGTTGGCTCGCACGTAGCCGATGCCTTCCTGGGCGCCGGCTACGACGTAGTCGTGATTGACAACTTGCATAGCGGAGACCCCGCCAACGTGCCTGCACAAGCGCGCTTTTACCGCGAGGACATTCGGGATGCGGCTGCGCTCGAGCGCATCTTCGCCGCGGAGCGCCCCGATCTGGTCTCTCACCAAGCCGCACTGGCCGACGTGCGGCAAAGCCTAGCGTTCCCGGATTTGTATGCCGACGTCAACATCATCGGTACCATCCGCCTGCTCGAGGCATGCCGGAGACACGGGGTGCGTAAGTTCATCTTTGCCTCGACCGGTGGGGCAATCTATGGCGAGAGCACGCGCATCCCGACGCCAGAGGATACGCTGCCGCGCCCGCTGGACTGTTACGGCGTGAGCAAGCTGGCCGGCGAGCATTATTTGTTGAGCTACAAACAGAATTTCGGTCTGGACTATTGTGTGTTGCGCTACAGCAACGTCTACGGTCCGCGCCAAAACGCCAAGGGTGAAGCCGGCGTCGTAGCCATCTTCACGACGCGCATGCTGCGAGGTGAGCCGGTAACGATCTACGGCGACGGCCAGCAAACACGCGACTTCGTGTATGTCGAGGATGTCGCCCGTGCGAACTTAATGGCTGTTGCTCGCGGGAGCGGCGTCTACAACATCGGCACCGGCGTCGCTACGGACATCAACACTCTCTTCGCTCATCTGGCGAGGATGACCGGCTATGCCCTGCCGGCGATGCGTGGAGCGGCGAAAGCCGGAGAGGTTCGCTACAGTTGCCTCGATCCGTCCCAGGCTTGGCGCGAGCTTGGCTGGCGAGCGACGACGTCCTTAGCGGATGGCTTGTTCAAGACGGTGCAGGCGTTTGCGGCGGATCACGGCCGGGAGGCACGACGCGTCACTCCCGCGTGAGCAGATGCCCTGACCCGGCGCAGTGCTGGATGCCCGGCCGCGCAGGCACGGCAGTCAGCGGCGACGGGCCAACGTGAGCCGAACTCTCTCGTTTCAACTTCGACTTTCTGCGTGACATATAATCGCCTTGCTGCGATGGCCAACTCGATCGGCGCACAATCATCGAGAACCCTCGACGTCGTCATCCCCGTCTACAATGAAGAGCGCGATCTCGAGCCGAATATCACTAAGCTGCGCGACTTTCTCGCGCAAAACTGTCCGTACCGATGGCGCATCGTGATCGCCAACAACGCCTCTACAGATCGCACGCTGGAGATTGCCAAGGCGCTGGCGGAGCGTTACCCTGGCGAAGTGACCTACATCCATCTCGACCAGAAGGGACGCGGCCGGGCGCTGAAGAAGGCGTGGCTGTCATCCGACGCGGATGTGGTGTGCTACATGGACGTGGATCTATCTACCAACTTGAATCACTTGATGCCGATGGTAGATCCACTCTTTGCCGGCGAGTATCACGTCGCCATCGGCTCGCGGCTGATGCCCGGCGCTCGTGTCACGCGCCAACTCAAACGCGAAGTGATCTCGCGCGCATACAACCTCATCGTTAAGCTCATGTTTCCCCGGCGGCGCTTCTCAGACGCCCAGTGCGGCTTCAAGGCTCTCTCACGCCGCGCGGTGCAGGACCTCGTCCCCTACATCCGCGACAACCACTGGTTCTTCGACTCCGAGCTGCTCATTCGCGCCGAACAACTCGGTTATAAAATCTGGGAAGTGCCGGTGGAATGGATCGAGGACCTCGATTCACGAGTCAAGATCATTCCTACGGCCATCGAAGACCTCAAAGGTCTATGGCGCGTTCGAACGTCCAAATTCAGGGAGTAGGCTGGCCAAGAAGCTATGCAGAATCATCGAAGAGTTGTCGTTACCGGCATCGGTGCAATTACACCACTCGGGCTGGACATAGAGACCACATGGAACGCGCTGATCAACGGCGAGTCCGGCGTCGGGCCAATCACTCGCTTCGATCCAAATCTGCTGCCCGTGCATGTGGCCTGCGAGGTCAAAAACTTCGACCCGGCCAACTTTATTGACCCGCGCGAGGTGCGTCGCACCGACTTATTCGAGCAGTATGCTCTCGCTGCCGCGCGCCAGGCCACGCAACAGGCCAATTTCACGATCGCGCCCGAGATCGCCGACGACGTCGGGGTGATCGTCGGCTCCTCCATCGGCGGCTTTAATACGATGCTGGCGCAGTATGACGTGCTGCGCGAACAGGGGCCGCGACGCATTAACCCGTTCGCGATTCCGATGATCATGAGCAACGGAGCGGCGGGCATGATCGCCATTGAGCTGGGCGCGCGCGGCCCGTCGTATTCGCCCGCTTCGGCCTGCGCCACCAGCAACGACAGCTTGGGCCAGGCGTTTGAGCTCATCCGGCGCGGCGCAGCGGTCGCTATGATCGCCGGCGGTGCCGATGCAACGGTCAGCGCGTTGGGCATGGCCGGTTTCGACCGCCTGGGCGCGCTCAGCCACAACAATGCGCTGCCGTCTACCTCCCCTAAGCCCTTCGACAAGAACCGCGATGGCATCGTGATGGGAGAGGGCGCATGCGTGATGGTGCTGGAGGAGCTTGAGTTTGCCCTGCAGCGCGGCGCGAATATCCTCGCGGAGATCGTCGGCTTTGGCCAGACCACCGATGCCTTCCACGTTGTTGCGCCGGCCGAGGGCGGCGCCGGCGCGGCCAAGGCCATCCGTCGCGCGATGCAGCATGCCAATATCCGCCCCGAGGACGTGGATTACATCAATGCCCACGGCACGGCGACCCCGCTGAATGATATTGCCGAGACGCAAGCTGTGAAGGCAGTGTTCGGTGACCGCGCCTACAAGGTGCCCATCAGCAGCACGAAGAGCATGACCGGCCACATGATGGGCGCGACCGGAGCGTTGGAGGCGGCCGTGTGCATCTACGCGATTCAGCGCGGCGTCATCCCGCCAACGCGCAATCTCGTCGAACCCGACCCGCAGTGCGACCTGGATTACGTGCCGGGTGAGGCGCGCAAGCACCGCGTGAATGTGGCGATGAACAACTCCTTTGGCTTCGGCGGGCACAACAGTGTGCTGATCTTTAGGCGTTATGAAGGTTGAGCTGCCGACCTTCAAAAATCCCAAGCTCCTCGAATGTGCGCTTACCCACACGTCCTACGCGAATGAGCATGCCGATGAACAGGTGGCCGACAACGAGCGCCTGGAATTTCTCGGCGATGCGGTGTTGGATTTCATCGCCGGCGCATGGTTGTTCGAGCAGTTCCCGGAGTACGACGAAGGTCGGCTCACCAGCCTGCGCGCCGCACTGGTGCGCGTGAGCACGCTGGCGCAATTCGCCCGCCGGGTGGGGCTGCCCGAACATCTGCGACTGGGCAAAGGTGAAAGCTACACTGGCGGTCGTGAGCGCGACAACATCCTCGGCGATGCCTTTGAGGCACTGATCGGCGCGCTTTATCTCGATCAAGGCATCGAGGCCGTGCGCGAGTTCGTGCTGCCATTGCTCGCCCAAGCGACCCCCGAGATTTTGCGGGCTAAGCTCGACCGGGATGCCAAGAGCCGCCTACAAGAGTGGAGCCAGGCCGCGTTGGGCATCACGCCGCGCTACAGGCTGGTGGCAACCGAGGGCCCTGATCACGCTAGAGTATTCACCGTTGAGGTGTGGTTGGGCGAACACGTCGCCGGCGTTGGGCGCGGCTCAAGCAAGCAAATGGCCGAACAGCTGGCTGCGCGCGACGCGCTGGAGCGAGCAAATGCGTCGGCGCTACTCGGCAAACAGCAGGAAGATAAGCAGAGGGGCGACGCCACAGCGCCGCCCCCCACATCACCTACAGCTTAATCGTGACCGCCTTGAGTTCGGTGAACGCTTCCACGCCTTCCTGAGAGAATTCTCGCCCCATGCCGGATTGCTTGAAGCCGCCGAACGGCAGGTTCGGGTCGAACACGCCGAAACAATTGATCCAGATCGCGCCGGCGTTCAAGCGGGCTGCCAGCTTGTGGGCGCGGCTGATATCGCGCGTGAAGATGGTAGCGGCCAGCCCGTAATGCGTCTGGTTTGCCACCGGCGCGATTTCGTCCAGATCGTCGAACGGCGCAGCTACCAACACTGGCCCGAAGATCTCCTCTCGCACAATGGACATCTCCGGCGTGGTGTTGACGAAGATAGAGGGCGCAACAAAATTGCCCGGCGCGTCCTGCAATAGGTGCGGACCACCGACGACCAACTGCGCGCCGCTCTGTAGCCCCTGTTCCATGTAGCTCAGCACCCGCGCCTTCTGCTCGCGGGTGACCAGCGGGCCGAGCTGAGTGCTCTCGTCCAGCCCCACGCCGATGCGCAGCCGCTTGGCGTAATCGGCCACACCCTCGATCACGCGGTCGAACGAGCGGCGCTGCACATAGAGCCGCGAACCGGCATTGCATACCTGGCCGCTGTTGTTGAAGATGGCCGCAGCCGCCGTGGGGATCGCCTCGCTCATGTCGGCATCGTCGAAGATGATCGTGGGCGACTTGCCGCCCAACTCCAGCGTGAGGCGCTTGAGGTTCGACCGCCCGGCCGCTTGCATGATGAGCTTGCCGACGGCCGTCGAACCAGTGAACGAGATCTTGTTCACGTCGGGATGCTCGGCCAGCGCTGCACCGGCCGTCTCGCCCAGGCCGGTCACGATGTTGATCACGCCGGGCGGGAAGCCGGCTTCCGCAACCAGCTCGGCGAAGCGCAGGTTGGCCAGCGACGCCTGCTCGGCTGGCTTGACGACGGTAGTGCAACCGGCGGCTAACGCCGGCGCCACTTTGAACGACACTTGCGCCAGCGGATAGTTCCAGGGAATGATGCAGCCCACCACGCCGACCGGCTCGCGACGAATGTAGGAGAAGAACGCGCCGTTGGGCGGCAAGCTCAGGTCGAGCGTCTTGCCGTAGAGCTTGGTCGCCCAGCCGGCGTAGTAGCGCCAGAGGAAGACCGTGAACGGCACGTCAATCGTGCGCGCGCTGGTGATCGTTTTGCCCACATCGAGCGATTCAATCTCGGCGAACTCTTCAGCGTGCTGCTCGATCAGGTCGGCCAGCTTGAACATGCACGCAGCGCGCTGGGTCGGCGACATCGCGTGCCACTCGCCCTCGAATGCCGCGCGCGCCGCGCGCACGGCCGCGTCCACGTCGGCAGCATCGCCGGCGGGGATGTGATCCAGCACGCCGCCGGTAGCCGGGTCTTCAGTAGGCATCATTTTGCCCGATGCCGGCTCGACGAACGCATTGTTGATGAAGAGACGCTTGGGGCGCTTCAAAAAGGCCTGCACCTCGGGGTGCAGCGGGATAGGTTGGTTGGCAATCGTGGACATAGCTTCTTCACATCCAAGGAGAAACGATGATCTTGACGTGCGCATCGGTATGCTCCATCAGCTCGCGGTAGCCGACATCCACCAAGTGATCGAGGCTGATGCGTGCGGTAATCATGTCGTTGGCGCGCACTTTGCCTTCGGCAATCAATTGGATCGCCGTCGCGAACTCGCCGCAGTAGGCTACCGTGCCGATCAGGATGCGCTCGTTGAAGCCGATCTCGTTGACGAATAGGCGGAAGGGAGTATTGGTTTGGCTGACCAGACAGATGCGTGCACCTTTGCGCGTGTTGCGCACCGCCGTTTGGTAGGCAGCGTCGTTGCCGCCGCATTCAAAGGCGATGTCGGCGCCCAGCTGGTTGGTGAAGTTGCGGATTTCGCGCTCCACGTCGTCGCTGCGCGGATCCAGCGCAATGGTCGCGCCGAACTCGAGCGCCATTTCGCGCCGTCTGCGCGCTGGCTCGACGACGGCGACGCGATGGATGCCGGCGGCGCGCAAGACCTGTAGCACGGCCAGGCCGATCGGTCCTGCGCCTACCACGAGCGCGCGTTCGCCGAGCAACGGCTTAACGTGGTTTACGGCGCGCACCGCCACGGCCGTCGGCTCGACCAGCGGCGAGGCCTCCCAGCTCACGCGCGGATCGAGCGGGTAAAGCTGATAGGCAGGTGCGCACACCGTTTCGGCAAGGCCGCCCGGCGCAGAGAAGCCATGAAAGGCCAACCGCTCACAGCGGTTGTATTCGTGTCGTTGGCAATAGTGGCATTCGTGACAGATGTGGTATCCCTCCAGCGCCACTCGGTCGCCCACCGACCAGCCGGTGACGCCTTCGCCGATGGCGATGATCTCGCCGGCGAACTCGTGGCCGATGATCACCGGTGCGCCGTAGCCGGTGAGGGGATGCGGCTCTTTGGCGATGAACATCGGTCCTTCTAGATATTCGTGCAGGTCGGTGCCGCAGATGCCGCAGTAGTGCACCTTGAGCTTGACCTGACCGGGCTTCGGCGTACACTCTGGGACATCCTCGATTCGCACATCGCGTCGGTCGTGCCATCGCGCTGCTTTCATAACACACTCCTCCTTTTGAAATGACACGTTTCACTTCACGCTGCCGCGTGTTAGACCGTGAATCAGGTAGCGCTGGAAGAACATCGCCAACACATACACCGGCACGATGCCGGTCAAGGCGGCTGCCGAAATTTCCCCGAACTGCAGGCCATGCTCGCCCTGGAATTCAGAGATGCCGATCGGAAAGGTCTGTGAGCGCAGGCTATACGTCAGGATGAGCGCGAACAGAAACTCGTTCCACGAGAGAATCAGGCAGATGATTGCCGTGGCGATGAGCCCGGGCAGAATGAGCGGCACGACGATGCGTAACAAGACGCCCCAATACGACGCGCCGTCCATCTGCGCGGCCTCTTCGACTTCCACCGGCAGACTGCGGATGAAATCCATGAGCATCCACGTGGCCACCGGCAAGTTGCCGACCATGTGCAGCAGGGCTAGGCCGAACGGTTGATCCACTAGGCCGACCGTACGCATTAACGTGAAGATCGGCACGCTAATCACGATTGGCGGGGCGACATACGTGCCGAGGATCCACGAAGGCAACCAGCGCCCACCGGCGCGAAAGCGCACGATGGCGTAGCTGGCCGGGACGGCGACCAACAGCGTCAGCGCCGTGCTCATCAATCCGACGATTAGCGAATTCCACAGGTAGCGCGGCAGGGGCACGTTGCGAAAGGCGCGTTCCCAGTTGACCAAGAACACGCCCTCGGAAGGGAACAAGCTGCCTGAGATGCGGATCTCGATGGGCGACTTGAGCGAGGTCGTCACCATGAAGATCAGCGGGATAAGCGTGAATGCCAGCAACAGCGCCACAGTGGCCCAGCGCACCAGGTGCATCACCGTGCGCATCGGGCGCAGCGGCTTCGCCGGCTGCCGATGCAGGGAAGAAGGAATCACTTGCTCGGTCATGGTCCGTATCTCATCTGGACGCGCCGGTAAAGCACCGTTAGCACCGTCACCAAGGCCGAGAGCACGATGATGACGATAATCGTTAACGCCGAGGCGTAGCCGGTCTTGAATTGTTGGAAGGCGACCTTGTAAATGTAAAACGAGGCAACTTGAGTGGAAGATCCCGGTCCGCCGAAAGTGAGCATGAATACCAGGTCGAACACCTTCATCGCGCCGATCAGCCGCAGGATGGCAACGACGAGCAGGCCGGGCAGGCACAGCGGCAGCGTGATGTGGATGAACTGCTGCCAACTGTTCGCCCCGTCCACAGCTGCGGCTTCGTAGGGTTCGTGTGGCAAGCTGGCCAGGATCGCCAGCGAGAGCAGGAAGACGAACGGTGTCCACTGCCAGATGTCCACCAACATGACCGATGCCATGGCTAGGCCGGGGATGCCGAGGAAGGCTACGTTTTGTTCAAGGATGCCGGCGCCCACAAGATAGTGGTTCAGCATTCCGGATGACGGGTCGTAGATCAGCCGCCAAATAGCGGCGATAGCGACCGGCGGGGTGATGAACGGCAGCAACCCCAGCGTCCGCGCAAAGCGGGTGGGTCCGCTCTCGCGGTTCAGCAGCAGGGCCAGCCCGAAGCCGATGGCCATTTCGATCGCGGTGACACCAAACGCATAGACGAAGGTGAGCACGAGCGAATTGCCGAACAGCGCGTCGCGGACGGCATCGGTGTAGTTCTTGAAAGCGACGAACTCGCGAAAAGGCCGAGCGAGTTGTGAATCGGTCGTGCTCAGCGCGATCGAATAGATCAGCGGGTAGAGCGAGAAGACGATCAATGTGGCGATGGCCGGCCCGACCATCCACAGAATTTCGCGCCGGTGCTGGCGATGGAGCGTGTGCATTACATGTCCGGGTTAAGTCGGGTGCGCTGACATCGCGCAGAGTAGGGCAGAACCCAGAGGATCTACGCTCCCCTGGGTTCTGCCGCGCTGCCGTGTCAGCGAACGGTCATGATTTCAGGACGTCAGGGCTTGCGGCGCGCCTAGTTGCCGAGGATCTCCAGCCACTTGGCCTGAGTGTCGTCCAAGGCTTGCTGAGGCGTCTTGGTGCCGGCCAATGCCTCGGCGACGTTCTCGGTGAGCACGTCCTGCATCTCCGGCCACTTGGCGTTGGTCGGCCAGGCGAACGCACCGCTAAGGGCGGCCTTGGCAGCGTCGGCCAACTCCGGCGTGACGTGCTTGCGATACGCCTCGGCATCGAAGGTGGACTTGCGCGTGGGGTCCAACCCGCCGACGATAGTGTTGACGCGCACGTTGATGTCCGGCCGGCCGACGAACTTCAGGAACTCGTAGGCTAGCGGCTTGTTTTGGGCGAGGGTGGAGATACCCAGCGCGAAGCCGGCGTTGAGCGCCGGGCGGCTGGCGGCGTTCGGCCCTTCGCCCTTGGGCATCGGCACGGCGCCCCACTTGCCCATGATCTTGGACTGCTCCGGGTTATCACTCATCTGGCCGAGGTCGGTCCAGAACTCGACCATGCCGACCTTGCCGGTGGTGAAACCGCCCAGCGCCTCGTCGAACGCGACGGCCTTCGGATCGGGCAGAGCGTAGGGCAGCTGATCCACCAACTCTTGCAGCGCCGCGACGGCTTCCGGGCTGTTAATGGTCGGCTTACCGTTGGCGTCGAAGAAGCTAGCGCCATAGCCCTGCAGCCGGTTGATGAACGTCGAGAGCAGGATGATCGGCACCTTAGCGCCCATGATCGCGCAACCGTAGATTCCCTCGGACTTGCCCTTCTCGGTGATGGTCTTGCAAGCCTCGCGGTATTCCGCCCAAGTCGTCGGCGGCTTCACGCCATACTTGTCCAGCAACTCGCGGTTGTAGAACAACAGGTGCGTATCGCCGTCGTAGGGCAGCGCCCAGCGCTTGCCGTCAATCAGCGTATATGGGTCGGCGATCGAAGGCACGAAGTCGTCGAACTGCAGCGCGACCTTGTTCTCCTCCCACCACTGGGTCAAGTCTTCCAGCACGCCGCTCTCGACCAGTTTGCCGAGCATCGGATACCAGATCTCAATCACGTCGTATTCGCCGGCGCCCGATGTCACGTCGAGGATGGCCTTCTCGGTGACGTTGGCATAGGGCACGACGAGCACTTGGACGCGCGCGCCGGTCTCTTCCTCAAACCATCGGGCCAGGGCGCGCGTCGCTACTGCATGTGGCTGAATCGTCAAAACGTTAATGGACTGGCCCTCGAACGGCTTCGGCGCGGTTGCTTCAGGCGTGGCGGTCACGACTACTTGCACTTCGGTGGTCACGACCACCTCGCGCGTGACTTCGACCTGGCGCACTGCGCCAGGGGTGGCCGGTACGGCACATGCGCTCAACACGAGCATGGTTGCGAGCGCGCCGCCCAGCATCGCGTAGGTGCGTTTGTTCAGTTTCATAGCAGCATCTCTCCACTCTTAGTTTGGTTAGGTCTCGGTTTCGCGGAATTTCTCTTTTGCGGTGAGAATGATCTCTTTAAGGGTCAGGGCCGTAAATATCAAAAGGGGATTGCTCCTCGCTACCACCTCCTTCAGCGTAAGGATTCATCAAGCCCTGCGTGCGTCATAGGTGCACCGCATGGGCATTGATCGCTTCCCAGTTCAACTCGATGCCCAGTCCCGGTCCATCCGGCGTGATGGCGCACCCGTCCTCGATCGCGATCGGGGTGCGCAAGACCGACTCACGCAACGGCGCAGGCGCGACATCGCGCAGCATGTAGTCTGCGCCGGGTGTCGCAGCAATCAGATGCAATGTTGCTGCGAAACCGACATCCGAGCCGTAATGATGGGGGGAATACCGCAGACCTCGCTGCTGAGCAAGCGCGCACATACGGCGCGCCTCGCTCAAGCCGCCGGCGCGCGTCGGGTCGGGCATCAAGTAACGAATTGCTCCGGTCTCTAACAGCGCGGTCGCGTCGGCTACGTCGAACTGGTTCTCGCCGGCCGCCAGCGGAATGTCGGTGTGATCTTTCAGCGCACGGTAGCCGGCCAGGTTGTCGGCCACCAGCGGCTCTTCCAACCAGTATGGATGGTAGGGCCGCAGGGCTGCGGCCATGCGTACTGCGCCTTCGAGGTCATAAGCCATATTGGCATCCACCAACACGGCAACGTCATCGCCCACCGCGCGCCGCACCGACTCTACGTTGGCGAGGTCGCGCGCTTCGTCAAACCCGATGCGCACTTTGACAGCGCGATAGCCGCGATCCACGAATGCGCGCGCGCTGTCGGCGAGGTTGGCCGGGTCGAGGCCGGTGGCGTAGAGCGGCGTGCGCATCGGTTGTGCGCCGCCGAGCAGCGCATAAATCGGCCGACCGCTGACCTTGCCGGCGATGTCCCACAAGGCGATGTCCACGCCGCCGATGGCCGACATCACGGCGCCCTTGCCCCATAATACGCCTAGTCGCGCGAATGCGCGGTGCATCTTCTGCCAGACTCCCTCGACATCGAGTGGGTCTTCGCCGATGAGCAGCGGCTTTAGCCCCTCTTCAATCGTAGCTTTGCGCTCGACGATCGCCCAGGCAGGGAAGTTGACCGAGGTTTCTCCGACTCCTGAGATGCCGGCGTCGGTTTCGACGATGACGAGTCCAAAGTGGCGGTGATGCATTGCTCCCCACGCTAAACGCAGCGGCTGCTGCAGCGGCTGGCGCAGCGCAATGAAGCGAAGGTCGCTGATCCTCATCTGTATCGGCTCATGATTTTAACGAAACTCGAGGAACATGCACACTGCACGGCGCTAGCGCAACGCATCGGATAGCGGCGCACCGCTCGCGATCAAGTTGCCGGCCGGAGCAGACTAATAGGTTGAGCCGACGGAGAGGTAGGCGACGGCATCGCCGTTGCCTACGATATGGTGCCAGAACGCCGAGACCTTGAGCGCCGATTGCGAATGCCTCAGTCGGCGCAGTGCGGCAGCATGCCCGGCACCTGATCGAAACTAAATAGAACAGATGGCCTGGCCATGACAGAAAAGCGAGACTGGAGACTGGGCTCGGCATTTGCGCGCCGTTATGGGTTCGTATATAACCGCGAGTTCATGAGCAAGCGCAACAAAGTCGTCATCCATCCGCGCGAAATATTGGAAGGCGCGCCGATGCAGCAGGCCGGCGGCGGCGTCCGCGACCTGAAGCTGATCTATCCTGAAACCGGCTTCGACGCTAAGACATTGTGTCTGGGCATCGTAGAAATTGACCCCGGCCACCACTCGCCGCTCCACCGCCATAACTGCGAAGAGGTGTATTACGTGATCAAGGGCTCAGGTGAGATCGAGAGCGACGGCAAACGGTATAAGTTCTCCGCCGGCTGCGCCATCTTCAACCGCCCGAACACCATCCATCGCGTGTGGAACACTGGCAACGAAACGATTCAGCTTGCCGTGGTCGGCGGCATTATGTTCGTGCCGCTATGGCCGAAATGGCCGACGGCATCGCCCTACGAAGTGTATGAAGGCACTTCGGCCAATGCCGAGCTGCCCAAAGATGCTAAGGTGTCAAACAAGCGTAAGCGCACCAAGTGATCTTTTCGTCTGGATGAGATCTGCAACGCATATGTCGAGCAACAGGGCAAAAGCCAAACCGTTGAACCCACGTCAGTTGTCGGAAGCGCTAGAGGCATTCGTAGACACGCTCCTACCGGGTGATTCGCTGTTTCCGGCTGCTTCGCAAGTCGGCGCGCAGCACGTGCTGGCCGAGCGCCTGCGCGCGCACCACGGCAACGACGCCGTCGAGCGACTGGTGACGCGGCTCGCGGAAGGCGGGAAAGATTTCGTCGCGCTCTCCTCACAGGAGCGAGCGCGCAGCGTGCGCCGCTTGGAGCGCGACGAGCCGACGTTGTTTGCATTCGTTCGCGCGGCGACCTATTTCGCCTACTATCAGCATCCGTCGGTGGTACGCGCCGTGCGCAAGCTCGGCCACGATTACAACGATGCGCCTCAGCCCCAGGGCTACGCGATGCCAGCTTTCGATCCGGAGGTCAACGCGCCTAAGCACCGCCGCGGCTTCTACAAGAAGACCGAGGAGATGGCGCCGGTAGATACCTCCGCGCTCGATGATCTACTCGCCGGGCTGCCGCGCTACCCTAGGCATGGGTAATGTTCGACCCGTACCACGATCACCACACCATCCACACTAATTCCGCACGAGTAACTTATGAGCAAGAACGATCGCGTTGATGTCGTCGTCGTCGGCTCGGGCATGGGCGGGGCGGCTGCCACCAAAATCCTTGCCGAGGCCGGCCTGCGCGTTGTTTGTTTAGAACAGGGGCGCTGGACCCGCCCGGAGGATCACCCGCACGCCAGCCCCGATTGGGAATGGCAGCGCATGACCAACTGGTCCACGGCCTGCAATACCCGCCGCCGGCCCGAGGACTATCCCGTTGATACTCAGGATGAGAATCCCTTGATGTGGAACGGCGTGGGCGGCTCGACCGTGCACTACACCGCGACCTGGCCACGCTTCCGCCCGTCGGACTTTCGCAAGGGGACGGAGCACGGATACGCCCCCGATTGGCCGTTCACCTATGAGGAGCTGGCGCCCTACTACGTCATCAACGATCGCGACGTAGGCGTCAGCGGCTGGTATGGTGACCCGGCCATGCCACCACACGAGGCCTTTCAGACCGCTCCACTGCCGCACGGTCCGCTGGGGCGCGTGGCCGCGCGGGGCTTCGACAAGCTCGGCTGGCACTGGTGGCCGATGCCCTGCGCCATCTTGGCCGAAGACTACGACGGCCGGCCGGCCTGCAACAACTGCGGCAACTGCCAGAGCGGCTGTAACCGCGGCTCGTTGGCCGACATGCAGGTGACGCACTGGCCGAAGGCGATCAAGGCCGGAGCGGAGCTGCGCACTTTTGCCCGTGTCGAGCGCGTGGAACTAGATCGCAGCGGCCGCGCTAAGGGCGTGGTGTATGTAGACCTGAACACCGGGACGCGCCACTTGCAAGAAGCCGACGTTGTGATCCTGGCCTGCAACGGCATTGGCACGCCGCGTCTGTTGCTTAATTCCAAGTCCAATCGTTTCCCCAACGGCCTGGCCAACTCCAACGACATGGTCGGCCGCTTCCTCATGCATCATGGCCTGGCCATTGTGGAGATGTGGGTGGATGAGCCGTTGGACTCGCACAAGGGCATCGTCTCGGCGGCAATGATGTGCGCCGAGTTTGCCGAGACCGACGTCAAGCGCGGCTTCATCAATGGCTTGACCATTCATATCGCGCGGCTAAACGGCGCCGGCTATCAGGCGGTCGGCTCGCACTCCGGCAACGTCGCGCCATGGGGCAAGGGCCATCATCGCTGGTTCAAGCGGCACTTCGCCCATGGGCTGTGCGCGCTGGTGGTCGGCGAGGACTTGCCGCTCCCCGAAAACCGCGTCACGCTTTCCGAGACGATGGTGGACTCCAGCGGAATTGCCGCGCCCAAGGTGCAGTACAAGCTTCACCCTAACGACCGTCGCATCGTGGAGTTCGGCATCGCCAGGGCATTAGAGCTAGCCGACGCCATCGGCGCGTTCGACGTCAAGGTTAATCGCTTCGAGACGCCGGGCAAAGGCTACACACCGCCGGCGTGGCATCTGCTCGGCACCTGTCGCATCGGCGACGATCCGGAGACTTCGGTGTGCAACCGCTGGCATCAAACGTGGGAGGTGCCTAATCTCTACATCATGGATGGGAGCAACCTCCCCACCAGCGCCGCCGTCAATCCCACCAGCACGATCGGCGCGATGGTCGTGCGCGCTGCGATGCACCTGCGCGACAATTTTGCCGAGCTGCGCCGTGCCAAGCGCACGCTGCCTAACTAACGTCGCCCCTTGCTGCCTCAAGAGACCCGTTCGTCCGGTCGGCGGGTGTGGGCGACGACGGCGCCAAAGACTCGCCTCGGCGGTGGATGACCGTCGTCCGTCGAGGCAGGGCGTGAGATGCCCCGCACGGCCTCAGCCGTTCTGGGCAGCTTCTTGCACTGTGCGCGTGGAGAAGGTGATGAAGGGAAAGACTTCCGGCACATGCGAATCGTATGTGCCGTGTGGGCTCCATACCCAGCCGCCGCAGTCCTCGGCCGGCGGCGCCTCGCGGTACGTGTTGAAGCGCGAAAAGTCCATGCGCCATACGTCGCCGTCGCGCGGTGGCAGCGCGCGTCCGTCCGGCTTAGCCAGCCAGTGCAGCCCCGACCACGGGAAGGCTAGCTCGACCGTCCAACCGCGGTCGCGGTCACTGTGATCGTTCACCGTGCCGTCAACGTGCACGGCGCTCTTCAAGCCCGGCAAATCCCACTGCCAGAAGCCCTCGCGCTTACCGCGCGGGTGCTTGAAGCCCACACCATGAAAGTCGCGCCGGCCAGGCGCGTCGGGAGCGAACTCCGGAATCGCGGCATAGCCATCCCGCTCATATGCGTCTGACCAGATGTAGAACGCTTCGAAGACCGTGCCGAATGCGTTGATCTCAAACTCGTAGTAGGCGTCGCGGCCGGCGATGAATACCTCAACGTCGTTGTCCCAGTAGATGGGCGAATCGCGCTCGGTGAACTTGGCGGCGACTAGAGGCTCTTCGACCCAAAAACCGACGTATAAGTAGGTGTCGTCCCACAGCACCGCTGCGCGGGTATCGTGAATGGCGCGCCGCCCAGTCACCAAGTCAACGAAGCGTGGCGAACGCGGCGCGAGTTGCCAGGCCGGTTCGTCCAAATGACCATCTACGGTGATCGGTTCGGTCACGCGGTAGGCCGTATAGCGGGCAATGCGTTCCGGCGGAATCGGGAAGAGATGCGCAGGCAACGTCATAGCATCTAGTCTAGCGAGAGTGGGAGGCTGACATCAATCGGCGCATTTCTCACCGGGAAAGCTAGCGTTCACTCCCATCCGACCTCGCGGATCTGCTCCTTGCCGCGCACGGCGTCCCAGATGCGATTGATGCTCCATGCTCCTTGAACCAGCGGGGTAAATGAAGCTAGGCGGTAGGCAACGACATCATCGCGCAGCCGGTCGAGTTCCTCGGTCAGCACCTGTTCCATGCGCGCGGTGATCTGACGCGGATCGAGCGCGCTTGCGCCCTCGTCCTTGCGCACGAGCAGCGGCGGCCCGACGCTGATGAACGCATCGGGCTTCTGCTCGCCGATGAATTCGTAGCGCAACGCCAACGGATACAGCGCGCATGCACCGACTTGCTGCGCCGTCTTGCTGGCGATGCGGCCGGCGCCTTGATAAAACCCCAACGGGCGCACGTCGTTGGCGCGAATCTCGCCTTGCGGGAAGATCAACAGTGATCGCGGCGCATTTCTACGCTGGGCCGGTTCGGTGAGCAGGCGGATGGCATAGTTCATGCTCTCGACGGCGCTGCGCGGGTCGCGGCGGTTGACCGAGAACGCGCCGCACCAACGGAAGAACCCATAACGGGCGAGCTGAATATCCTCGACCATCACGTAGCCGTCGCTGTGCCAGCATTCCTCGTTGAGCACCATCGCCAAGTGCGCATCCCACCAGGCGCTGTGGTTGCCGAACATGATGAACGGGGGAGAGTCCGGCGGAGGCGACGGGGCGGCCTGCCGGAGGTAGACGCGGTGAAACGATGCCTTTACTTGAGCCTTGATCAACAGCAGATAGACCAACCGATTGAGCAATGGGTGCTTACGAGCCTTAATCACAAACATCATGCTACCCAATCAAGCTGGGCGCTAGATGATCTTCGCGCGTGAAAAGAGGAGTTAGATAGGCCCTGATTCGTGATCAGGTGACCGGCAAAGGCATGCCTTCGCCTACCCACCCCGCAATCGCCTAGCGTGCGGCAGGTGATCGCGCCGTCATGTGCGCCGTGCCTAGGAAAGGCTGTGATGCGTAAGCCCTGAATGCGTGTTCCGCGCGTTGGACGTGCTTGCCGGAATTGGAGCGCTATCGTTAAAATCCTTTAAACACATCGAATACAGCGGGAGACTCGTTTGTCATGAAGGAATACGCAACCGAGAGACTGCGCAACGTCGCGTTGTTGGGACACGGTTCAAGCGGCAAGACGACGTTCGCAGAAGCAATGCTGTTCGCCAGCGGCGGCGCGACACGCATGGGCAAGGTCGAAGACGGCACGACTGTCTCGGACTATGACGAAGAAGAGAAGCGCCGCAAACAATCCATCAGCCTCAGCATCATCCCGATCGAGTGGAAGGATCATAAGATTAACTTGCTCGACGCGCCGGGGTATGCCGACTTCTATGGCGAAGTGAAGAGCGCCGTGCGCGTGGCGGATTTAGGCTTGATCTTCGTGGATTCGGTGGCCGGTGTTGAGGTGGGCACCGAGCTGGCGATGCAGGCGGTGGACGAGGCGAAGATCCCGCGCGCGGTGTTGGTGAGCCGCATGGATCGCGAGAACGCCAACTTCGGCGCGGTGCTGGCGCAACTGCACGACGCCTTTCACCAGGATATCGTGCCGTTGATGTTGCCGGTCGGCAGCCAGCAGCAATTTGCCGGCGTGATTGACTTGGTGACGCGCAAGTACCTCAAAGGGCCGAAGGGCGAAGTGGCCGACATCCCGGCTGACATGGTAGAGGCCGTGGAGAAGGCGCGCGAACGCTTGATGGAGGCTGCCGCCGAAGGCGAGGATGACTTGATCGAGAAATGGTTCGAGGTCGGCGCACTCACCGACGAGGAGTTCATTCGTGGCCTGCGCAGCGCCATCCGCAAGCGCACCTTCGTCCCGGTGTTCTGTGCCGCGCCCGCAACAGGCATTGGCATTCACGCCATGTTGTACTCGCTGGTGAGCTACGCGCCGATGCCGTTCGACATGGGCGCCGACCCCGACGATGGCCAACACGGCAACGTGCTCTACATCTTTAAGACCACCGCCGACCCGTTCGTGGGCAAGGTCAGCTACTTCCGAGTTATCGAGGGGCCGGTCAAAGGCGGCGATACGCGCCTGGTCAACACGCGCACGAACGAGGAGGAGCGCGTCGCGACCCTGTTCGTCCAGCGCGGCAAGGAGCAGATCCCCGTCCCCCTGCTGCACGTGGGCGACATCGGCACGCTGACCAAGCTGAACAGCGCGCAGACCGGCGATACGCTGTGCGACCGTGCCCATTGTGTTCAACTTCCGGGGATCACCTTCCCTAATCCTCTCTTCGCCGTCGCGCTCTACCCCAAGACCAAGAATGACGCCGCCAAGATCAGCGGGGCGCTTGTGCGCTTATGCGAGGAAGACCCCAGCCTGCGCCATGTCAACGACCCAAGCACCAAAGAGACCCTGTTGCTTGGCATGGGGCAGGCGCACATTGACGTGGCCATTCACCGTTTGCACAATAAGTTTGGCGTGGATGTGGAGACCGCCATCCCCAAAGTGAGCTATCGCGAGACGATCACCAAGCACGGCCAGGCGCGTTATCGCCACAAGAAGCAAACCGGCGGCGCCGGCCAGTTCGCTGAGATCGAGATGGCTGTTGAGCCGAGCACGCCGGGCGCGGGCTACGAATTCGAGTGGCGGGTCTTCGGCGGTGCGATTAGCAGCTCATTCCAAGCCAGCATCGAGAAAGGCATTAAGCAGGTCATGGAATCCGGCGTCATCGCCGGCTATCCGGTGAGCGATGTGAAGTGCATCGTGCTAGACGGCAAAGAGCATCCGGTGGACTCTAAACCCATCGCCTTCGAGATCGCCGCGCGCCATGTGTTCCGCGAGGCGTTTGAACAGGCCGGACCGGTATTGTTGGAGCCGATCTACCGCTTTACGATCGTCGTGCCTGAAGCTAACGCCGGCGACGTGATGAACAGCCTGAAGACCAAGCGCGCCCAGATCATCGGCATGGATCAGCGCGGCAACAAGACGGTGATCACCGCCGACGCACCTTTGGCCGAGATGCAACGCTACTCCACGGATTTGCGCAGCTTAACTCAGGGGCGCGGCTACTACGAGATGCAATTCGATCACTATGCGCCCGTCCCGCCGAACATCGCCCAAGGCATCATCGCCAAACATAAGGCCGAGACGCGACCGGAAGAAGAGTAAGCCGATCGGCTGTGGGCGAAGGCAACCCTTCGCCCACACGTATCCACCGCGACCGCAACACGTATAATCCCATAGGCCTGGGCCGGCTTGATCCGAACGGGCCGTCGAAGCGGAACGCGAGCGTTCTCGCGCGACCGAGATTCCGCATTCGCGTCATTTCACCACGAAGGATCGAAAGACGATGGCTGATCTGTTTGACAAGATTGCGAAAGACCCCGTCCTCGCCGCTGCCCGCATGGGGCGTGAACAGGGCATCTACCCTTACTTCAAACCACTCTCCGAGACCGAAGGCACCGAAGTCTGCATCGGTGACCATCGGCTGATCATGATCGGCTCGAACAACTACTTGGGGCTGACCACGCATCCGCACGTGCGCCGAGCCGCGATCGAGGCGATCGAGCGCTACGGCACGTCCTGCACCGGCAGTCGCTTCCTAAACGGCACGTTGGAGTTGCACAAGGAGCTGGAGCGCCGCTTGGCGCATTTCTTGGGCAAGGAAGCCGCTCTGATCTTCGGCACCGGCTACCAGGCCAACCTGGGTGCGATCACTGCGCTGATGGATAGGAACGACATCGTCATCGGCGACCGTGAAATTCACGCCTCGCTGGTGGACGCGATCAGGATGGCCGGCTGCCAGTTCAAGCGCTTCAAGCACAACGACCTGGACGATTTGGAGCGTGTGCTCAAAGAGTGCGGCGACGCGCCCAAGCTGATCGTGGTGGATGGCGTGTATTCGATGGGCGGCGACCTCGCGCCATTGCCAGAGATCATCACGCTGGCGAAGCGCTACGGCGCGCGCCTGTTCGTGGACGACGCACACGGCCTAGGTGTGATGGGCGAGGGCGGACGCGGCACGCACTTCCACTTCAACTGTGTGGACGAGGTGGACGTGATCATGGGCACGTTTAGCAAGTCGTTCGCCTCGCTGGGTGGTGTCGTCGCTGGCGATCGCGACGTCATTGACTACATCCAACACCACGCCCGCTCGCTCATCTTCAGTGCCTCCATGCCCCCGGCTAACGTGGCCACCGTGCTGGCTTGCCTCGACGTCATCGAGGAGGATCCAAGCTACGTGCAGCGCGTCCATGTGCAATCGGCGAAGGTGCGCGATGGGCTGCGCAGCATGGGCTACGACTGCGGCCAAAGCGTGACGCCGATCGTGCCGGTGATCATCAAGAACGAGATGCACACCATCTTCATGTGGAAGTCGCTCTACGATCAGGGCGTCTACACGAACCCGGTGTTGCCCCCGGCCGTCCCACCCTCCAAGAGCCTGCTGCGCACCAGCTACATGGCCACACATACCGACGAGCAGATCGAAACCGTGCTTGAGGTCTTCGAGCGCGTCGGGCAGCAGACCGGCTTTCTGGAGTTGAGCCGGGTGTGAGGCCTGCGCATGCTTCACCCGTTACCCTACGGCGCGCAGCTTCATCCGACGACCCTGGCCTTCCTGCGAGATCAGCCCAAGCGATTGTGGATCGGCGGCCGATGGGTGACTGCAGCTGCAGGCCGCACCTTCGACAAGGATGACCCCGCGACCGGCCTCGTATTCGCTACTGTGTGCGAAGCCGACGCCGAGGACGTGGATCGTGCCGTCGCTGCTGCGCGCGAAATCTTCGACAACCCGCGCCACCCCTGGCGGCGCATGACGCCGCACGACCGTGAGCGCCTGCTGCACCGGCTGGCCGACTTGATCGAGGCCGACCGGCAAACGCTCGCCCAGCTCATCACGCTGGAGAACGGTAAGCCGCTCACGGCCGCCGAGGGCGAGGTGGCCTCGAGCGTGCGCATGTTCCGCTATTATGCCGGTTGGCCGACCAAGATCGAAGGCGACGTCAAGCCGGTGTCCATCCCCGACCGGCTGAACTACACGCTGCGCGAGCCGGTGGGCGTGGTCGGCGCGATCATCCCTTGGAACTTCCCGCTCAGCATGATCGCGTGGAAGTTGGCCCCGGCGCTGGCTGCCGGCAACTGCGTCATTCTGAAGCCGGCCGAGCAGACGCCGCTGACCGCCGTTCGGGTGTGCGAACTGGCCCAAGAGGCCGGCTTCCCGGATGGCGTGATCCAGCTCGTCATCGGTTTCGGCGAGACGGCCGGAGCGGCGCTGACCGCTCACCCAGGCGTGGACAAGATCGCTTTCACCGGCAGCACCGAAGTGGGCAAGATCATCATGCGCGCCGCAGCGGGCAACCTCAAGCGGTTGTCACTGGAGCTGGGAGGCAAGAGCCCGCAGATCATCCTGGATGACGCCGACGTGTCCAAGGCGGTGATCGGCGCGGCCTACGGCATCTTCAGCAACGCCGGCCAGAGCTGCAACGCCGGCGCGCGCCTGTTCGTGCATCGTCGCGTCTACGACGAAGTGATGGCCGGCTTGGCCGAGCGCGCCGCGGCCATCAAGGTCGGCCCCGGCCTGCAGGCAGGCGTCGAGATGGGACCGTTAGTATCGCGCGAACAACTCGCCCGCGTGCAGGGCTATGTGGCAGCCGGCCTAGAGCAGGGCGCTCGCCTGCGCACCGGCGGCACGCGGCCGCCACAGGCTCCCGAAGGTGGCTACTTCCTCGCGCCCACGGTCTTCGAGGACGTGCGCGACGACATGACCATCATGCGCGAGGAGATCTTCGGGCCGGTGCTGGCCGCCTCGCCGTTCGACTCGATCGAGGAGGTCGCCGCGCGGGCCAACAACACGCCGTATGGCTTGGCAGCCGGCATATGGACGCGCGACGTGAGCAAGGCGCATCGGCTGGCCGGGCTGCTGCGCGCAGGCACGGTGTGGGTGAACTGCTACAGCCAGTTCGATCCGGCCTCGCCGTTCGGCGGCTACAAGCAGAGCGGATTCGGTCGCGAGATGGGTCACGAGGCCCTGGAGCTATACACCCAGGTCAAATCGGTGTGGATTGGCTTGTAGCAGATGATCGCGCCGTTGGCGACCGTCAAAAGAACCTCACATACGGCATCTTGTCGGCCACGAACCAAACGACGCAAGTGACCAAGCCGACGAGGACGGCCGGTTCGTGCATGTCTTCGCGGTCTTCCATCACGTCGGACTTGCGCTGGATCAGGTGCCACAACTGCTCGGCGAACAGCATCGGCGCGACGACCAGCGGCACGATCAGCAGCCAGCGCGGGATCATCTCCATCGCCAGAAAGATGGCCAGTAGTGCAACTGCGCCGATCAGCGACGCGATCATCAACACCTTCGTCCATCGCACGCCGATGAGGTCGGCCGTGTGGCGAATGCCGGCCTTGCGATCTACCTCGATGTCGCGCAGCTCGTTGTTGAGTTCGCCGTAGACCGAGATGAGCGTCACGAACAAGAAGAACAGCCAGCTGTACGGTTTGCCTTGGTCGAAGGCGAAGTAGGCGCATAGGAACTGCAGCCCGGCTAGCGACAACCCGTGCGAGAGCAGATCGGCCACCGGAACGGCCTTCAGGCGCGCCATGCGCCAAGAGTAGAGGAAGGCCAAACCCAGGCACAACGCGCCGAGCAGAAAGGTCATGTTGCCCAGCATGGCGTATAGGCCGAGCACCAGCACGCTCACAACCAGGCAGGCAGCCTTGCCGATGCGCGGCGAGATCATGCCGGCGCTGATCGGGTTGCGCCGCGCCTTCTTGGCGTCCAGCGCGTCGTCCGGTGCGTCTTCTACGTCGTTGTACATGAAGGCAAACCCCACGACCAGAATGTTTGCCGCGAGGACGATGAGCAGGTGATGGTCGAATGTGCCGCCCCCCAGCTTGGCGCCTAGCAGCGTGGTGACGGTGACAAAAAGGACATACTCCTTATAGCGTGTGAGCTGCAACAACCCTTTGACCGGGCGACGCATCCGGCGATACCACACGCGCGGCGCATTTAGGATTCTCGGGTGCATATGTGTCGGTTAGTCGTTCGGCCGCGCGGTCAGCGCCCAATGCTGGTGCTGACATTCACGCGCGCGCTCTCGGTACGATTGCCGGCGCCGTCGTAGGCTACCACGTATAGCTCTACGGGTCCGTCGGTGCGAATGGTCCAGCGCGCAGTGAACGGCGCGACCGTGCGCGTGGCGAACAGCTCGCCGTTGGCGAAGAATTCCACCTTGCTGATCGAGTAATTGTCCTGGATGTCGGCGACGATGGTGACCCATTCGTCCTGCTTGGCGCTGAAGGTCTCGCCGGAACGCGGCTGGATGAGCGTGATTTTTGGCGGCGTATTGTCAATCGTCACCTGCGTCACGGCCTCGGTAACGTTGCCGTCGCTCTCGAAACGCGAGACTTTGAGGGAGTATTGGCCGGCCGGCAGATTCCTGATGTCCCAGTTCTCCAGCACCCCGTCGCTCACCTGTTCGGCGTGATCCGGGCCGATTTGAATCCACTGCTCCGGCGCCGGCGACCAGCCCGGCGCGAACGAGACGCGATACGACATCCAGTTGCCTCCGCGCGCGTTGCCGCGGATCTGCACGATGCCCGGGGGCAGCGGCGGCGGAAGATTGGGGTCGGCCGGCGCATTCAAGTCGTAGGTTGGGGCCAGCACGGCGCTGATGTAGCTGTTGTTGGCCGGATAGCTGATCGCCACGTCACCGGAAGTGACCAGCCCGCCAAAGCGGGTGTCGAAGTCGGTCGGCGCCTGTGGAAGCTTCGCCTTCTCCTCATCGCTCAGCGAGGCATACCAGTCCTGCGCCTGCGGCGGGAAGACATACATCGGGCGCGTCTCGATCAGCTCGGCGGGCGTGCCGGGCAGGGCGAGTTTGCCGGTCTCGATGTTGATCGGGAAGAGCTGAACCATCGTGCTTTGCTGCTGGGGCTCGGTGCCGGGGATGAAGAGTTCCATCACCGTTGGGCAGACTCCGTTGGGGGCCAGCCCGTCTATTTGGCAAACTGGCCGCTGGATCAACCCGTCTGGTTGTGGGAAGTTGCGGATCTCTCGGCCACTGTGTAGATACTCCATCACATCGTGCCAGATGGGCGCGGCGCCGGTGAGGCCGGTCACGCCTTGGCTCATGGGGCTGTTGTCGGTGTTGCCCACCCACACGCCGACGGTGAAGTCGGTGGTGAAACCCAGCGTCCAGTTGTCGCGGTAGTCGTTGGTCGTGCCGGTTTTCACGGCGGCCGGCCGCGGGCCGGATAGGTCGAGCACCGAGGGGTAGCCGAACGCTGCCGCGCGCGCGCGCGGATCCGACATGATGCTGGTGAGCAGGTAGGTCAGCCGCTTGCTGTCCGGGCCCAGCAAGTCGGGGTTGACGGCCGGGCGATACTCATAGAGCACCTTGCCCTTGCTGTCCTCCACGCGCAAGATGGCGACCGGGTCGAGGTCGCGATGGCCGAATTTCCTCTGTGAAGCCGGGCGCGGCGCGCCGATCATCGAGCCGCCGTTAGCGATGGTGGCATAGGCGTAGGTCAGGTCGAGCAGCTTGACCTCACCGCCACCGAGGGTGAGCGCCAAACCGTAGAAGCTCAGCCCGCGGTCGAGGTCGGTGATGCCAAGGCGATGCGCCAATCGGATGACGTTGCCGATGCCGGCGCGGTTGAGCGCGTCCACCGCCGGGATGTTGTATGAGCGCGCTAAGGCCTGGCGCATAAGCACCGGCCCGTGGAACTTACGATCGTAGTTCTCCGGCAGATAGGGTTCGACGCCGCCGACGTCGAACGCCGTGCGCACGTCCCAGAAGAGCGTCGCCGGCGAGGCGCCCTGGCGCAGCAGCTCCAGGTAGGTGATCGGCTTGAAAGCCGAGCCGGGCTGGCGTAGGCCGGTGGCGACGTTGAACTTGCCGTCAATCGCATCATTGAAGTAGTCTAGGCTGCCGACCATGGCTAGGATCTCGCCAGTATCCTGCTTGATCACCACGACCGAGGCGTTGTTCACGTTGCGATTCTCGGCCTGCAGTTTGGCGATGTGCCGGTTGGCCAGCGCCCGCGCTTGGTTGTCTATGTTGAGGTCGAGCGTGGTGTAGATTTTCAGGCCGCCGCGTTCGACGAGCTGTTGCGCCGCTTCCGTGCCGATGCCCAGGTGGTCGCCGAGCAGTTCGATGGCCTTGTCCTTGGCATAGACCGAGAAGTGCGGCGCCTGGATATTGAAGCGCTGCGTCCGGTTTGCGTATTGCAGCGGCTGCAACTTGGCCTCGGCGGCCTGCTTCTGCGTCACGTTGCAACCCGGCACGCCCATCTGGCTGCGCTCCACCATCATGTCCAGCACCAGCGATTGGCGAAACTTGGCTTCGTTCGGGTTGTCGAACGGGTTTTGCTTGGGGAACTGCGGGATGGGCGCCAGCATGGCCGCTTCGGCCAACGTCAAATCCTTGGCGCTCTTATTAAAGTACACGCGCGAAGCGGCCTCGATCCCGTAGGCGAGATTGCCGTAGAAGTTGGTGTTCAGATACCACTCCAAGATCTCGTTCTTGGAGTAACGCCGAGTGATCTCGGCGGCCAGCAGCACTTCCTTAATTTTGACAGCGGTGGTGCGGCCGGGGCCGGCGCGTTCCTCCGGCGGCAGGATCACCGACTTGACGAGCTGCTGCGTGATGCCCGATCCGCCTTGTGTCGCGCCGCCCTGCAGGTTGGCGACGAACGCGCGCGCGATGCCGCGCAGGTCGAAGCCCTGGTTATCGTAGAACGTCTTGTCCTCAATGGCGACCGTGGCGCACAGCAGGTAGGGCGAAATAGCGCTCAGTTCAGTCCACTGTCGGTCGCCGCCGGTAGGGTCAATGACCTCGTAGAGGAGCGCCCCGTTGCGGTCGTAGATCTTGGTGGTCTGGAAGTCTTCTTCAGCCTTTTTGATTTGCGTCGGGTCAGGCAGATCGCGGGTGAGCGAGGCGTAGATTGCACTCGCGGCGAGCGCACTGGTCGCCGGAATGCCGATCGCGATCGCCGCTGCAATGATTACAGTGGGCACGACGATCTGCAGCAGGCGCTGTACCGGTCCACTGCGACGCGCGAGTCGCCGGCGCCGGCGCATACGAATGAGATGGTTGGCCTCCATCGCAGCGCGAATGATACCCAATTCACCCACTTGAATAGCAGCAGGCTATGATCGCCGCATGAAAGGCACACCGATGACCCAGGAGATGTATGCATATATCGTCGAGACGTTCGCCGCCGAAGACGAGCTGCTGCGTCGCCTGCCGGCGGAAGCTAAGGCGAAGGGCATTCCGCAAATCCACATTGCGCCGGAGCAGGGGCGGTTCTTGCAGATTTTGATAGGTGCGACCGGCGCGCGGAAAGTCCTAGAAGTCGGAGCACTGTTCGGCTACAGCACAATCTGGATGGCGCGCGCGCTGCCGCCCGACGGCAAACTGATCACCATCGAGATTAATCCGCTGCACGCGCAGACTACGCGTGAGAACGTCGCCCGCGCCGGCTTGACCGACCGCGTCGAAGTGCGCGAAGGTGATGCTCGCGCCATCCTGCCGCAACTGCGCGATGAGGCGCCGTTTGACTTGGCGTTCATTGACGCGGAGAAGGCGGAGTACTTGGACTACGTGGATGCGGCGCTGGACTTGGTGCGCAAAGGCGGCGTGATCGTCGGCGATAACGCTTCGGCGCGTGGGCTGGCCTGGAACCCGTCGCCACCTGAGGACGCTCGCGACTTCGTCTTGGCTATCCGGGCTTTCAACCAGCGCATGGCTGCCGATCCGCGCTTGCTTTCGCTGCTCGTGCCGATCGGCGATGGCATGTGCGTCGGCGTGGTGCGCTAGGTTGCATTTCCGGAGGGACGAGGCTCAGAGGGCATGCTAGGATAGTGGCGTGAGAAAGGATGAGGTGCGACAAACACCGCTGCCTTATGCGGTGTGGGGGGAAGAACACATTGACGCTGGCTCGCGCGCGCAGATGGATAATGCGATGCGCCTGCCGGTTAGCGTGGCCGGCGCGCTGATGCCCGACGCCCACGTCGGCTATGGCTTGCCCATCGGCGGCGTACTGGCAACTGAGGGCGCCGTCATCCCTTACGCGGTGGGCGTGGACATCGCCTGTCGCATGCGACTGAGCGTCTTCGATGCGCCGCCGGCGCTGCTCGACCGTCAACAAGGGCGCCTGGAGAAGGTGTTGCGCGACAACACTCGCTTCGGCGCCGGCGCGGAGTGGAAACCACCGCGCGAAGATCCCATCTTGGACGATCCCGACTGGAAGGCCACGCCGTTGTTGCGCCACCTCAAGGAAACCAAGGCCATCCCGCAGCTGGGCACGTCGGGCAGCGGCAACCACTTCGTCGAGTTCGGCCATCTCGAGGTCGTGGAATTCGATCCTCAATTGGGCCTACAACCCGGCGAGTATCTGGCCTTGCTCTCGCACAGCGGCAGCCGCGGCGTCGGCTTCCAGATCGCCGACTACTACAGCAAGTTGGCGCGCCAGTTGCACCCGGAGCTCAGCAAGGACTTGGCGCACTTGGCCTGGCTGGACATGGACAGCGAGGCCGGCCAGGAATACTGGCTGGCGATGAACCTGGCCGGACGCTTCGCTGCGGCCAACCATCGCATCATCCATAAGCAGATCGCCGCGGCCGCCGGGCTGGATGTGCTGGCCAGCGTCGAGAACCATCACAACTTCGCCTGGGAGGAGACATTGCCCGACGGTCGGCGAGTCTACGTGCACCGCAAGGGTGCGACGCCGGCCGGCAAGGGGGTGCTGGGAGTAATCCCCGGCACGATGGGCGACGTGGGCTACGTCGTGCGCGGCAAAGGCAACCCCGCCTCCCTGAACAGTGCCTCGCACGGCGCCGGCCGGCAGATGAGCCGCAATGAAGCCTTCAAGAGCATCACCAAGAGGATGCGCGATGAATACCTGCGCGAGCGCGGTGTCAAGCTGCTGGGCGGCGGGCTAGACGAGGCGCCCCAAGCCTACAAGAAGATTGATGAAGTGATCGCCGCCCAGCGCGACCTGGTGGACGTCATCGCGCGCTTCAAACCGCGCCTGGTGATGATGACCGACGACCCGCGCGACATTTGAGCCACGTCCGCTGCGCCGGATTACACTATACGCGCGTCAGCAAATGATCAAGCTCATCATTTTCTTCCGCAGGCCGGCGAACGTCGAAGCGTTTGAAGAACACTTCTCGCATCGTCACGTACCCTTGATCGCGGCCATGCCCGGCGTCGTGCGCACATCAGTAGCGCGCGCAATAGGCGCGCCGCGCGGTGAGCCGCCTTACTACCTCATTCATGAGGTCTACTTCGCCGATATGGCCGCGCTCAACTATGCGCTGAACTCGGCTCAGGGGCGCGCCGCCGGCGCCGATCTCATGGCGTTTGCCCGCGATATCGTTTCGCTCATGTTTGCCGAGGTATGGGGTGAGGACTCAGCTGCCGGGGCGGAACGCGGTCAAAGCTCGGCGAGGAGCGACCCATCGCCGCAGGCTGCGGACGGCGCAGCGCCGCAGGCGTCATCTGAGGGTGCTTGATGCCGGCCCTCTCGCGCTGGTCGAGTAATCCTGTCGAAAGTAGAATCAGATAGTGGCAATTTAGCTGCGCCATCGCAGCATGGCGAAACAACCCGGCTGTGACTCGTTGCGCAGCTCGAGTGGAGCATTAGATCAGTGATTCAGGAGAAACCTTCCAAATGGCAGTGAAAGTCTCAACCAGTAGATCAACGACTACGCGACGGCCGAGCGCTGCAGGCAAATCCGCTGCCAGCAGCAACGGCCTCGCGAAGAGGCAGTGGGTCTTCCTGTTTAACGATGAAAAAGGCGTAAGCAAAGTCGCCAAGACCTGGCCGGAGATCCGCGAATTACTGGGCGGCAAAGGCGCCGGCCTGTTCGACATGACGCGCGCTGGCTTGCCGGTGCCACCTGGTTTCACCATCAGCACCGAGGTGTGTAATGAGTTCGTCAAGGCCGGCAACAAGATTCCCAAGGAAGCCTGGGATCAGGCCCTGGCGGCGATGAAGGTGGTGGAGAAGCAGACCGGCAAGAAGTTCGGCGGCGGCGTAAAAGGCGTGCGGCCACTGCTGGTGTCGGTGCGTTCCGGCGCGCGCGAGTCCATGCCCGGCATGATGGAGACCGTGCTCAACGTTGGGCTGAACGATCAGACGGTCGAGGAGATGATCGCCGCTACCGGCAACGCGCGCTTCGCCTGGGATAGCTATCGGCGCTTGCTGATGATGTTCGGCAGCACGGTGCTCGGCATCCCCGACGAAAAGTTCGACGAGCCGATGGAGCGCATGAAGCACGAGCGCGGCTATAAGCTCGACACCGACCTGACGACTGAGGACCTCAAGGAACTGGTCGCCATCTTCAAGCAGGTGATCAAGGACGAGACTGGCCGCGAGTTCCCGCAGGACGTGTACGAGCAGCTCAAAGAGTGTGCTATGGCCGTCTTCCGCAGCGCCACCGGCCACAAGGCGCGCACCTATGCCAAGCAGATGGGCTGGAAGAGCACGTTGCCGACGGCGGTCAACGTCGTCACCATGATCTTCGGCAACATGGGTGAGGATAGCGCCACCGGCGTCGCCTTCACGCGAGATCCGTCCACCGGCGAAAAGCGCTTGTTCGGCGAGTACCTCGTCAACGCCCAAGGCGAAGATGTGGTGGCCGGCATCCGCACCCCTAAGCCCATCGAGGAGATGGCCAAGGAGATGCCCAAGACCTACAAGGAGTTCGTGCGCATCTGCAACCTGCTGGAGAAGCACTACAAGAACATGCAGGACGTCGAGTTCACCATCGAGCAGGGCAAGCTTTACATGCTGCAGACGCGCAACGGCAAGCGCACGGCCAAGGCCGCCATCAAGATCGCGGTGGACATGGCCAAGGAGAAGCTGATCACGAAGGAAGAAGCGGTGCGCCGCGTCACACCCGCCGATGTGGACTTCTTGTTGCACCCACAGTTCGACGAGCAGGCCGTGAAAGACGCGAAGAATGAGGGTCGGCTGCTGGCGACCGGCGTGAATGCTTCGCCCGGAGCAGCCAGCGGCATGCTCGCCTTCGATGCCGACCTGGCCGAGCAATGGGGCAAAGAAGGCAAGGCCGTCATCCTCATCCGCCCAGAGACCAAGCCGGATGACGTGCATGGCATGGTCGCGGCCAAGGGCATCCTCACTGCGCGCGGCGGCGCCACCTCACACGCGGCCGTTGTGGCCCGCCAGTTCGGCATCCCGGCCGTGTGCGGCGCGGACGCCTTGCAAATCAACCTGAGCGACCGCACCGTGACCAGCAATGGGCATGTCTTGCGCCAGGGCGACTGGGTCTCGATTGACGGCGGCAGGGGTGAAGCGTATGTCGGGCAGCTGCCGATGGTGCATCCGTCCTTCGAGGAGCAGAGCGATCTGGTCACCCTGTTGAAATGGGCCGACGAGATCAGCGCGCAAAACACGCGCAAGACGGAGGACGGCAAGCCGCGCCGCGGCCTGCAAGTGTGGGCCAACGCCGACTATCCGAAGGATGCACAGCGCGCCCGCGACTACGGCGCCAAGGGTATTGGCCTGTGTCGCACCGAGCATATGTTCTTCGAGGAGGAGCGCCTGCCGATCGTGCAGCGCATGATCCTGGCGGATAACGACGAAGAGCGCCAGCGCGCCTTGGATGAACTGCTGCCCTTCCAGCGCAGTGACTTCACCGGCCTGTTCAAGGTGATGACCGGCTTGCCTGTGATCATCCGCCTGATTGATCCGCCGCTGCATGAATTCCTGCCCTCGCAGGAGGAGCTGATCCGCGAGGTGACGCGCTATGAAACTAAGCGCCACTACGATGCGTTGGGCGAGGAGGAATACGCTGACTACCAGAAGAAGCTGGCGTTGCTCAACGCGGTGAGCGCCATGCATGAGCAAAACCCAATGATGGGCCTGCGCGGCATTCGCCTGGGCATCATGGTTCCCGGCCTGATCGCTATGCAGGTGCGCGCCATCTTCGAGGCGGCCTGCGACGTGAAGAAGGAAGGCTACGAGCCGATACCCGAGGTGATGATCCCGCTCACTGGTCACGTGAACGAGCTGAAGCGTGTGCAGCCGGAGCTGGAGAATGTAGCCAAGGCCGTGATGGAAGAGAAAGGCGTGAAGGTGAAGTACAAGTTCGGCACGATGATCGAGATCCCTCGCGCGGCCGTCACTGCCGATGAGATTGCTAGCATGGCCGAGTTCTTCTCCTTCGGCACGAATGACCTGACCCAAATGACCTACGGCTACTCGCGCGACGACGCCGAGCGCGGCTTCCTGCTCAAGTATGTCGAAGAGGGCATCTTGCCCGACAATCCCTTCCAAACCCTCGACCGCGACGGCGTTGGTCAACTGATCAAGATGGCCGTTCAAAAAGGCCGCGCCACGCGCCCGACGCTCGAAGTCGGCATCTGCGGCGAACACGGCGGCGATCCTCGCTCAATAGCCTTCTGCTACGAAGCCGGCCTGAACTACGTGAGCTGCTCGCCGTTCCGCGTGCCGGTTGCGCGTCTGGCCGCGGCACATGCAGCGCTAGGCATCGCGGTCAAGTGAGCGACCAAAGCCGAGAACCGGGGCCGAAGCAGGCCCTGGTTCTATTTTTCGGTGGCAGACGAGTTGTTCCCTGCGCGCAGCCATCTGCGCCGCGCTATACGATCTTCCGTGAATGACTTCTGCAGCGCCCAAGTTGATCGCCGTGATTGGGCCGACGGCGGCCGGCAAATCGGCCTACGCCATCCCGCTCGCTTCGCAAGTAGACGGGGAGATTGTCTCGGCCGATTCTCGCCACATCTACCGCCGGATGGACATCGGCACGAACAAGCCGACGCCAGACGAGCAGCGCCGGGTTCGCCACCATGTGATTGATCTGCGCGATGCTGATGAGCGCTTCTCCCTAGGCGAATACGTCCAGCTGGCGGAGGCCGCAATCGCGGACATCCTGGCGCGTGGCAAGACGCCGCTGCTGGTCGGCGGCACCGGCCAATACGTTCGTGCCCTGTTGCGCGGTTGGCAGGTGCCGCCCGTACCACCTCACGACGCGACGCGGGAGAAATGGCAACGCTATGCTCGGGAACACGGACAGGCTGCGCTGTTTGCCGAGTTAGCGGCGCGCGATCCCGACGCGGCGCGGACGATTGATCCGCGCAACGTGCGGCGGGTGGTGCGCGCGCTCGAAGTCATGGAGGTCTCTGGCCGGCGGTGGAGCGAGCTGCAGCGAAGCGCACCGCCGGCTTGGCGCGCCGAGTTGATCTACCTGAACCCACCTCGCGAGTGGCTCTACGCTCAAGCCGACGCGCGCCTGATGCGCATGATCGAGCAAGGCTGGCTCGCCGAAACCGAGGCGTTACTCGATTTCCTCGGCCAGCGCGGCTGGGATGCCGACGCGGCGTTGCGCCTGCCCTCTATGTCCGCCCTTGGCTATCGCGAAATGGCGCTAGTAGTGATGGGGCGGATGACGCTTGATCAAGCGATTACCGAGATCAAGCGAGCCACGCGCCGCTTTATTCGCGCCCAGGACGTCTGGTTTCGACAGGAAGTAGCACATGCTGCGTCTGTCGGCGGCGCCGTGCGCGTGCTCCGTTCGGCAAGTTCCTATGAGACCTAAATGATGCGGACCTTAACGTTGCCCCACGTAGAATCACGCGCATGATGGACGCCACAATGCGGCGGCTGCATTGGGAGGGCTGCTTGAACGCGCGCGACCTAGGCGGGCTGCGCACGCGCGACGGTCGGTTCACGCGCCGAGGCGCGCTCGTGCGCATGGATAATCCTGGCAACTTGACCGAGGCAGGCGTCCGCGCCATGCTGGATTACGGCGTCGGCACGGTCATTGACCTGCGCTATCCCGCGGAGGTGGCGCGCTATCCCCATCTGGCTGCGACGCTGGACTCTGCGCGCGACCGGGTGGCGATCCACCACATCCCACTGCTCGACGAGGGCAACCAGACCGAAGAGGACATCCTATTCGCCCGCTCGCGCGACGAATGGCATGCCTACGTGCTCGACCGGCGCAGCGAGGCGATCGCCGCCGTCTTGCAGGCCATTGCGCGGGCCACGCCCGGCGCGGTCGTCGTGCACTGCACGGCAGGCAAGGATCGCACCGGCATCGTCTCGGCGTTGTTGCTCGATCTGCTCGGCGTGGCGCGCGAGGAGATCTTGGAGGACTACGCGGTGAGCGAAGCCTGGCTGCGCCCGCGCATCGAACAATGGTTGGCGCCGCTCGACGAGGCACAACGCGCTTTTGCCCTCAGCCTGATGCGCACCGCGCCGGAGTATGCCCAGTTCGCGCTCTGCTATGTGGATGAACGCTACGGCGGCACGCAGGCGTATCTGCTGAGCGCCGGCCTATCGCCGGACGACCTGCGCGCGCTGCGCGAGCGTCTGATCGCCTAAGCAGCGTGTTTGTCTCTCTCCCGCACTGCCTGCGCCTGTGCGGATCAGTCCATCTCATTCCCTTCGACGTTGACGTCTCGGCAGCCGACGAGCTTAATGCCCGCTTCTAGGTTGGCGCGGATGACGTTCTCGCGGATGAGGCTATCGCGGACGCGCTCGAACAGCACGCCTACTCGGTTGTCGTGTAGTCGGTTGCCATGAATGTTGAACTGGCGGCAGCGCGGCCCGCCGTAGTGCGCGTCGCGCTCGGTCCAGGCGTGGATGGCCAGGTCGTTGTGGACGAAGGTATTGCCGACGATGTGGGTCTCGTAGCTATCGGCGCATTCGGGGTAGAACTCACGGAACAGGTGTGTGCGGCGCTGCGCGTCTGCGTTGACCCACAGCTGCACGCCCACACCGTTGCGCTCAAACGCATTGCCGACGATAGTGTTGCGGTGACCATGCTCAATGGCCACGCCGGCGATGCGGTTGTGCTTGATCGAGTTGCCCTCCACCGTGGTCTCGCTCGACCAGCCCAGCCAGAAGCCATAGGCGCAGTTGTCGGCGCGGTTGCTGCGGAAGATGTTGCGGCGCGAGAACGTTGCCTCGAAAGCGATATTTGGGCTAAAGCTGCCGTCGTTGTTCTCGAACAGATTGTCGTTGCAAGGTACCTTGATTTGGTCGCGGTGAAAGCCGCCGAGGAACACGCCGTCGCCGCTGCTGCGCAAGCGGTTGTTGCGGATGATGTTCTTGGACGAGCTGCACATGATCACTAACGCGGCGGCATCGGCGCCGTTGTGATAGCGCTCGCCGCTTGCGTCGGCGGCATACACCCTGCAGCAGAAATCCGCCGTGTTATTTTCTACGATGTTTTCGGATGACTCGAAGAGCAAGATGCCGTAGCCGCTGTTGTACGAAGCGTCGTTGTTCGAGATCTCGACGCGGTTGCAGCCGTATAGCATGATGCCGTTCTGCTGGTGGCGCGCGTCATTGCCGATCACGAAGGAATCTATGACCCCCGACAGGAAGATGCCGCCGCCATATGCCTGTTCACGCGGCAGCCACACGTCCAAGAAGGTGTCCGGCGACGGCAGCTCATGCGTATGGGTCACCTGGTTGTTCGAGATTTGCACGTTCGCGCTGGCGTTGACCCAGATGCCGTGGTAGAAGCGCGCGACGCGCAGGTTCTTCACCGTCACGCTCACGCGTCGGTCAATGCTTACCCCGCGCCCTTTGAAGTCGTCACCGATGATCAGCGCGCCGTTGCCGTCCAAAGTTACGCCATCCTTGGCGATGGACAGCCCGTTAGGCAGATGGTATACGCCCGGCCGCAGCACGGTGTCGCGCGTGATGGACATCCCATCTTCTGGGATCACGAGTTCAGCCACGGCATTTATCTTAGACCAGCGTGGATCCATCTATGCCGGCGCTGAGTATGCAAAGCGCACCTCACTCAGCCCGCGCAGGCGCTCGGCAGCCTGTTCGGGCGTGAGGTCGCGCTGCGGCTGCGCCAGCATCTCATAGCCGACCATGAACTTGCGCACCGTGGCGCTGCGCAACAGCGGCGGGTAGAAATGTAGGTGCATCTGCCATTCCTCGTGCGGCTGGCCGTCGTAAGGTGCTTGGTGCACGCCCATGGTGTAGGGGAACACCACCTCGAACAAGTTGTCGTAGCGTGTGGTCATGCGCTTGAGCGCGTCGGCCAGTCCGTCGCGCTCCGACTCGGTGAGCTCGACGATCCGGCGGATGTGGCGCTTGGGCACGATCATCGTCTCGAACGGCCAGATTGCCCAAAACGGGACGAGACAGACGAAGTGCGCGTTCTCGAAGATGATGCGCTGGCCTGTTTGGCGCTCAATCTGCAGGTAATCGAGGAGCAAGGGGGCGTGGCTGTGCCGACTTGCCAAGTAGTTCAGTTGGCCGCGCGTCTCCTTGGCAATTTCTGTCGGAATGTGCCGTGTGGCCCACAGTTGGCCGTGCGGGTGTGGGTTACTGGCGCCCATCATCTCGCCTTTGTTCTCGAATAGCTGGATGTAGGCGATGTCATCGCGCGCGCCCAATTCTTCGCACTGCGCCACCCACACATCCACCACTCGGCGAATCTGCGCTGTTGTTAGCTCAGCTAGCGTGAGGTCGTGGCGCGGCGAAAAGCAGATGACGCGGCAGACGCCGGTTTCCGGTTCGGCTTTGAGGATGCCGGATGGCGATGATTCAGGTGGCGACTGATCCTCAACGCCGGACGGTGGATGCTCGGGTTGCAGCAGAGCAGGGAAGTCGTTGTCGAACACGAAGACGCCGGTGTAGGGTGGGTTGACTGCACCGCCGGCGCGGGTGTTGCCCGGGCACAAGTAGCACGCCGGATCGTATGCGGGTCGGCGCGCCTGCGGCACCTTCTCCACTGCCCCCAACCACGGGCGCGCTGCGCGCTGGGGTGAGACCAGTACCCACTCATCGGTGAGTGGGTTGTAACGGCGATGCGGCAGTGATAGGTTCATGCGGCGTATTGTCGCCGAGTCGCCTCTTTGGCAAGCGCCGCAAGCGACAGCGATCCGGCGATACAGATGACATCATCGCGATCTGCGCATGCCTGCGCGTGGTGAATGGCTGCGCCGACGTCCGGTATTGCGGATGCCCGGCAAGAGCTCTTGGGCGAATGGGCCGCCGGTTGGCCGAGGGGTGAATCCAGCGCTTGCCATATGGCGAGGAGCTGATCGGCCGGCACGGCGCGGCGCGTGTCCATGCTGGTGAACGTAAGGGAGGCAGCGACGGATGCGGCTTCCTGGATGATGCCGCGCACGTCCTTATCGCGCAGCGCGCCGATGATGAAATGGATGCGGCGTCCCGGGAAATACTCTTGCAGCGAGCCACAAAGCTGATTCATCGAGTATGGCGTGTGCGCACCGTCGGCGATGATGAGTGGGTCGCCTTGCAGCAC
Source organism: Thermoflexales bacterium (assembly GCA_025056965.1). Lineage (GTDB taxonomy): Bacteria > Chloroflexota > Anaerolineae > J036 > Brachytrichaceae > JAAFGM01. Next base: position 87,038 of record JANWVF010000152.1, on the reverse strand, counting down.
CTCGAATCGCCCCGGCCAGCGCAGATCGGCGAAGCCTCGTCGCAGGTCGGCCGCGCCAATCTGATAGCCGTGGACGCGCAGCGCATGCGCCGCCGTGATTGCCGTTGCCGCGTTTTCGAGCTGATAGCGGCCCAGCAGGGGGCAGAATAGCGGCGTGTGACCGTCGCTCATCTCGACGGGCACGATGTCACTTTCCGCGCTCATCTGGACGCGCAGCCATTGCCCGCTCTCGGCAGCGGTCGCACCGATGCGGATGCCGACGCGCGTCACCGAACAGCACGTCTCGGCGAAGTAGAGCCTATCGGCGCTGCCCAGCCGATGAGCCTCGTCAAGGATGACGCGCTTCGCCTCGTCCTGCTGCGGCGCGATCACCCCGCTGCCTTGTGCGCGCAGCACGCCGGCCTTGGCGTGGGCGATCTCGGCCAGCGTGCGGCCCAGCATCTGCGTATGTTCCAGGCTGATGTTGGTGATGACCGAGACGATCGGCTCGGCCAGGTTGACGGCGTCGTGTCGCCCCCCGATACCGATTTCCATGACCGCGATGTCCACGGCTTGTGCCTCGAACCAGTGGTAAGCCATCGCCGTAAACGCCTCGAAGCGCGTCGGCAGGCCAAGCTCAGGCCGATCCCAGGTTTCGATGATCTGCGCGACCTGCGCTGCATATCGGGTGAACTGCGCCTCGGGCATCGGCGCCGATCGGCCATGGTGGCTCAGGATGAATCTCTCCAGAGGCGAATAAAGATGCGGGCCGGTAAACAGTCCAACGCGATAGCCGGCTGCGCTCAGCATGGCCGAGAGCATCGTCGCCGTGCTCCCTTTCCCTTTCGACCCGGCGACCAGGACGCATTGTCGCGTCGCTTTTGGCGCGTCTCCGAGTCGCGCCAGAAGATGGCGCGCACGGGCGATGCCGTGTTGGAAGGCATACGTGTACGTGTGCTGTGGCGTATCTACGCGATCCAGCGCCTGAATGTATGCGACGGCTGAAGCGAAGTCTCTAATAGTAGCGGGCGAGAGACAGGTTGAGGGCTGCGACATGCATGTTGACGGGTAAAGGAGGCAGGAAGAGCGGGGCAGCAGTGAGGATACCGGTGAGAGCTCAGATCGGCGGCCAGGGTATGTTGCGGTCGTAGCGATTCGGGCTGGGGAAGCGCTTAATCTTAATCAGCCCGTCCAACCGCTTGATGAAGGCGCGCACCTCCGCTTCGTCCAACAGCTTGGATAGCGCTTTGCCCAGCGGTTGATCCGGCTCGACTTGTGGGCGAAGGCGCTTGAGGTCTTCCAACATTTGCGCCTGGATCGGCTGGCCGGCGAAGTCCCAGATCACCGTCCGCAGCTTGTAATCGGCGTTGAACGTTATGCCGTGGTCAATGGCCCACACATGGCCGTTCTTGTCGCGCAGGCAATGCCCGCTTTTGCGATCGGCGTTGTTGGTGATGAGGTCGAAAAGCGCCATGCGTTGGAGCTGTTCGCAACAGGTCGCGTCTTCGCGGAAGGTGAAGAAATGCTGGTCGGCATCGTTGTCTATGAACAACTGCACCGAGCCGAACCCATGCGGGCCGTTGCGCAGGACGGTCGGCGGGACGAGCTGCCAACCTAGCGCCTCACTCACCAGGTAGGCGGCATACTCGCGCAGGCACAGCGTGCCGGTGGGGAAGTCCCACAACGGCGCCTCGCCACGTCGAGGCTTGTATACGGCCAACAGCGAGGCCTTGTCTTGTTGCTCACCCGAGGCGTCCGGATCTTTCACTTCCACTAGAAAGGTGTAGTTCGTTCCCCAGGGCATTAGCCCCAGCGATTGCATCTCTCCTTCGCTCAAGATCCGCAGCACCTCTTGCACCGGGAGTGAGTCGCTCATGGCCTATCAACCTCGGATCATCAATCACGGAACACTACTCACGATTGACGACCGGCGACCCCAATTCATGCGAAGACGATCTCATCGGCATGGCCATTGCGGCGTGGGCAAAACCCCTCAACGTTTCCCTGAGGATCCATTGGTTTGCCACACAGAGGGCAGATTGGACGGCCCTTGGCAACGACCTCCATACCATGTCGGCTGAAAGCGTCTATCTGCGCCCGCGAACAGAACAAGCGAATCGTGGTCGCCTCATCCTGATCCACGTCTTCCGGCAGCAGCTCGGTAAGGACGAGGACGATCAGGTCGTTTTCTTCATCATAGCCCAGGCCCATTTGGCCCACGCGAAAGGCCGGCGTGAACGGTTGCTCAAGCTCCATGTCTATGTTGAGGCGAACGAAGTTCGCGCCTTTGGGGTATTTGACTCGCAACTCGTCCAGCCACTGTTGCAGGGCCAGGCACAAAGCCGAGACCTGTTCCTTCTCACAGATAAGCGTCACCAGCTCCGATCCTTTGCGCGCTTGGATGTAGAAGGTGCGTCGGCCTGGCTCGCCGATCGCACCGACGGTCACGCGGGAGACGGGGTTCAGGTCTATCGCGCGGTTGGGCATACACACAGATTCTACTACTGTGTTACCATCATCCCTAGCATTCATCCGGTTTGATCTGAGCATTATCTTGAGGACGTGAAGACGGAATCATCCATCCTCATCGGCTTGCGAATTTGCGGCGCGGTCGTCTGTGGCTTGGCCGGCTGGTCGCTCGGCGATCTAATCAGCGCGTACTTCCCGCCGCCGCTCGATAACTATGTCATCGCGCACGTCATCACCATGTCTGCGGTCGGCTTGATCGGCGCATTGCTGTTCCCGGTGGCGTTCGGTAGTCCGCTTACCCAGCTTTACCACCGCATCGTTAGCTTGAGCGCCTCGCAGATCGTGGCCGGCTTCATCGGTCTGGGCGCCGGGCTGCTATTGGCTGCGCTGCTGGCCTTTCCGCTGGCGCGCTTGCCGGAGCCGTTCGGGCCAGTGCTGCCTTTCTTGGCCGCGGTCGGGTTCGGCACGCTCGGCCTGGGCATCATGAGCTTACGCTATCGAGAGCTCTTTCAGATCCTGAACATTAAGCTGCCGACGGCCAAACCGGAGGAGCTGCCCGTCTTGATGCGTGAGCCGCTGCTGCTCGACACCAGCGTGATCATTGACGGGCGCATTGCCGATGTGAGCAATGCCGGCTTCCTGCGCGGCGAAATCATCGTGCCGCGTTTTGTGCTGAACGAGTTGCAGTTCGTGGCCGACTCGCCTGACTCCATGCGCCGCGCGCGCGGCCGGCGCGGGCTGGAAGTGCTCAAGCGCCTGCAAAAGGAATCACCCTGGCCGGTTAGGATCGTAGACGATGACCCAATTGAGGCGCAGCGCGTGGACGAGAAGCTGATCTTGCTGGCCAAGCAGTGGAACTGCCCTATAGTAACCAACGACTACAACTTAAACAAAGTAGCGTCGCTTCAGGGTGTGACGGTGCTGAACATCAACGAGCTGGCCAATGCCGTGAAGACGGTCGTGCTGCCGGGTGAATCGCTGCACATTCAGATCATCCAGCCCGGCCGCGAAGCCGGCCAGGGCGTGGGCTACCTCGAGGACGGCACGATGGTGGTGGTCGAGGAGGGTCAGTCCTATCTTGACCGTGCCATTGAGGTCAGCGTGACCAAGGTGCTGCAGACTGCTGCCGGCCGGATGATCTTTGCTAAGCCTTTGGCCGCGAGCCGAGAGCAAGCGGTGAATGCGAGGCTCTCGCCTGCCGACTCCCGCAATTCCTCAGAATACCGCTAGTTGCTGCCCACTATGACTTCTCTAGTCATCTACAACGTACTCAAGCGAGAAAAGGAACCTTTCAAACCCGTCGTCGAGGGCCGGGTGTTCATGTATGTGTGCGGCCCAACGGTATACGACCACGCTCATCTCGGGCACGCCAAAACCTACGTTGCCTTCGACGTCGTCGTGCGCTGGCTGCGGTATAGCGGCTATAAGGTGCGCTATGTGCAAAACATCACCGACGTCGGTCACATGCTGGACGACGGCGAGGATCGCATCCTGAAGGGTGCGCGGCGCGAGCGCGTCGAGCCTATGGAGCTGGTCGAGCGTTATATGCGCTCATACTTCGAGGATATGGACGCCTTGGGGGTAGTGCGCCCGGATATTTCGCCGCGCGCCAGCGCGCATATCCCCGAACAGATCGAGATGATCCAGACACTGATCGAAAAGGGTCATGCGTACGAGGTGAACGGCTCGGTGTATTTCAGCGTCGAGTCCGACCCAGACTACGGCAAGCTCAGCGGTCGGCGGATCGAGGAGATGGAGGCCGGCAAACGCGTAGCCATTCGCGAGGAGAAGCGCCACCCGATGGACTTCGCGTTGTGGGTGAAGGCGCCGGAGAACCATATTCTGCAGTGGCCCTCGCCGTGGGGGCGCGGCTATCCCGGCTGGCACATCGAGTGCTCGGCGATGAGCACTAAGTATCTCGGCAAGACGTTCGACATTCACGGCGGGGGCATAGACAACATCTTCCCGCACAACGAAGCCGAGATTGCCCAGAGTGAATGCGCATATGGGGTGCCGTTTGCCAACTATTGGATGCTCACCGGCTCGCTACTGGTGAACGGCGTCAAGATGAGCAAATCGCTCGGCAACTTCGTCACGATCAAAGACGCGCTCAAGACCTACCGGCCCGAGGCCTTGCGCTATTTCATCCTCTCCGGCAAGTACAGCAGCCCGGCCGACTACAGCGCCGAGGCATTAGAGGCCGCGAGCAAAGGCGTAGAGCGCATCCACACTGCCGTGCGACGCGTGCGCGATGCGCTGAAGCACGCGCCGGAGGACGGCGACGAGGCGACGCGCGGCCAGTTAATAGACATGCTTGACCAAACGCGCATGCTGTTTACCAGCGCGATGAACGATGACTTCAACTCGCCGCTGGCTATTTCGGCGCTGTTCGAGATGAGCAAAGAGATCAACAACGCCATCAGCAGCGATATTGCGACGAAGCGGGTGCTGGGCCAGGCCGACGCGATTTACCGTGAGTTGGCCGGTGATGTGCTGGGTATCGTGCGCGAAGAGGTCGAGCCTCGCGATACAGCCAGCGCCGAGCGTGAGGCCGCGCTGATCGAGATAATGATCGAGATGCGCAACGAAGCTCGCAAGGCGAAGGATTACGCGCGCGCCGATGCCATTCGCGACCGATTGGCCAAGCTCGGTATCGTGCTGGAGGACGGCCCGAAAGGCACGAGTTGGCGCATCGCCGCGTGAGCAGAAGGGGCTAGTCCTCTGGGTCTATGCCTGCGGCGCGCAGCTTAGCTGCTAGACGTTCAGCGCGCCGGCGTTCGGCTTCGGCGCGCTCCGCACCGGTGGGAACGACGACACCATTTCGGTCGCACCAGCGCAGCCAGATGTCCTCACGTTCTTCGTAAACGCCGCGCCAGAGCATGACGCCCAGCTGCACTTCGTCGAACCAGGTTTCATCGGTGCGGCGCAGTCGGCCGTGCATGAGCGCGTATAGCCGTAGCGGCTCGCTGCCGGTGTGCAGTGCTGGGTCGTAGACGACGTAGCGGACGACGCCCATCTGCGCGTAGATGCGCAGTTTGCCATCGGCGCGCTCTTCGTCGCCTTCCTCGTTCGACACAATCTCCACTACAACCTCAGGCGGCTTGCCGTATTCCCAGATGAAGTATGAGCGGTTGGTCTTCTTCCAGATGTCCGCTGGCAGCGTGACATCTAGGCTCAGGAACATGTTCGGCACTACCGGCGGCCGGCGCAGGGCATAGAACACACCGACGTTGCCATCGGCGATGAATCGGCGACCTAATTCGGGGTGTTGCCACGAAGCGTAGAGCGACTCCACGAGCAGGCGTGCTTGTTTGGCCGAGAAGATGTTATCCAACGGCGCGCCGTCCTCCGTCACGATAGTCTGCACGAGGCGCTCGTATTCCTCCAGGTATTCCCGGCTGATCTGTGGCAGGCCATCGCCAGCCGTGGCCACAGCCGGCGTCGGAGTTGCTTCAGCCGCAGCAGTCATACGCGAAGATTCTAGCACTTCATACCCTGCGGCGCGGGTCCATTGCGTCGCGCAAGCCGTCGCCCAGCAGGTTGAACCCGAGCACGGTGATCATGATGGCAACACCGGGGAAGAACACCAGATGGGGCGCGTTAAATACGCTGTTACGCTCCTCCCCTAGCATCAAGCCCCATTCCGGCGTAGGCGGCTGTGCGCCTAAGCCGAGAAAGGACAACCCGGCGGCATCGAGGATGGCAGTGGCAATTCCTAATGTGCCGGCAACGATCGTCGGCGTCAGTGAATTCGGCAAGATACGCAAGAACAAGATGCGCGCGGATGATGCGCCTAGTGCGCGTGACGCAGTGATGTAGTCCATCTCCTTCACGCTGAGCACGCTGGAGCGAACGACGCGTGCATAGACTGGGATGGAGACAATGGCAACGGCCAGCAGCGTATTGATCAATCCCGGGCCGAGCACGCTGACGATAGCGATGGCCAGCAGCAAGCTAGGGAAGGCGAGCAGCACATCCATCACGCGCATGATGATGTTGTCTATCCAGCCACCGGCGTAGCCCGCAATTGCGCCCAGTAATGTGCCGATCAAGATTGCTGCGCCGGTAGTCAAGAAGCCAATCTGCAGCGAGAGACGCGAGCCATACACGACGCGCGAGAACAGGTCGCGAAAGTTGCTGTCTAATCCCATCAGCAACTGAGGCTTGTTGCGGTCGCAACCGAGCAGATGGATGCACGGCGGACTGCGCCGTCGCAGACCGGGTTGGCGGATCTGCTGGTCGTAAGCGTACGGGGCAATGATGTCGGCGAAGATGGCGGTTAAAACGATTAGGGAGGTGATGATCAGGCCGACCTGCGCTGAACGATTGCGCAGCAGCCGGCGAATCATACGGGCGAATGGTGACTGCGCGCGAGGCCGACTGACCTCAGCAGTTGCTAAGCCCGCTGTCGGGGCGACGGAGAGAGACTCTCGCATGAAGCTGTTTCAGCTTATACGAATGCGCGGATTTAAATAGGCATAGCTTATGTCTACAATCAGGTTGACCACAACGAAGATGATGGCGATAAGCACGGTGAACGCTTGCACGACCGGGTAATCGCGGGCAATGATGGCATCTACGACTTGCGTGCCGATTCCCGGCAAGCTGAACACTGTCTCGGTTAATACTGCGCCCGAAAGCAAGCTGCCGATTTGCAAGCCGATGATCGTCACAATGGGTATTAAGGCATTGCGCAGCGTGTGTTTGAGGATGACTGCACGCTCAATGAGCCCCTTGGCGCGCGCGACGCGCACGTAGTCTTGTGTAAGCGCATCGAGCATCGCTCCGCGGGTCATGCGGGCGATGATAGCGAGGGAGATGGTGCCGACCGCTACGGCCGGCAGGATCAGGTGCCGAAGCGCGTCCGCGAAGACGGCGAACTTGCCTTGGATCAACGCGTTCAGCAACACCGAGTTAGAGAGCATTAGGACGACAAATCGCTGCAGCCCTTGTGCGTCTTCCATCCCCCAGACGCTTAATAGCGAGGGCAGGTCTGTGCCTGCGGTCAGTCGGCCGGAGGGGGGCAGTTGGAAGGGCGTGCCTTTCAGCGCCAGCGCAAAGATGTAGGCCAGCATCAGGCCGAGCCAGAATACCGGCATCGAGACGCCGATGTTGGCAAAGATCATCGCACCAACATCTACTGCTGTGTTATGACGCACAGCGCTGATCACTCCCAGCGCAATGCCGAAGGTGGAAGCAAATACTGTAGCCAGGAATGCCAGCTCCATCGTCATCGGCAGACGCTCGGCCAGCACGTCTGTCACTGGCCGACCATTCTTGATAGAGACTCCCAAATCGCCCTGTAATATTCTGGTTACATAACGTGCGAACTGAACAGGAATCGAATCGTTCAAGCCAAAGCGCTCGCGAAAGGCATTGCACTTTTCTTCGGTAGCGCGCTCGCCTAGCATGGACTTGCATGGATCGCCGGGAATTAGTCGCAGTAGCACGAACGTGACCAGCAATATGCCGAGCATCACCGGGAGCAGAAGCAAAAGGCGGCGTGCAACGAATTGGGCCATTGTGGATGAGGCGGTTAGGTCCACCGAGTCAACTTCGACGACTCGGTAGACCTAACCGGCGTGCGATTTGCGCCTGGGATGCTATGGAGCGTTCAAGAACGAGCCGAAATAGGCCGTCCAATATTCAAAGCTGCCGGTGCGCCCCTTGTGGTTGGGGTTTTTGGCGTCCCACTGAGCAGCCATTGTGGCGACCACATCGTTGGCGTCGAGCGTTGCGCCGTTGTGGAACTTGACGCCGGGGCGGAGCTTGAACGTCCATTCAGTCAGGTCGGCATTGGACTCGTAGCTCTCGGCAAGCGCCGGCTCGACCTCGGCTGTGCCTAGCTTGAAGCGCAGCAGGGTCTCGTAGATCTGCGCGCAAGCGGTGAACGTTTCGCCATCGCTCTCATCGGCACAATACAAGCTGATAGGCTCGGCATTCTGTACATAGACGAACGTGTCACGCGGTGGTGCCATTACGGCAAAGACTAGCGCGCTGACCGGGTTGGCATGTGCGCCTTCTACATCAGCGCGGTAGGCCAACGCTGAGCCGCCGTGCGCGACGGGAATCATTGGCACGTACCTCTTCAGCAGCTCGTTAACCTTATCGTAGGCTGCTTGGCGCTTGGCCAGATCAGCAGTAGATGCGCCCTCTTTCAGCAAGGCCACAATATCATCGTAGGGCTTGCCGAACTGCTTATTCTCCGGTCCAAAGTGATAGTCTAGGAAGTTCGTCGCGTCCGGATAGTCAGCACCCCAACCGAGTAGGTAGAACGCCTCCTTGCCGGCCGTCACTGAGTCGAGGAATGCACCGGATTCTTTGACTTCGATCTTGACGTTGACCCCGATCTCCTTGAGCTGCGCCTGGATCTCCTGCGCTACTACACCTGGGTTAGGCAAGTATCCGCGTACGACATCGCGATAGGTCAGCGTCACTTCCAGATTCTCTTTGCCTGCTTCCTTCAGCAACTCCTTAGCCTTCTCTGGGTTGTACTCGTGCCAGGGCACGTTCGGAGACGCGCCAACGGCAAAACTGGTCGGCACGAAGCTAGTAGCAACGACTGAGCCACGAGGATAGTAGTCATCTACGATGCGTTGGCGATCAATGCCATACGCGAAAGCCAGGCGCACGCGGTCATCATCGAAGGGCGGGATAGTGTTGTTGAAGCCGATGTAAAAGATATTGGCCGCCGGCACTTCAATCAGCTTCAGGCCAGAGTCTTTCTCAACCGTCTCAAAGTCGTCTGGGCCGACGTTCGATATGCCGTCGGCATTGCCGGACTGCAACTCGAGCAGGCGCTGCGCCGCTTCCTTCGACCAGCGTAGCACAGCGGTCGGCGTCTTAGCTTTCTCGCCCCAATAATCGGCAAAAGCTTCATAGGTGATGCTCTCGCCGCGCTTCCACTCCTTCAGCTTGTAAGGACCGGTGCCGACGGGGGCTTCGCTGATTTTGTTGCTATCACCACCAGTCTCATTCAGGTAGTCAGCGTCGAGAATGGCGAATGAATCGCCGGCAATCTTGTATGGGAAAGCCGGATCGGGAGAGCATAAAGTGAACTTGACGGTTAGCTCGTCCACAGCTTCGATAGCCTTCATCGTGCCGCCGTAGTTACAGTCGGGCGCTTCGACCTTCATCATGGCTGCGGCCTCAGGCGCTGGTGTTTCAGTCGCCGCTGCTACCTCGGTGGGGGGCGGTGTTTCGGTAGGAGCCGCGGCCTCAGTCGGCGTAGGAGGCACTGAGGTTGGCATGACCGGGGCTGCCGGCGTGGCCGGCGCGCAGGCTGCCAAAAGCATTACCGTTACGACTACTGAGGATAACGTGGGGAGAGAGCGATTCGCGGTGCTCATCGTGTTCCTCCTTAAAACTAACGCTTGAAGAATCTGCCGATGCAACGCGCAGTGCCTGGTTGAGCCAGGTTGCACGCGCATCAGCGCCAGATTATAGGCATTTGACCGGGCTGGATAGAATCCTGTTTGGCGTGTCCAAGCAGACTACAGAGTGTTAAACCTAGTGAGGTAGAACGTCAATCGCATGGCAAGGGTGTGGATTCCCTCATTGCTCAGAGGCTTCACCGGAGGCTTGGCCGAGGTGCAAGCTGACGGAACGACCGTTCGCCAGGTGATCGAGGATCTTGATCGGCGCTATCCGGGAATCGCGGCCCGGCTGATCGAGCCGAATCAGGATCGCTTGAGGCCGAATCTAACGTTAGTTGTGGATGGTGTGAACAGCAAGCAGGGCTTGCGGCATCCGGTATCCGAGACGAGTGAGATTCACTTCGTCCCGGCGATGAGTGGTGGCTGATCGGAGGAGGAGAAGACATGTGGTCACAGCTTCGCAGTATGCGCAAAATGCTCTTCGGCGCGACTGAATCACCCGCAGCTGCAGACTCCGAACGCGCATCGCTCCAGCCCCAGCCCTTGCCGACCGGCGACTCGCCGATGCCCGAGATGGCTCCAGCGCTGTCCAATCCCCATCGCGGGCGGGCAATTGCAATGCTGATCTTGGCGATCGTCATCAGTGCTGCCGTCATCTTGCTCAGCGCGCGCTTCCGAGACGCCCTCCTCGCCTTCGGCCAGCTCGGCTTGATCGGGTTGTTCGTCTTGAGCGTGGTCGGCAATGCGACGGTGCTGATTCCTGCGCCGGCTTTCGTCGTCGCGTGTGCAGCGGCGCCTATCTACGGTATTGTCGCGACCGGCCTCGTGGCCGGCTTGGGATCAGCCATCGGTGAAATGACCGGTTACATGGCCGGTTACGGCGGCACAGCCGTGTTGCCGCAGGGCAGGATCTATCAGCGGATGCATGACTTGATGGAACGGTTCGGGCCGCTGGTGATCTTCGTGATGGCAGTGCTACCTAACCCGTTGTTCGACGTAGGTGGCTTGATCGCCGGCATCCTCAAAATGCATCCACTGGCATTCTTATTTGCCGCCGCGTCCGGCAAAGCCGTCCGCCTGATGCTGGTTGCGATGGCATGCAACGGCGCGCTACCGTTCCTGATGCAGTTTATTGATCCACAGCAGGCGCCCTAGCGCAGCATAAGCCCGTCAACCCCTGCGCCTCATGATTGCTCCTCTGTCCAAATTGCATCACCTCTCTGATCCGATCGCTGCTTGCGGCGACCGCGTCTATTCCATCTGCAATCAGCATGGCCTGTTTCCTGATCCTAAAGATGGTCATGTGCCGGGCGAGATGTGGGGCGTGTGGGATCATCCGATCAAGCTGCTGGACGGTTTCTGGTTCGGCGTGGGCGATGTGCCGCACTGGTTCAAGGACGCGGTTGAATGCCGTGCATTCCCAACCCATGTCGAGTTTGAGTATCGCCTCGGCTCGTTCACCTTTATCCGCCAAGACTTTGTGCCGGATGGCGTCGAAGGCATGCTCGTCACGGTCACGATTCGATCCGACCATCCGCTCGATCTGACGCTGCACGCGCTCTTCCGCTCAGACTTGCGACCGGCCTGGCTGGGTGAGCGCGCCGGCATGCGCGACGGTCAAGACCGAGCTGAAACCGACGATGCCGCGGCACACTGTATCTTCACCGACTCGGCCAGCCCTTGGGCGTGTGTAGTGGGCGCCGATCTTGCGCCAAGCGCCGTCCAGACCGGCGACCTGTGGGCGGTTGAACGCACGCAGGGTCAAGGCATCTCGGCGCACTTTATCTATCGGCTACGTGTGGACGCTCTTTCAGACGCCGGCGACTATGCACAAACGATCCACTTCGCGATCGCCGGCTCGGCAAAGTCGCGCGAGGAAGCCCTGGCGACCCATCGCCGTTTGCTTGCGCAGCGCGATGTCCTGCGCGCAGCCAAGCAAGCGCAGTGCCGCGCCATCCTCGAAACCAGCCAACTCATCACCCCCGACGCGCGGTTGAACGAGGCTGCCGCTTGGTCGAAGCTCATCAACCAGATGTTCGTGCGCGAGGTGCCGGGCATTGGGCGTGGCGTAGGCGCTGGGTTGCCGGAGTATCCCTGGTGGTTCGGGATAGACACCGCCTACACGGCCCTGCCGATGTTGCAGAGCGGCCAGTTTGAGCTGGTGCGCGACACGCTGCGCCTGATCAAGCGACAGAGCGAGCGCTATAACCCGAGTGAGCCGGGGCGCGTCATCCACGAACTCAGCACAACCGACGTTGTGTTCAACGCGGGCAACATGGTCGAGACGCCGGTGTTCACCCGTGCCGTACATCAATATTGGCTGTGGACGGGCGACGACGACTTCTTGTGCGAGATGTATCCGTTCTGCAAGTCTGGGTTGCTCGACTACGCGCTGGGGCGACATGATCCCGACGGCGACCTGTGCCCCAGCGGACGGAGCGTCGTCGAGACCGTGGAGATGCACGCCGGCTTTGAAGTGATTGACGTCGCTGCCTACACCTGGGAGGCGTTAGTTCGGCTGGCCGATATGACGCAAGTGATCCGCAGCCGGGGCGGTGTCAGTGACTTACCCTCCTCGGCCGATCTAACTGCCAAGGCGGAACGGCTCGCGCGCTGCATTTGCGAGTCGTGGTGGCTGGAAGATGAAGGATTGTTCGCCGATGTGCGCGCCAGCCCAGAAGAGGTAAAGCAGACCCTTGACGCGCTTGAGCAAAAGGCGCGCGAGGAAGAATGGCTCGAGTTGCACCAGGCACACTTCGACGACGCGCGCCGACGATTTACGCCGTACCTGGCTCGATATGCCGATGCGCCGCGCGATCGTGACCTGCCCTGGCTGCTGCGGCACTGGGTGACGCTTTGTCCGCTCGAAGTGGGCCTTGCGACGCCGGCGCAAGCGCGCCGCGCCCTTGACCGCTTGCAGAGCGACGAGTTCGGCAATGCATGGGGGATGTATCTACACCCTGACCGTCACGATGTCATGAGCATCAACACCGGCCTGTTAGCGCTGGCAGCGGCGCGCTACGGTTACGCCGATGAAGCGCTCGCCATTGTGAACAAGCTGACGCGCGCATTCTCTTACCGCACGCCCGGCGCGGTGAGCGAGGTGCTGCCCGATGCATGGTGTTTCCTACAACTGTGGTCGAACGTAGGTTTGGTCTCGCCGGCGATCGAGGGCTTCCTTGGCATCCAGCCGCGCGCTGCCGAACGCATGATCACCATCGCGCCGAACTTGCCGACCGCCTGGGATTGGGCCGAAGTACGGCGACTGCGCGTCGGCGACGCATACCTCGACATTCGTATCGAGCGCGCCGATGCGGGCTATCGCGTGCACGTGGCCGGCGGCGAGGGTTGGCGGATCAATTTATCTCCTCGCGCTCAGCTGGCATAACCGGCCACGTTGAGCAACTTCATTAGCTATGACCGTTCTCAGGGTCAGCTCCAACAAACGCTATCTGGTGGACGAATACGGTAGGCCTTTCTTCTACCTCGGCGATACTGCCTGGGAGATCTTCCATCGCCTCGACCGCAGCGAAGCCGAATGGTTTCTGCGCGATCGCGCCGCCAAAGGCTTCACCGTGGTGCAGTCAGTCGTGCTGGCTGAGGAAGACGGCCTCAACGATCCGAATCCCTACGGTCACCGCCCGTTAATTGATAACGACCCAACGCGCCCAAACGAAGCCTACTTCGAGCATGTGGACTACATCGTCAACGTCATGGCGTCACTCGGCATGTGGTGCGGCATGTTGCCCACTTGGGGCGACAAATGGAACGTGAAGTGGGGCGTTGGGCCGGAGATCTTCACTCCTGAGAACGCGCGTATCTATGGCGAGTTTCTCGGACGCCGCTACAAAGAGAAGCCGATTATTTGGATCTTAGGCGGCGACCGGCCGGTGGAGAAGCCCGAGCATCGGGACATCCTCAACGCAATGGCTGCCGGGCTGCGCGCCGGGGATGAGGGTTGCCACCTCATCACTTTTCATCCGGTGGGCGGGCGCTCTTCGGCAGACGACTGGCACACTGCCGACTGGCTCGACTTCAACATGTGGCAGAGCGGCCACACCCGTAACACGCCAAACTGGCAGTGCATCGCACGAGATTACGAGCTGACGCCGACCAAGCCGTGCATGGATGGCGAGCCGGCTTACGAAGACCACCCCTCGGCTTTCGATATCGAAAATGGCTATGTCGAGGCCTACGACAACCGTAAGAGCCTCTATTGGGCGCTATTTGCCGGTGCGCATGGCCATACCTACGGTTGCAATCCGATTTGGCAGTTTTTCACCCTCGGTCGCAATCCGAAGAGCTTCTGTCGTCACACATGGCAAGAGGCGATGTCCTTCCCCGGCTCAGGTCAGATGCAGTACGCCAAGCGCCTTATCGAGAGTCGTCCCTTCCTCTCGCGCATCCCCGACCAATCGCTCATCGTCGGTGATGCCGGCCAGGGAACATATCGCGTCCAAGCTACACGCGACGCCGACGGCAGCTATGCCTTCATCTATTGTCCAACGATCAGGCCGGTGACGGTTGACCTGAGCAAGCTGAGCGGTGATGCGCTGGACGTTCATTGGTATGACCCGCGCACCGGCGCGGCGCATCGCGCCGGTCGAATCAAGAACGACGGCCTGCACGAGTTCACCCCACCGCGCATTTGGTCAGACTGGGTGTTGGTGTTGGATGATGCCAGCGCGCAGTATCCGACGCCCGGCAGCGCAAGATACGCCTGAGTGACGCTCCGTCGGCATGACGGATCGTCTGACGGCAAGGCATCCATTCCAGTGCGCAGGGCTGGCGCTGCGCACTCGGAGCGTGACCTCTTAATAGGTCGCACATTCAGAGTTGTCGAACCCGCATAAGGCGACCCAGTAGGTTAGACGAGTCACGCCCGCCTTGATTTACACAGGTCAACCCACAACGTTAACCCCCTAGCTAGCCGTCGGTTGACATCGCTCGTATCGTATCCGCTAGTTGCTGCTACCCTTGGGCCGCCAAGTATGTGATAGAAATCACAAAATGGGTTGGATAGGAGTGAACGGACTATGGCTATCAGTTTCTATGTTGGCCTAGCGACGGCTGTGGTTTCGTCGGTATTGGCCTTTCTCGTGCTACAGCGGTATGCGCGCAAGCGTAAGGGTATGCATTTGCTGCTGTGGGGTATTGGTCTAGTGCTGTGGGCTTTGGCCGGAATGTGCGAGGTGATCCTTGCCTTTGGGTGGAGTGATCCGGCCTTTCGCTTGTGGTACTGGACCGGCGCGCTGGTCATCCCTCCGGTCTTGGGTCAAGGCACGCTGCACTTGCTGGTGAAGCGCAGGGAGATCCTCATCGTTACGGATGTTCTGATTGGCGTGCTGTTCGTCGCGTCACTAGTCTGGATTTTCGGTATTCCGCTGAACGCGGATGCCTTCCGACCGGGCGGCGACGTCGGCGCGTTTCTCACCGAGCGCTACCGCGACATTCTGCCGGTCAGCCCGGTGCGGCGCATACTGCCGCCGTTCATGAACGGTTGGGGCACGGTGTTGCTCGTCGGCGGTGCGATCTACTCGGCGATCTTGTTCTTCCGCAAACAGATCATGCCGAATCGCGTATTAGGCAACATCTTTATTGCCATCGGCGGCATCATCCCGGCCTTTGGCGGCTCGTTGGTGAAGATGGCCGAGACGACACCGGAGCTGACTCCCTTGGGTTCGACGCTCAAGTTTGCCGGCATCTTGCTGGGCGTTGTCTTGCTGTTCATCGGATTCCAGTTGGCCGTGAAAGATGCGCCGATCCAGGCGCCCGCGGAAGCACGCGCATTAAACACGGTTAACCCGGCGTCGTAAGCATGGTCAAACGCTGCCTTTGACCGCGCATGTTGCGTTGCTCCCATCCGCTTGCGTATAACTCGCGAGTGTTGGGATCAGTAACTCAACAACGAAGTTCCCTTTTAGTGAACAGGAGAAAGTAAAGTGAGTAGACGCAAGTTTCTGTTGATGCCGATTGCCAGCGCATTGGCGATGGCTTCACTCGGTTGGGCGCAACCTACGCCGGCAACGGCGCAGACGCGAATTGTCAATGTGTATTCGGCGCGACACTACGGCGCGTTAGAGAAGGTCTTTGCCGAGTTCACGCGCGAGACCGGCATTCAAGTGCGCTTATCCAGCGGCTCCACCCAGGCGCTGCTCGAGCGCCTGCGCGCCGAAGGGGCGCAGACGCCGGCCGATGTGTTCTTCGTGATTGACATCGGGACGCTACAAATCGCCGCGGAAGAAGGGCTGCTTCAACCGATTCAGTCGGAGGCGTTGAACGCGGCCGTGCCGGCGGAGCTACGCGATCCCCAAGGTCGCTGGTTCGCCCTGTCCTTGCGTTACCGCACCGTTGTGTATAACGCAAACAAGGTAAAGCCGGAGGAACTCTCGACCTACGAGGCTCTGGCCGACCGCAAGTGGCGTGGCCGATTGTGCCTGCGCCCGGCAACGCATATCTACACCGTCTCTCTGGTCGCCAGCATGATCGCCAACATCGGCGAGCAGCGGACGGAGCGCGTTCTTCGGGGCTGGATGGCCAATCGTCCAACCTTCATTGATAGTGACACGCGGATCTTAGAGACCATCGAGGCGGGGAAGTGCGATGTGGGCATCACTAATCACTACTACGTCGGCAACAAGCTGAAGACCAATCCAAACTTCCCCGTGAAGGTGTTTTGGGCGAATCAGAAGGATCGCGGCGTGCATGTCAACATCTCCGGCGCCGGCGTGACGGCCAACGCGGCCAATCGCGAGAATGCCATCCGTTTGCTCGAATGGCTGGCCACGCGCGGTCAGGATCCCGGCACGGCCGGTTTGCCCGGCGGCAACAGCGAGTACCCCGTTAATCCTTCGGCTCAGCCTGCCGAGGTGCTGAAGGGATTTGGCTCATTCAAGGCCGACATGGCTGCGTTGCCGAAGTATGGGGCGCTCCAGCCACAGGCCATCAAGTTGCTTGAGCGCGTAGGCTACAAGTAATCCCGTATCCAAATTAGGTTGAACTCTCTCTTAGGCAGGGTCAGGCCAAGGGCTTGACCCTGCGCGCTGCTATGAAGACGATACGCATAGGAAGATTCGACGGTGAACGCGTGAGCGCTGCTCCCTGGTTGAGGCGTGCTGGCATAGGCCTTTGGCAACAGCCGGCCCTCGATGCACGCTGGCCAGCGGTGATGATTCCCGCTGCATTGGTGTTGCTGCCGTTGATCGGCTTAGTGGCAGCTTGGTTGCGCTTGGACGGCGAAATCTGGCTGCATCTCTGGAACACGCTGCTACCCGAGATGCTGCTGAACACCATGCTGCTCATGCTCGGGGTAGGTGCGACGACGCTGGTGCTGGGGACAGGGCTCGCCTGGTTGGTCACGACCTATAGCTTCCCCGGCGCGCGCCTGATTGAGTGGCTGCTGGTTCTACCGATTGCCATCCCCGGCTACATCCTAGGCTATGTCTTCATGTCGCTGTTCGACTACGCCGGACCTTTCCAAACCCAGCTGCGGGCCTGGTTCGGCTCGCACGTTGAACTGCCGGAGTTCCGTTCGCTGCCCGGTGCAGTGCTGGTGCTCAGCTTGGCGTTGTATCCGTATGTGTACTTGCTGGCGCGGGCAGCGTTCCGCGAACAATCCGCAGCCCAGCGTGACGCGGCGCGCGCGGCCGGTTTGAGCGACCGCGCGATCTTCTGGCGCGTGGCGCTGCCCCTGGCACGACCCTCGCTGGCCGCCGGAGTGGCATTGGCGCTGATGGAAGCGCTGACCGACTTTGCCGTAGTGCGCTACTTCAACACGGTCACGCTGAGCGAAGGCGTCGTGCGACTGTGGGTCATCCAAATGGACCGTGATGCGGCTGTGCAGCTGGCATCACTGCTGATGCTGATTGCGTTGGCCGTGGTGTTGGTAGAGCGTCGCCTGCGCCATCGTGCGCGTTACTATCAGCTTGGCAACCAGTCGCGCCCGATCGCACCTACACGGCTGAGCGGCTGGCGCATGGTGGCCGCACTCGTCGGGCCATCGGTGCTGTTGCTCGTGGCGTTTGGGTTGCCGGTTGCTCAGCTTGCCCAGTGGGCCCTCGTCGAAGTAGCCCATGCTGAGCCGGGTACTCTGGACGCAGTGTTCGGACAGTATCTGTTCAACACGGTCGCGCTCTCACTAGGTGCAGCGCTGCTCGTCCTGGTTGTTGCGCTGGGGATGGCATACGCGGTGCGCCCGCATGGGGCGCACGCAGCAACGAACGGTGGCATGCGCTTCTTGGCTCGTCTGGCGACGCTCGGCTATGCAATTCCCGGCGCAGTGGTCGCGCTGGGTGTGCTGCTCTTGCTTGCCTCATTGAATGAGACTGTGCTTGCTTGGACGGGCGGTGCGGTGCTGCTAAGCGCTTCGATCTTCGGGCTCATGTATGCCTACCTTGTGCGCTTCTTGGCCATCGGCTTCAGCAGTGTCGAGGCCAGCTTGGAGAAGGTGACGCCGAACATGGAAATGGCTGCGCGCAGTCTAGGCGCCCCTCCATCGCGCGTGCTCGCCCGCATTCACCTGCCACTCGCTCGCACGGGCGTTCTGGCCGCTTTATTGCTCGTGTTCGTGGATACACTCAAGGAGCTGCCGGTCACGATGTTCCTGCGCCCGTTCGGCATGGAGACCTTGTCCGTGTGGACCTACATGCTGTCTTCAGAGTCGGCATGGCAAGCGGCAGCCGTGCCTGCCTTGACCATCGTGCTGGCCAGCGTGCCGCCGGCCTTGCTGCTGATCCACCTCTCACGCATCAGTGCGCAGTCCGCAGAGGGAACGTATCTATGACGCCGGCGCTGCGCGTTCGCAACGTCTCAAAGCGCTTCGAGACTCAAGAAGCGTATGCCGTCTACCGAGCATCGCTCGACATCGAGCCGGGCCAGATCGTCGTTTTGCTCGGTCCTAGCGGCTGCGGCAAAACGACGTTGCTGCGCTTGATCAACGGCCTAGAAGACCCGGAACGCGACTCTGAAGCCTATATCGCCATCGGTGATCGGCTGGTCTTCGGACCGGGGGTGAATGTGCCACCCGAGAGGCGCCGCGTAGGCATGGTCTTTCAGGACTACGCGCTCTTCCCTCATATGACTGTGGCGGCCAACGTTGCCTTTGGATTACACGGCATGGACAAAGCGGAAGCGCTGGCGCGTACGGCGGCGGTGCTAGAGCAAGTGCAGCTAGGTGACTTTGCTCAGCGCTACCCATATGAACTCTCCGGCGGCCAGCAGCAGCGCGTGGCACTGGCCCGCGCGCTGGCGCCGCAGCCGCAGCTACTCCTGTTGGACGAACCGTTCTCCAACCTCGACCATGGCCTGCGCGTCACGCTCCGCGAGGAGATGCGCCAAGTGCTGAAGCGCAGTGGGGTAGCCGTCTTATTCGTCACTCACGACCGCGAGGAGGCGCTCAGCTTAGCGGATGTCATCGCGTTAATGCATCATGGGCGCATCGTGCAAACGGGAACGCCGCGCGACCTCTATACGCATCCGGCTTCACCTTTCGTGGCGCGCTTCTTGGGCGAAGCGAACTTCCTGCCAGCGCAGGCTCACGGCGATTATGCTGATTGCATCTTAGGGCGCGTGCCGTTGGATGCGCCGGCCCAAGGCTGCATACAGCTGCTCATCCGCCCTGAAGCGCTGGAGGTATCTGAAGACCCGAATGGGCAAGCGCGTGTGGAGCATGTCCTCTACTTTGGCCACGATCAGCTGTTGTCGCTGTGCCTAGACGGCGGCGAGCGCTTGTTGGCTCGCACGAATGGCATGCCGACCTTTTCGGCCGGCGCGCGCGTGAGCGTGCGTCCCCAAGGACCGGTTTGGGCTTTTGCAGGGCAAAGCGATCCTGCAGCGGAAGCATCCTAATCCAGCAAGGTCTACGGGCGTGCTTCGGAAGAATAGCTGGGATGAGAATCAATAGCCCGCTCGATTCAGAAGGCTGTATCCTTTCGCCAATCATGAACGATGCAACGCATGTTCTATTGAAGATCATTCGCGAGCGACGCAGCTACACGCTTAAGGAACTCTCGCCTGATCCGGTCAATCTTGAGGACGTCAAGCTCATGCTCGAGGCTGCCCGCTGGGCGCCCACGCATGGCATGACCGAGCCGTGGCGATTCTGTGTGTTCGCCGGAGAGTCGCGCGCTGTGCTCGGCGAAGGCTTCGCTAGAGCCTATCGCCTGCTTACCCCGCCGGAGAAATATGACCCGAAGGCCGAACAGGCGCAGCGCGAGCGCGCGTTCGCCGCGCCGGTGTGGATCAGCTTAGGCATGTTGCGCACCGGCCAAGACAAGATGCCCGAATGGGAAGACCTAGCGTCGGTAGCGATTGCTGCCCAGCACATGCACTTGGTGGCACATAGCCTGGGATACGCCTGTAAGTGGACGAGTGGCGAGATCGTCCGACATGAGAGCTTACTTGACCTAGTTGGACTGAAGCCACCATCGAAGCTACTTGGCTTCTTGTTCGTCGGTCGGCCGGCCGACGGCGTCGTCTTGCAAGCCAGCCGCTCGCCCATCGAAGATAAAGTCATCTGGCGCACATGAGTACAATCCCTGTCAGATGGCGTTCACCGTTAGCGAGTTCCGCGACTTGCTTGAGATCCTTCGGACTAAGCCCGAATGGAAGGAGGAGCTGCGCCGCGAGCTGCTCGGCGAGGAGATCCTCTCACTACCCGGCCTAGTCCGTGACCTGATCAAGGCCGTCGAGGAGATGAACAAACGGCTATACCGCGTCGAGCAGGATGTTGAAGTGCTCAAGGCGGACGTAGCGGAGCTCAAGGCCGATGTTGCGGTGCTCAAGGCGGACGTGGCGGAGCTCAAGGCCGATGTCGCGATGCTCAAGGCGGACGTGGACGCGCTGAAGTCGGATGTCACTACGCTCAAGACCGATGTCGCCTCCCTAAAAGGCGAATCATTTGAGCGGAAATATCGCGAGCGCCCCTTCGTGTACTTCCGGCGCATTGTGCGCAAGCCGAGAGTGCTCACCGATAGCGAACTAGATGACTTGTTGAGCACAGCACTGGACGATGGCGCACTGACCGAGGCGGACGTTGAGGAGATCAGTCGTCTGGATGCAATTGTGCGTGGTCGTCGCATCTCCGATGACAGCGTCGTCTATCTCGCTGTCGAAATATCTGCCAGGATTGATGAGCGTGATGTAGAGCGCGCAGTCCGCCGAGCCAGGTTGCTTGAGAAGATTCCCAATGTCATCGCCCTACCTGTGGTTGCAGGCGAGGCAATTACTGTCGAAGGCAAAGAGGTCGTAAACCAGGTGGCCTGGATTGTCACCGATGGTCATGCAGTCGAAGCCGGTGGATCGTGATGCGGGGCGGCAGGCAACTCAAACTGTAGATTTGCCTTCCACGTAGACCATCCGCGCCAGCGTGGCGCCGATAACATGCTCCTGTACTGAATCGCTGCCTTCTACTCGTACCTTGATCGAGTCGCCGAATGGAATGCGAGCAGCCGAAACTAAATACGCGCCGGGTGTTAGGCCTAGCTCGGCCAAGTAGCGCAATATCTCTCTGTCGTTCGACAGAACGTAGCTTATGACTGCCGGTCGCCCAGGCAGCCATTCGCATAACGGTGCTGCCCGGGGAAGCCTGAGATGGCCATCATGGCTGGGGATGGGTAGGCCGTGTGGGCAGCGCGGCGGGCGACCGATCCGCACATACATGCGCTCGATCAATGCGTCATCCATGCGCAGCGCACCGGTGGCAGTCGGACTTAGCTCGTCCCAACGGTAGCCAAGCTCGTGCACCAAATATGCCTCGAAGATTTCTTGCTTGCGCAGCGCGTAGAGCGCAATGCGCGTCCCGGCGTCCGTCAGCCGCAAGCCGCAGGCGCCGTCACGCTCTAGATAACCACGCCGCACTAGCCGCTGCACGCGTCGCGAAACGGCCGGCGGGCTGACTCCCAACCGCTTGCCCAATCTCCCCAGCGTGACACGTTTCTCCTCTAGCGATTCCAGCAGCACCTCTTTCAACAATACCTGGGTTGTATACGGCGCCATGGAAGGTTTGCTCGACGTGCTCAGCATCCCAAGTTGCCAATCTAACGACGCTGCCGCGCGCTGTGAAGCGTTACACATTAATGTCGGGCGTAAGCCAGATGCAACCCGAGGCCGGTCAATCTCACCAAACATAGGATTAATCAACTGCAAACGCGGACTTTGCCGAGCTCAAAGTCTATTGTTTGAGCTGCAAAAAAGACTTGAACACATAGCGCCGTCGTCGAGGATAATCTGCGGCGTGAGTCGGCACTCAAGTCGCGCGCTCTCATCGCCTACACAGGCGATGCCCATATCATTCTTGTCATGTCAACGGAGAACAGTTCCATGCAATCTGAGGACATCAAGCGTGGCGATCGCCTGTTCACCGGCTCGGTGATTTTTGTCTCGGTGCGCTGTACGCTGCAGTACATAGTGCTGCCGTTCGTGCTGCCACTGATCGGTTTGCGGAGTGATTGGTCGGTTGGCATCAGCGTATTGATTGACATCATCGCGCTGACGACCATTGCCTACAACGTACGCCGGCTTTGGCACACCTCATGGCGTTGGCGCTATATCGGCTTGGCTGTGGTCATGGTTGGCGTCATTGCGTTCATGCTGTATCAGGACGCGCGCTTGTTGCTGGGCGCAGCATAAGCAGCGCTCAAAGGAATAATAAATATTGTGGCTGCCTGCTCTCTGAGTGTGCCCTTCATACCTCAAGAGCGCTTGCCGAACTTGGCTACAATTCCGCCGGCATGCACACCTTTCAGGACCTCATCCTCGCACTGCAAGACTTCTGGGCATCCAAGGGTTGCCTGATCTGGCAACCCTATAACCAGGTCGTCGGCGCGGGCACGATGAATCCGGCTACCTTCCTGCGCGTGCTCGGTCCTGAGCCGTGGAACGTGGCCTACGTAGAGCCGTCGGTGCGCCCCGACGATGGGCGCTTTGGCCAAAATCCTAATCGCCTCTATACGCACACCCAGTTTCAGGTTATCTTGAAGCCCTCGCCAGAGCGCTCGCAGGAGCTATACCTCGATAGCTTGCGCGCGATTGGCATAGACCTAAGCCGCCACGACGTGCGCTTTGTCGAGGACAACTGGGCCCAGCCGGCCATCGGCGCGTGGGGATTGGGGTGGGAAGTATGGCTGGACGGATTGGAAATCACTCAATACACCTACTTCCAACAGGTCGGCGGGATCACGCTTGACCCGGTGTGCCTGGAGATCACCTACGGTCTAGAGCGCATCGCTATGGCGCAGCAGGGCGTGCGCAACGTGTTCGACCTTAAGTGGAGCACCGACCGCACCTACGGCGACGTGAGGCTCTCCGACGAGCAGGAGCGCAGTGCCTACGCCTTTGACTGCGCCGATGTCGAGGCGCTGCGCGCGTTGTTCGACATTTACGAGCGTGAATGCAAGCGCGCGATTGAGCATGCCCTGGTGCTTCCGGCGCACGACTATGTGCTGCAATGCTCTAACACCTTTAACCTGCTTGATACACGCGGCGCCATTGGCGTGACCGAGCGACAACGCTACCTCGGGCGCATGCGCGACCTGGCGCGCGAGGTGGCGCTCCGCTATGTCGCGCAACGAGAGAAGCTGGGCTTTCCGTGGCGCGTTGACAAGCGTGACGGGACGGAGCAGCAAGCGGACCGGTTGCAAGTTTCATCCTCCTTTGCTTCTCTCACCTCTGAACCTGCGACGTTGCTGATCGAAATCGGCACCGAGGAGCTGCCAGCCGGTGACGTGCCTGCGTGCCAAGAGCAACTTGGCCGCTACGTCGTCGAAGCGCTGGATGCGGCGCGCCTCGACCACGGCAACGTGACGCTAATCGGCACGCCGCGCCGCACGGCCGTTTTGGTGAAAGAAGTAGCGCCGCGACAGCGAGATATTGATGAGCTGGTGAAAGGCCCGCCGGCCAAGGCGGCATTCGACGCGGGCGGCAATCCGACACAAGCGGCGATTGGCTTTGCCAAACGCTTTAACGTAGATGTGCGCGAGCTGGTGGTGAAGGAAGATGCCAGTGGAGCTTACGTCTATGTGCGTAAGCGCGAGACCGGCCGGCCGGCCATCGAGGTGCTGGCGGACGCGCTGCCTCAGGCCATCGGAAGAATTACCTTCGAGAAGACCATGCGCTGGAACGCCAGCAACGTCGCCTTTTCGCGACCGATTAATTGGATCGTCGCCTTGTTGGGGGACCAAGTCATTCCGTTCACATTCGCGGGCGTCCCCAGCGGCAACGTCAGCTTCGGTCCGCGCGGCGAAGGCTCGCCGCAGTTCGCGGTGAATCACGCCGATCACTATTTGGCGCTCATCGCACAACACCACATCATCGGCGACCGCGCAGCGCGCAAGGCCGAAATTGCGCGCCAGGTTGAAGCCGCGGCGGCCAGCGTCGGTGGACGCATTGCCCCAGACGACGATTTGCTCGAGGAAGTAACCGACTTGGTCGAACAGCCCACAGCGGTGTGCTGCGCATTCGAGGAGGAATTTCTTGCCCTACCTCCCGCCGTGCTCACTGCAGTGATGCGCAAAAAACAGCGTTACTTTACCGTACTGCGCAACGACGGCGAGGCGCTGCTGCCCTATTTCATCACCGTGCGCAACGGCAACGATGCGCACCTGGACGAGGTGCGCAAGGGTAACGAGGACGTAGTGCGCGCCCGCTTCGCTGATGCCAGCTACTTCTTCCGTCAAGACATTAGCAAACCACTCGAAGCTTATCTGCCGCGTCTCGACACGATCACCTTCCAGGCTAAGCTCGGCTCGATGCTGGACAAGACGAAGCGCATAGAGGCGCTCGTTGACCCGATCGGCGCACGGTTAGGAATCGGAAGCCGAGAGTTGCAAATCGCGCGCAAGGCTGCCCGCTTATGCAAGGCCGACCTGGCGACCAGTATGGTGGTCGAAATCACCGCGCTGCAGGGCGTGATGGGACGCGAATATCACCGACGCACGGCCGACGACGCGGACAAGGACGCTGTAGCCGAGGCGATTTTCGAGCATTATCTGCCGCGCTTTGCTGGCGATGCCACCCCGCGAACGGTTGCCGGCCTCGTCGTCTCGCTGGCCGATAAGCTCGATAGCATTGCCGGCTTGTTCGCCGTGGGGCTTGCCCCCAAAGGCAGCGCCGACCCATTCGCGTTGCGTCGCGCTGCCATCGGCGTAGTGCAGAATTTGATAGCCGGCGACAAATCGTTCTCCTTGCGGAGCGGTCTGGAAAGCGCAATGTCGCACTTGCCGGTCGCGCCGAGCGCCGAGGCGCTCGAAGCCGCGCATCGTTTCATCCTCGACCGCGAACGCCAACAATTCCTCGACGAAGGTTACCGGCATGACGCTGTTGAAGCGATCGTGACCGCCGTCGGCGATGATCCGGCGCGCGCCAAGCGATTCCTGGTTCAACTGAGCGAGGCGATGGCGCGCGAGGACTGGCCGACGATCCTGGATGCTTACGCGCGCTGCGCGCGCATCGTGCGGACGCAGGCGCATGTGCCGGACACCTCGGCTGAAGATCCTGAACCCGCTGCGCAGGCGTTGGCACAAGCCCTAGCGAGGCAAGAGCCGCCGTTAGACGTGAGCGCGCTGGTTGCCAACCTCCAGTTGCTCGTCTCACCGATCACGCGCTTCTTCGACGAGGTGCTCGTGATGGCCGAGGACGCGCGCTTACGCGCGTCGCGTCTGTCTCTGCTTCGACGGATCGTGTCCCAGGCCGAAGGCATCGCCGACCTGACCAAACTGGAAGGCTTCTGACGACATTCCGACCGTGATGATCTCGCTATGAACGACTCAGCGCACGATTCCGAACAAGAACGGCTGAATTCCTGGCTCAGGCATCGTCACGAGCAGCAATTCCGCGAAAGCCTAACTCACGGCACGCGACTGCTCAGCGAGCGCAAACCGGCCGATGCGCTCCCCTTTCTGGAGCGCGCGCATAGGCTCAAGCCAGACAACCCCGATGCTGCGCTTAACCTTGGCGGTGCCTACATCATGATTGGCCGGCATAAGCTCGCTGTGTCTGTGCTTGAGAGCGCAGTGGAGCGTGCACCCGATAACGCCCAGCTGTGGATTAACCTGGGTGCGGCTTACCTAGGCAACCCGATTACCGCCACCGACGAACGCCAACGGCGGGCTCTAGCTGCGTTCAATCGTGCGCTGGAGATAGATCCGCTGGCGCGCAGCGTTGCCTATAACATCGGCTTGATCCATCGAGACCGAGGGGAGATTGATCTCGCCATCGCCGCCTTTCGTCGAGCGGTGCTTGCCGATCCCTACGACCGCGATGCTCAGCGGATGCTGGAGAAGCTAAGCGCGCTTTAAACTGCCTCAAGGCGTCGGCGCATGGTTGGTCTCGATAAAATGCGCGACCATGCGTCCCGCTCGCCGGCTGCGGATGCTGCGCACCTTCACGCCGTGCATCTCTGCTGAAGTCGTTATGTTGGCCTGCGCCCAAGGACCCAGTGGCTGGGCCAATAGCGCGCCGATCATCGCGCCGAGGATGGCGTTTGGCAGTTGGACGTACCAAGGTGCACGCTTGCCCGCGGCAAGGATGCTTAGCGTAGCCAGCACGCCGCTTAGGATGCCTGTTGCCACAACGTTCGTGCCACAACGGGGATGGACGGCTAACTCGCGCTCCCCGGCGTTCATGCGCCGGATGGCCTCGCCAACCGCTGCACATACCGTCGCTTCGTCGGGCAGGTCGCCATAAAGATAGAACCCTTGCGCAGTCGCACGTCCGCCTGCCCTTAGGTTAGGCTGTTGGGCTTCCAAGATATGGAGCGTCGCATGCTCCAAAGCGTGGTTGCGCCGGACGCGCTCGACGATTTCCCTGAGCATCTAAAATCCAGTATATAGCATCTCGCTCGCCCTCGGCTGCTGCAGAGGCCGAGTGATAGTCGGTTGAGAGGCTGGGCACATGAGACTACAGGGAAAAGTGGCATTAGTGACCGGCGCTGCGCATCGCGTCGGTAAGGTCATCGCGCTGATGCTGGCGCGCGAAGGCGCTGATCTCGTCGTGCATTACGGCAGCAGCGCGAGTGCGGCACAGGAGACGGCGCGTGAGATCGAGGCGCTCGGCCGACGCGTGCTGTTGCATCAGGCCGACATGGCCGACTGGAATCAAGCTGCTGAACTGGGCCGCCGTGCATTAGCCCATTTCGGCAAAGTGGACATTCTGATCAACAGCGCCTCGAGCTTTGTCCCGAACGACTACTTCTCGACGACTGAAGCTGACTTTGACAGAGCTTTTGACGTCAACGTGAAGGGGCCCTTTGTGCTCAGCCAGGTCATCGCGCGCGCCATGATGGACGAGCAGAGCACGGGCATCTGCGGCAACATCATTAACATCGTAGACGAAGGCGCCTTCTTCCCGTGGCGGCAATACGTCGCCCACAGCCTATCTAAGGCGGCGCTGTTGGCGCTCACCCGATCGCAAGCGCTGAACTTTGGGCCGAAGGTGCGCGTCAACGCCATTTGTCCGGGGCCGATCTTGAAGCCGCCGGACTACACCGAGGAGGAATGGCAAGCGCTGCGACAGACGAACCCGCTTCGAGCGCTTGGCACAGCCGAGCAAGTGGGTGAGATCGTCCTCTTTCTGCTCACCGGCCCGCAGTTCATCAACGGTGATTGCATCATGCTTGACGGTGGGCGAATGTGGCAACATCAGTAGCGTGCGAGCGCCGGTGCGCCCACACGCCTTTATGATCGGCAATGGATCTGACTCAACTGACCAAGCTTGTCCAATACATTGACGAGGAGCGGCGCAAAGATCGCGCCCTCATCATTCAGTTGCAGGAGCGCGTAGATAGCCTCTCGCGCGAGGCAGAGGCTCGCTCGCGCTACGCCCAATCGCTTGAGGTCACTCTAAACGAGTTGAAGGTGCAGCTCACGCGCGCGATGGGCTGGACGTCCGCGACGGCGCAGTTGCGCGAGGAGTTCAACCAGATCATCGCGCGGATCGAGGATCAGCGCGCTAAGGCCGAGCGCGAACTGTCGCGCACCCGCCAAATCGAGATTGAATCCATCGTGCGCCAGCTGAACGAATTGAAGAAGGAGACCAAGTCGTATGCCGGCTATGCCGAGCAGATTGAGGCACGCAAAGCCGAAGATGGCCGGCTGGCCGAGTTAATCGGGCGCGTGCAAGTGCAGGTGATGGAGCTTGACCGGCGCTTCGACCAGCCAACGACCCAAATCTCCTTCCTCGAAGAGCAGCGCCGCCAGGATGCCAAGCGCATCGCGGCGATTGAGCAAGAGATCCCCGACATCAAGAAGAAGATCGAGCAATTCCCTCCACGGCTGCTCTTGCTCGATGAAGCGATCCGTCGCAAGCAGACCGAGATCGAAGAGGCGGCTAAGTTGCTGGAGGCACAGAGCCAGCTCATCGAGGCCCAACGCGTGGCCGACGTCCGTCGCGAGCGACAGTTCGCAGAGTACGCCGAGATCATCGAGCGGATGAAGGCGCGCGCCGATGAGATCAGCCAACAAGTGACCGGCTTCATCCAACTGCGTGAAGAGGTCAAGCGCGAGCTTGCTGCGCTGCCGGACTTTCAGGAACGCCTGGAAGTGCGCATCAACGAGTTGTTTGAGATCCAGCGTGACGCTGAGGAGCGCGTCAAACGTGCTGCTGAAGCCTTCCGCGAGCATATCGAGAAGGAATGGCGCACGTTTGCCGTTGCCCAAGACGAGAAGTGGTTCGAGCGCGATCGGCGCATCAGCGACCTAGAGGCGCGCATCGCGGAGATGGAAGAAGAACTGCCCAAGCTTCAGCCGCAGATCACGCCGCTTTACAACATCATCGAGGCATTCTCGCAGGCCTACGCCAACGCCGGCCGGGAATGGTTGGCCGAAGCTAACCGGCTGCTCGATCAGGCCAAGATCAACGTGCCGAGTGAAATCAGGCCCTCGCGCCGACAGCGCAAGAAGCGCCAGGCACAAGCCGAGGCTCAGGCAGCGCTGCCCGATGCGCCCGATGATGTGGACTTGGCAGCCGACCTCATCGAGTAATGCGCGTCATCGCTACCGCCGGCCACGTTGATCACGGCAAGTCCACCTTGGTGCGCACGTTGACCGGCATCAACCCCGATCGCCTGCGCGAAGAACAGCAGCGCGAGATGACGATTGACCTCGGTTTCGCGTGGATGACGCTGCCGAACGGCGAACCGGTGGGCGTGATAGATGTGCCCGGCCACATAGACTTTATCGAGAACATGTTGGCTGGCGTCGGCGGCATAGACGCCGCTCTGCTGATCATCGCCGCCGACGAAGGTCCAATGCCTCAGACCGTCGAGCACCTCGCCATCCTCAACCTGCTCCAGGTGCGCAGCGGCGTAGTTGCGCTCACTAAGGTAGATCTCGCCCCCGATTCCACATGGGTTGATCTGGTGAGCGACGAGATCCATCGGCTGCTGGCAGGAACGTCCTTAGCAGGTGCGTCCGTCGTGCCGGTGAGCGCGAAGACCGGCCAAGGCTTAGATGCGCTGAGGGCGGCCTTGGTGCGCGCGCTGGCGGATGCGCCGGCGCGCCGGGACTTAGGGCGGCCGCGCCTGCCGGTGGATCGCGTCTTTACCTTGCCGGGCTTTGGCGTGATCGTCACCGGCACGCTGAGCGATGGCATCTTCGCGGTTGGCGACGAAGTCGAGGTGATCAATCAGCGTGGCGAGGTTCTGCCTGCGCGCATCCGCGGCCTCCAAACTCACAAGCAGAAGATCGCGCGTGCACAAATGGGCAGCCGGCTGGCCGTCAATCTTTCCGGCGTCGAAGCGGAGCGCATCGCGCGCGGCAGCGTCGTCGCGCGGCCCGGCACGCTCGCCCCGACTACGCTGGTGGACGTCTGGTTGGAGATGCTGAGCAACGATACGCGGTGGGCCGCAGGTGCGCGCCGCGCGTTCGCGCTACGCCACAATGCCGAGGTGAAGATCTTCAGTGGCGCCGCTCACAGCGTCGCGCGTGTCCGGTTGCTGGAAGGGGATGCACTCGCGCCGGGTGAATCCGGCTGGGCGCAATTGCAACTGGCTGCGCCGATGGCGCTGGCTAACGGCGATCGCTTCATCGTTCGCCTGCCTTCGCCGTCGGTCACCATCGGCGGCGGGATGATCGCCGACGCGCATCCGCGCACGCGCTACCGGCGTAGAGCCGGGCGCGCCGACCCACAGGTGTTGAATCGGCTGGCGACCTTGCGACGCGGCTCACCCACTGAGCGCCTCTTGGAAGCGTTACAGGAGCTCGGATTCGCCACACCTGCTGAGGCGGCCGCTCGGGCGCAGTTGGAAGCCGAGGACTTTCAGGCGGCTCTGGCAGATCTATCCAGCCAAGGTGCAGTTATCGTCGCGCAGGACGCTAAGGGCGGAAGCGTCCTCGCGCGCCGTGAGACGTGGCAGGCCGTGCGTCGCAGCGCGCAAGAGACGCTCGACGCCTACCACAAAGCACACCCGCTCGCCGAAGGCATGCCGCGTGACACCTTGCGCAGCCGACTGAACCTACCGGTGGATGTCTTTGATGCCATGCTCAGGTTATACGGCGACCCATCAGACGCGACCGCGTTCGTGGACTCCGGGGGAGTGGTGCGGTTGGCCGCACACGACGTCCGCTTCGATGCCGATCAGCAAGCGGCGATAGATGCCCTGTTAGCACGATGCCGGGCTCATCCATGGGCCACGCCGTCGGTCAAAGAGGCGCGCGCTGCCGTCGGCGACCCGGTCTACGAAGCAATGCTCCGGCGACACATGCTGGTTCAATTGAACGACGAAGTCATCCTATTGCCGGAGACCTATGCCCAGGCTGTGGCGTGCGTGCAGGACTTTATCGCGCGTGAGGGTTCAATGACCGCGGCTCAGGCGCGTGACCTCTTCCGCACCACGCGCAAATATGCCCTGGCGCTGATGGAGCACCTTGACGCGATAGGCGTCACTCGCCGCGTCGGCGATGCGCGCGTGCTCAAGCGATAGCGCCTAGGATGGGCAGCGGAAAATAATGAACCGGCCTGATGGCCGGTTCGCAGGCAGCGCGGTAACTCCGCACCGCCCCATCCGCCGGTGATCGCGTTGCGCGACGCACCGCGAGGTTTACTTTACAGCGATCTTAATCTGCTTCGGCTTGACGACCTCAGCCTTCGGAATCGTCAGGGTGAGGATGCCGTTCTCAAACTCCGCCTTCGCCTTGTCCGCCTCTACTTCGGTGGGCAGCGCGATGCTGCGCTCGAAGGAGCTATAGCGAATTTCCCGGCGATGCCAGCGGCTCTTGTCGTCCTTGTTCTCTTCCTCGTGCTTCCACTCGCCCTTCAGGGTGAGCGTGCCATTCTCCACCGTCACATCCACGTCCTCCGGCTTCCAACCGGGCAGCGCCGCCTTGATCGTGAAGCCTTCCGGCGTCTCCACGACATCAATCGCCGGTGCCTCGAAGTTGAAACCGTTCTCTAGCCAGCGGCTGGTGTTGACGAAGGCGTTGCGCATCAGCTGATCCATCACCTCGCTCAGCGCGAGCATCTCACCGGCCGGATTCCAAGTCCTGCGAGTCAGATAGGTTGCCATAGCTCTCCCTCCTAGTTATGAACGAATCTTTCTAACTTGGCGCCTCGGGCGCCAAATTCAATTTGCATCGTAGGGAGGGAGCATTAGAGCATGTTAGACGCGACGTTAGAGATGCATTGGATTCTCGGCACGCTCATAGCGCCTCAACCATGTCTCGGCGAATGTCGCAAAGCAGCCCCGAATGATGGATTCGCGCACCTCGCGCATGAGATTCAGCAGGAAGGCTATGTTGTGGATGCTCATTAGATAAAGGCCGAGGATCTCGCCGGCCTGGAGCAGATGCCGAATGTAGGCTCGGCTGAAATGCCGACAGGTGTAGCAATCGCACTCCGGCTCAATTGGCCGCTCGTCCTCGGCGTAGGCGCGGTTGCGCATGTTGATGCGCCCATTGCGCGTGAAGGCGGCGCCATGGCGCGCCAGCCGCGTCGGCAGCACGCAATCGGCCATATCTACGCCGCGCTGCACGGCGCGGATGAGGTCGGCGGGTTCGCCGACACCCATCAGATAACGCGGCTTGTGCGCCGGCAGCGCGTCATCCATCCATGAGATCACGCGGAACATGTCGGCCTTGTCCTCTCCGACGGCCAAGCCGCCGATGGCATAGCCGGGAAAGTCGAGCGACGCGAGGAATTGGGCCGACTGCTCACGCAGGTCTCGGAAGACGCCACCCTGCGCGATGCCGAACAGCGCCTGATCGGTGCGAGTATGTGCTTCCCGGCAGCGCACCGCCCAAGCGTGCGTGCGCGCCAGGGCAATGGCATTGTATTCACGGTCGGTCGGCGGTGGGCACTCATCGAAGCACATAATGACGTCGGCGCCTAAGTTCTCCTGGATGCGGATAGATTTCTCCGGCGTGAAGCGATGCATCGAGCCGTCCAGGTGGCTCTTGAAAGTGACGCCATCGTCATCTATCTTGCGCATCTCGCTGAGCGAGAACACTTGGAAGCCCCCGCTATCGGTGAGGATAGGGCGCGGCCAGCTCATGAAGCGGTGCAGCCCGCCGTGTCGCGCGATCAGCTCGTCGCCGGGGCGCAGATAGAGATGGTAGGTGTTGGCGAGGATGATCTGCGCGCCCAGCTCTTCCAGATCGCGCGGTGGAACGGCCTTCACGGTGGCCTGCGTGCCGACGGGCATGAAGACCGGCGTCAGGATTTCGCCGTGTAGCGTGCGCAGGACGCCGGCGCGCGCTCGACCATCGGTATGGGTAACATGGAAGCAGAAGCCCATGCGCGCTCAATCCATCGCCTTACCAAGCGACGTTCAAGTTAATGAACACCCCAATGAGCAGCGTGGACAGGAAGCAGAGCGTGACGACGTAGAACACCACGCGCGGGCGGAAGACGTTTAAATACAGCGTGGTGCTCTTGATGTCCACCATCGGCCCGAACACCAGGAAAACGATGATCGAGCCGACGGTGAACGTGTTGACGAACGAGAGCGCTAGAAAAGCGTCTACGGTGCTGCATACCGAGAGCATGAACGCCAGCAGTTGTAGGGCGATCACCGAAGTAACCGAATCGCGACCGATGCCGATCAAGGCCGGCTGCGGGATGAATGTCTGGAGCGTGGTGGCCATCAACGAGCCGATGACCAGAAACCGCCCCATGTCGAAGAGTTCGTCTGTGGCGATGCTGAAGGCATTTTGCAGGCGTGAGGGAATCGAGCGAGCGACCTGTCTTGGAAGAGGCAGCGGCGAAACAGAAGCGGGCGAACCGTGCAGAGGGACCTGTGGACCGTCTACCCCTCCGATGATTGGCACAAGCGTGCGTGGCGCGATCACACGTGCCAGGTTCGGCTGTGTGCTGAACACCAGGCCGATACCTGTCGCGATCAACAGGGTGAAGAGGATGCGCCCCCAGAAGACCGGTCCAAGGCCGAAGGCAGCGTAGGTGCTGGCGATGACGATCGGATTCAAAACAGGCGCGCCCAGTAAAAATGCGATGCCGGCCGAGATGGGAAAGCCCTTCTGATACAGCCTCCGCACCACCGGCACCACTCCGCACTCACACACCGGGAAGATCACCCCCAGCAGCGCGCCGGCTACTGTGCCGGCAAACCGATGGCGCGGGAAGAAGCGCGCTACGTCGTCGGCGCTGACGAATTCGGCGATCAGCCCCGAAGTGAGGCTGCCGAGCAACAGGAACGGCGCTGCCTCGATAAAGATGCCGAGAAAGATCGTGACGTAGTTCTGCAGCAGGTCGGGGAGTGGCGCTACCGGCAAGCGCACGAAAGGGAGTAGGACGTCCAGCGCGATCGTGCCAAGCAGGATGGCCAGCGCAACTAGGAGAAGAGCGGACAGCCGCCGTTGACTCATGCGTCTTGCAAGATTGTAATGCCCCGGGCCAGCCGCCGTGGTCGCAGCCATCTCACCTTGCGATACGCCATATATAATCTTGCTTGACGTCGAGTCGGAGGCTGCCCAGACATGATCGAGATGAAGATCGAGAGTATTCGCATAAGCCTGATGAGCACTAATCAGCAGGTGGTCATCCTAAAGGAGTTAGATGGCGAGCGTCGTCTGCCGATCTTCATCGGCAAAACGGAGGGAGATGCGATCTCGTTCCACTTGAACGGCGTAAGCGTTCCTCGCCCGCTCACCCATGATCTGGCAGCCAGCATCCTCAGCAAGCTCAACGCGCGCCTGAGCTACGTGCTCATCAACGATCTGCGCAACCAACACTTCTACGCATCCATCGTCATGCACCTCGGAGAGGATGAGCAGGAGATCGTGCTCGACGCCCGACCGAGCGACGCCATCGCCATCGCGGTGCGCTTGGATTGTCCGATCTTCGTAGATGAGCATGTCCTCGAAGTGGCCGGGGTCGAGCTAACAGATGAAGCAGAGGCCGACAGTAAGGAAGACCTAGGCGCCTTCAGTGACTTCATCAGCTCGCTCGACTTGAGCGATCTAGACAAGGACAAGTAATCCCCAGCTTTGGTAAGCGGGTGGGTCGCCCGTTAGGGATGACATTTTTGGCAGTGCGTGGTCATGCTGACCATAATGAAATAGACACGAGGAGGCGAAGACATATGGTGGAAGTAAAGGTGGATGCCGTGCGCGTCTACTCCATGAGTTCGCATCGTGTGGTCATCCTAAAAGATCTAGAGTCCGAGCGCTTTCTGCCGATTTGGATCGGCCAGCCGGAAGCCGAGGCAATCACCATTCATCTCACCAACACGCGAGTCGCTCGTCCTTTGACGCATGATCTGATCGTGAACGCCATTCGCGAGCTCGGGGCTACGGTGCGCTATGTGATCGTCAACGATTTGCGCGAAGAGACGTTCTATGCCCGGCTAGTTTTGAGGACGCGCGACGGCAAAGACTTGAGCATAGATTCGCGCCCGAGTGATGCGATCGCCATTGCGGTGCGCGTCGGCTGCTCGATCTACGTGGACGACGACATCATGGCACAACATGGACAACAACCTGAAGAAGAGGCCGGCCAAGAAGAAGACCTGGGCGCTTTCAAGGACTTCCTAAGCACACTCGATTTAGACGATCTAGATAAGAAATAGCCTCTAGCGCACAGTGAGACAAGCCACGCGTGTTCATTCACGTCGGATGAACGCTTGCGTGGCTTTTTGTTTGCCTCCCTGTCATCACCGGCCGCACTACCCGCATGGAGATCGTCGTTGCCCTATACGCGCTCTGCCTGATCCTGCTCTCGGCCTACGCGTTGCACCAGGGCGTATTGCTGGCGCTGTATCTGCGCGCGCGCCCATCCGATCCGCAGCCGATGCTGCGAAGCCAGACCTGCGATGATGTGCCGAGCGTCACCGTGCAAATTCCTCTGTTCAACGAGCGGTACGTTGCCGAGCGGATCATCACGGCAGCCGCTGCACAAGACTACCCACCTGATAAGCTGCAGATTCAGGTGCTGGATGACTCGACGGATGACACGACGGAGATCGCGCGCCGAGCTGTGGCGCGCGCGCGCTGCGCCGGCGTGCACATTGAACTGATTCACCGTCCACACCGCACGGGCTACAAGGCGGGCGCGCTGGCCACCGGGCTGGCGCGTGCGATGGGTGAGCTCATCGCCATCTTCGACGCGGATTTTCTGCCCGCGCCGGACTTTCTGCGCCGACTGATCTGTGAACGGCGCGTCTTCGACGACCCGCGCGTGGGCTTCGTGCAGACGCGCTGGGATTACCTGAATCGTGATGCCAGCTTGCTTACGCGAGCACAGGCCATGACCCTAGATGTGCATTTCATCGTCGAACAACCGGTGCGCAGCAGCTATGGCCTGCTCATGAACTTTAACGGCTCCGCCGGCGTCTGGCGCCGCGCGTGCATCGAGGATGCCGGTGGCTGGCAACACGACACGTTGACGGAAGACCTCGACCTGAGCTATCGTGCCGAACTACGCGGTTGGCGAGGCGTCTACTTGGCTGATGAATCGGCTCCGAGTGAGCTGCCCAATGATGTCCTCGCTTACAAGCGCCAGCAGGCGCGCTGGGCGCGCGGCACCTTGCAGACGGTGCGCAAGCTGCTACCGGCTATCCTCGCCTCGGCGCTGCCGCTGCGCCAAAAGCTCGCTGCCGGGATGCACCTGACGGGCTACTTCATCCACCCGATCATCTTGCTGATCAGCGTGACTGCCCCGCTCTTGGTGCTGCATTCTGTGCTGAACGTCCAGCAGGGCGCATCCGTCGGCCTGCCCGTGTGGGTGAACGCCATAAGCTTGCTCAGCCTCGCGCCGATCGCTTCGATGTTCACGGCGCATGCGGCGCGTGGGAGATCATCGCTTCAATTCTTGCGCGATCTGCCGATCTCGCTCATGCTGGGTGTCGGCGTCTCTTTCTCGAACACCGTCGCCATGCTCGCAGCCGTGTTCGAGAAACAAACCGGCGACTTCGCGCGCACGCCCAAGCTGCATCGGAGTGCCTCGCGCACTGCGCCGAAGGCCTACCTCGTCCGGCCGGATTGGACGATGTGGATCGAGTTGGGGCTGGCGCTCTACATCGCCGGCATGGTGATCTCGATCTTGCAGTTCGGATCGTGGCTGGCGGTTGCGCCGATGTTGATCTACGCGCTGGGCTTCGGCGGTGTGTGGGTGAATCAATTGCTGAATGCGCTGCGCGGCGCAAAAGGCTGACCTTGCCGCGGAAGATGCGAGTTGGGTCAGGCTAAGCCGCATCGTCAGTTGGGTTTGCTCATTTGGTTAGCTTGTGCTAGAACAGTAGGAAGGCTAGCTACGCGCCAGCTACATGTTTGCGCTCCTGGCGGCCGAGCCGCCGAATAGATTTCTCAGTTCAATTTGAACCAGGAGGATTAAGACCCACCATGACCAAGAACAAAATCACCCGAAGGCAATTGCTGCGATTGTCAGCTCTCGCCGGTAGCGGCGCCGTAATTGCCGCGTGTGCACCCGCTACTCCCGCCGCACCAGCCGCGCCGGCTGGTGAACAACCGGCCCAACCTGCTGCCGAGGCCACGGCGGCACCGGCAGCACAAATCCCAGAGGTGCCTCGCAACCGCACCGTGATCATGGGTTGGAGCACCAGCGACTTCGACAATATCGGCCTGACCAACCCGTTCGCGGCGGGTCACAACCATCAGAACTTCAACTCGTCGCTCTGGGAACCGCTGTATTACTGGGCCGCCTTCTCGGACACGGTGTATCCTTGGCTGGCGGCCGGCGATCCTGAATACAACGCCGACTTCACCGAGGTAACGATCAAGCTGCGCGATGGCATCGAGTGGAGCGACGGCACGCCGATCACCTCGAAGGACGTGGTCTTCACGGTAAACTCTTGGCGCGACAACGACAAGCTGGACTATCACAGCCGCGTCGCGCCGTATGTGAAGGAGGCGGTCGCCGTTGACGACAAGACGGTCAAGATTATCTTCAAGCAGCCGTCGCCGCGCTTCGTGTTCGATGTGCTTACTGCGCACTTCGACACCGGTCGCCCCATCGTGCCTGCCCACGTGCTGGAGAAGGAAGCCGACGTCACTGCCTTCCCCGGTGGCCTGGACATGCCGCACTCCGGCCCATACAAGATCGTATCCTGGACGAACAATCAGAAGATCTTTGACTTGCGCGAGGATTGGTGGGCGATCAAGACCGGCTTCCAACCTATGCCCGAGGTCAAGCGCGTGATCATGCAGCGCATCGGCGACGACATGGGCGTGGTCGCCCAGCGCGTGGTGAACAATGAGCTGGACACGGCGCTGGACTTCCGCAACGACATCATCGCCAACATCCTGAAGCAGAACCCCAAAGTCACCACCCACACCGGCCAAAACGAGCCGCACGGTTATCTCGACTGGTGGCCCAACGCCCTGTGGATGAACCTGGAGATCGAGCCGTTCAACGATGTGCGCGTGCGCCGCGCCATCAACCGCGCAGTGAACCGCGACCAAATTGACGAGGTGGTCTACAACGGCGCGAAAGTCAGCACCATCTACCCCTTCCCGCTGTATCCGCCGCTGCAGAAGTTCGCCGACTCGCCCGGCGTCCAAGCCATCGTCGAGAAGTACCAGCCGCGCAAGTTCGACCTGGAGGAATCGGCCAAGCTGATGGAGGAGGCCGGCTACAAGAAGAATGCTGACGGCCTGTGGGAAAAGGACGGCAAGACCGTGCCGGCGCAGATCAGCGGCTTCGCCAACATTCACGCCGACATCGTGCCGGTCTTGGCCGAGATGTTGCGCCAGGCCGGATTCGATACCGGCGAAGGCCCGGACTTCTCGCCGGAGGCATACAACAACATGGCTCAAGGCCGCCCCGGGCTTTACATGTTCGGTCACGGCGCCAGCCTGCGCGACCCGTTCGCGGTGTTCGAGCTGTTTAACACCAAACCGACGGGCAACGTCGCCGGCAGCAACAACTTCTCTCGCTACAACAACCCCGAGTTCGAGAAGCTAGTGCTGGAGATGGCGAAGTATCCCGCGGGTGACCCGCGCTTTGACGAGCTGGCGCTGCAGGCGATGGAGTTCTACTACAAGGACGTCATCAACGTGCCGATTATCCAGTGGTTGCACCGCATTGCCTACAACCAAACCTACTGGGTGAACTGGCCAACCGAGACGAACGTCGGCGAGGGCTACAACGGTGCGTTCTGGCACTGGACCGGTCCGCGCGTCATCGCTGCGCTGAAGCCGGCCAGCTAAATTCGCCCGTGCGCTCAGAAAACCGAAGCCATGTGCGATGCCCTGGTCTCCCCTCGAGGGAGACCAGGGCTTCATCGTCACTGTATCACGGCTTGCTCTTGACCGTGAGCCTTCCGTCGTGATGCGCGTAGTTCGATGAGACTGGGATACCTCATAAGACGCATTCTCTTTCTGATCGCAGTGGTGTGGGTCGCTGCGACAATCGTCTTCTTCATCCCGCGCCTGTCCGAACGCAATCCGATCCGTGAACGCTTCGCCGAGATCGCCCGCTCGACAGGCTTTGCGCCGAAAGATCTAGAGCAGATCATTGCGGCCTACGAGGTGAAATTCGGCCTGAACAAGCCGCTGCTCGAGCAATACGTCGAATACATGAGCGGTGTGTTGCGCGGTGATCTGGGGCCATCGCTGACGCGCTTCCCCAAGACGGTGATGGAGTTGATCTTATCGGCGCTGCCCTGGACGATCGTATTGCTCTCGCTGACGACGTTAATTTCCTTCGTCCTCGGCAATTTGCTCGGCGCGCTTGCCTCATGGCCGCGCAGTCCGGGGTTCGTGAAAGGCCTGATGGCGCCGCTGATGATGCTGCAAGCCGTGCCGGCCTATTTGCTTGGCCTGTTGCTGATCTTCTTCATCGCCTTCCGCCTCAAGCTGCTGCCGATGGGGGGAGCATACTCGCAGGGCATTACGCCGTCGTTGACGCTGGAGTTCATCCTCGACGCGGCACGCCACCAGATCCTGCCGGCCATCTCCCTTATCCTTGCGTCGCTTGGCTTCTGGGCGTTGGGCATGCGCGGCATGGGCATCACCATCCAAGGCGAGGACTATGTGAACTTCGCCGAGCATAAAGGGCTGCATCCCCGCACGATCTTCAGCCAGTACTATGTGCGCAACGCGCTGTTGCCCCAGGTCACCGGCCTCGCCCTGGCGTTTGGCAGCGTCATCGTCTCCGGTGTGCTGGTCGAGCAGCTGTATGGCTTGCCCGGCCTCGGTGGTTTGCTCGGCGACGCCATCCTGAAGAATGACTACTTCGTCATCTACGGCATTACGCTCTTCGTGATTCTTTCGATCGCCATCCTGATGTTCCTGGTTGATCTCATCTATCCGTTGCTCGATCCACGGATACGCTACGAATCAAGATGACACAGATCGCTGCAGTTGGATCCAAACCGGACGCCCAAGAGGCTCGCTACGAGCACCCTTCGCGGTTGAAGCTCACTTGGCGCTACCTGCGGCGCAACAAAAGCCTGGTCTTGGGCTTGGCTATCGTAGTGGCGCTCACGCTGTTCACGGTGATCGGCTCGTTGACGATTGACACCGAGAAGCGCGCCTATCCACTGGCCGTCAAGCCCCGGCAACCCCCTAGCGCCGAGTATCCGCTCGGCACCGATTTCTTCGGCCGCGATCTGCTGGCCGTCATGGTGCGGGGCGTCTGGCAGACGGCAGTGATCGGGCTGATTGCCGGCGCCATCGGCACCGGCGTCGGTGTGATCCTCGGCTTCCTCTCGGCCTACTACGGCGGTATCGTAGATACGGCCATTCGCGCCATCACCGAGGTGCTGTTGCCGATCCCCGCCTTCCTGATCCTGGTGATCATCGCCGGCTCGATAGACCGCAAGTCGGTCACCATCTACACGATGGCCCTCATCGTGTCGCTGCTGGCGTGGATGGGCCCGACGCGCATCATGCGTGCGCAGGTGCTCACGCTCAAAGAGCGTTTGTTCGTCAACGTGGCGCGCCTTTCCGGCATGAGCAACCTGGAGATCATCTTTAAAGAAATCTTGCCGAACATGCTGCCGTTCATCCTGGCCAGCTTCGTCAGCGGCGTGTTCGCAGGTATCTTTGGCTCATTTGGCCTGTCGGTGCTCGGCCTTGGTCCGTTGCGCGAGCCGCTGATCGGCAACACGATCTGGTTCGCGCAGCAACAGGCGGCCTTCTTCAACGGTTGGTGGTGGTGGCCCTTGTGGCCATCGTTGGCGCTCGTGCTGATCTTCGTGTCGTTGACGCTGATCAACGTCGGCCTCGATGAGCTGGCGAATCCGCGCGTGCGGAGGACCGAATGACGAATCCATCGCCCGTTCTGCGGGTCATAGATCTGCAAGTTAGTTACTACACCGAAGCCGGCCGCGCGCTGGCGCTCGACCGCGTCAGCTTGGAGCTATATCCCGGCGAGAAGCTAGGCATGGTGGGCGAGTCCGGTTGTGGTAAGTCCACGATGGCGCTGGCGATGATGCGCATGATCAAGCCGCCCGGCCGCATCGAGGGCGGCAAGGTCTTCGTAGGGGACACCGAGCTGACCGCGCTCTCGGAAGCCCAGATGCGTCGGGCACGCTTG
Organism: Thermoflexales bacterium; assembly: GCA_025056965.1. Lineage (GTDB taxonomy): Bacteria > Chloroflexota > Anaerolineae > J036 > Brachytrichaceae > JAAFGM01. The sequence goes on along the minus strand of JANWVF010000152.1, from coordinate 46,272 downwards.
AGCCTGATCAGCTATATCCCCCAAGGAGCGATGAACTCGCTCAATCCGGTGCTCCGCATCGAGGCGCAGATGCGCGACGCGATCAGAGAGCATCAGCCGGAGATGAGCAAGGCTGAAATCCAGGAACGCATCTACCAAGCGCTCGAATCGGTTGAGCTGCGCCGCAACGTCGCCCGCATGTATCCGCATGAGCTGAGCGGCGGCATGAAACAGCGCGTCTGCATCGCCATCGGCATCTTGCTCAGCCCGAAGGTCATCATCGCCGACGAGCCGACCAGCGCGCTGGACGTGGTGACCCAGCGCCAGGTCATGGAGACACTCGATCGTGTGCAGAAGCAGCTCGGTGCGGCGGTCATCCTCATCGGACACGACATGGGGTTGATGGCGCAATTCGTGGACAAAGTTGCGGTGATGTATGCCGGCAAGTTCACCGAGATCAGCTCGGTGCGCGACATGTTTACGAATCCTCTGCACCCCTACGCGCGTGCGCTAATCGAGAGTCTGCCGACGCTGGAGAACAAGGGCGTATTCAAGGGCATCCCCGGCTTGGCGCCTTCCTTGATTCGGCGTCCGCCCGGGTGCGCCTTCCATCCGCGCTGCGCCCACGCGATGGAAATCTGCAAGACCGTCACGCCGGCGCTCGAGCGCTTGCCCGGCGAGCGATTAGTCGCCTGCCATCTGTATGACCGCGAAGGCAACCTGACGAACGCTGCGTTGAGGATGGCGGGTTGAAGGTGGGCGAGCCCCGTAGCTTACCGCGTGCTTAGACAAACCTATGACACCCCTGCTGGAATTTCGTAACGTCACGAAGATCTACACGAAAGGATTGCTTTCTCGCGCAGCGACGACGGCGCTCGACAATGTGTCGCTCAAAATCGAGGATGATCAGCCGACGATTCTGACGGTTGCCGGCGAGAGCGGCAGCGGCAAGACAACGCTGGCAATGCTGCTGCTGGGCTTCATCACGCCCACCCGCGGACAGATCCTCTACAAGGGCAAAGACATTACCAAGCTGCGCGGTGAGGAGAAAATCACCTTTCGCAGGGAAGTGCAGGCCGTCTTCCAAGACCCCTTCGCGGTGTTCAATCCCTTCTACACGGTAGACCATCTGTTGACCGTGCCGATTGACAAGTTCAAGCTGGCGCGGAGTAAGAGCGAAGCGCGCGACAAGATGGAAGAGGCGCTCCGCGCCGTCGGCCTGCGCCCCGAAGACGTCCTGGGGCGCTTCCCCCATCAGCTCTCAGGCGGCCAGCGTCAGCGCATCAACGTCGCGCGTGCGCTGCTGCTCAAGCCGCGCTTGCTGGTCGCCGATGAGCCGGTCTCGATGGTGGACGCCAGCCTGCGCGCGACGATCCTGGAGAGCCTGCGCAACCTCAACCGCGAGTATGGCATCTCCATCATCTACATCACGCACGATCTGACCACGGCCTACCACGTAGCTAACTCGATCATCGTGCTGTACCGTGGCTCGGTGATGGAGGCCGGCAGCATTGACCGTGTGATCCGTGAACCCCAACATCCCTATACGCGCCTGTTAATTGACTCGATTCCCTGGCCGGACATCAATCGCAAGTGGGGACAGACCGAGATCGCAGCGCGGGAGCAGGAACATGGCAGCATCGAGACCGGCTGCAAGTTCACTTCGCGCTGCCCATTTGCCATGGAACGCTGCCGGCAAGCGCCGCCTCCGCTATACCAGGTTGCCCCGCAGCAGGTCGCCGCGTGCTATCTGTATGAACAGCAACCGATTGTTGAGCGCGAGCGGCTGAGCGAGATGTTGCCAGCATAAACTCTTTGCTTAATAAACAAACTGACATGGACACAGAGCGACTGATCATATTCGTCATCGGCCTAGTCGCAATTGCCGCGATTCTCTTCTGGCTATACCGCTCGAACAAGGGCGACCTGCAAGCGCTGGGCAAGCGGCTCGGTCTGTCGGCGCCGAATGAACGCATCGAAGAGCGGGTTCAGGGGCGCGGCGAGGGATGGCAGTCGAAAGAACTCGAAGGCACTTTCAACGGTCAGCTGCTGCAAATCTGGCAGCGCAGGATTCGCTATAACCCGCTGCCGCGCCAGGAGAACATCAAGATATACACCATGGTCGTGCGGCCGGTCGCTGCAACCATTAGCCTGCCGCAGATCGTGATTGAGCCGCGGCTGCGCGGCGAACTACTCGATGTCCGCTTTGGCGATATGCCGGAAGTAGACCTGGACGATGATGAGTTCCGGGCATCCTTCCGCGTGACGGCGACGGACAGTGCTGCCGCCGCGCGGCTATGCAATGACGACGTGCGCGCGGCGATCCTTGATCTGCGTAGACGCTGGATCGGCGGTCGAACCGGCAGCCTGACGGCCTTGGCCGACATGTCCGGCTTTGGATGGATCGAGATCGGCGCGCAGAAGATCGCCTTCCTGATTCCCGGAACGCCTATGCCTTCGCTGGCGCCGAAGATCGCCGAAGCGGCTACAGTGCTCGGGCGAATCGCCAACCTCGCCTAGACGATGCGTGGGCGAGCGGAGAGCGCGGCGCAAAAGCTGGCACGACTTAGGTCTTCATCTTCTCTTCATATTTTCTTAATCTTGGCGCAATCAGTTCGGCCGATGATCCGAGTGTGCAGCGTTTTGAGTATCGGATTGAGACTGTCGCGATTGAGCGCGCCAAGCCGGCCGATGAGCAGTTAGCGGAAGTGCTCAACAGGTGGGGACGACAGGGCTGGCGCGTGTGTCAAATTACCATTCGACCGTCGGTGCAGGCAGGCGATGCCGCGGACGCGGCGCAGCTGGTGCTGGAACGTCGGCTGGCTAACTGGCTGTTAACCGAAGAGGACGATTGACCGTGCAGATCGAGGAGCTGACCGTCATCGTGCCGACGCGCAACGAGCGCCGCAACATCCGCGCCTTCCTCGCGTCGTTGCCCGATGAGGTTGAGCTCATCGTGGTGGACGCCAGCGACGACGAGACGCCTCAGCTCATAAGAGACATCCGGCCGCACGCTACCACGGTCATCCAGCGACCGTGCAACGTCGTAGCCGCGCGCCAGATCGGCGCAGAAGCTGCTAACACCCCCTGGCTGCTTTTCACCGACGCCGACGTGATCTTCTCACTAACTTACTTCAGCGACCTGGCGCGCCTGGACACTAGCGATCCGCGTCTCGGCGCGATCTATGGCGCGAAGAAAGCCTGCGATCGCTTTGTCGCCTACCATCGCTGGTTCACCCGTGCGCAGGGCTTCTTCGCTGCGCTGCGCATTCCCGCAGCGACCGGCTCGAACTTGCTCATCAGTCGCGCGGCCTTCCGCGACGCGGGCGGCTTCGACCTGCGCCTGACCTGCAACGAAGATTCTGAGATTGCCTGGCGCATCCAGCGGCGTGGCTACCGCACGATGTTCGCGCCCAGCTTGGTCGTCTATGCCTGCGACCACCGCCGGCTGGAACGCGGCGTGATGCGCAAGGTGCTGCATTCCTCGCTGCGCTGTTTCCTGCTGTACTTCAATCTGCTGCCGTCGCGCTGGCGCGGGCGCGACTGGGGCTACTGGTCGGATGCGTCGTCGGCGCGAGCACCATCACAACCACGCTGAGTAGGAACAGGGCTGCGACTACTGCGTAGAGCGCCTGGTAACCGACTACCGTGGAGCCAGTCGCACCGTTGAGGCCGCTGATGAGCGCGCCACCTCCTAGCCGAGCCAGCGCGCTGCCGCTGGCCGTCGCGATGTTGGCGACGCCCAAATAGCGCGCTGCATCCACTTTTGGCACGATGTCGTTGATCAGCGCCAAACTGCTGCTCAGGTAGATGCCTGTGCCGGCGCCGATCAAGATCGCCACCGGCAAGATCAGGTTGAAGTTAAGCACGGCGAGCACTGCACCGCTGGCGGCCATGAGCCCTGCAACGATGACCATTGGGCGTCGTCCCACGCGATCCGCCAGCCATCCGGCCGGCAGAATCACCAGCCCGAGCGCCGCACCAAGCACAACGATCACCCGACCGATCAGGCGTTGTGCCTCGGCTTCGCTCATCCCAAATACGTCGCGCGCGGCGAACAGCAAGAAGACGCTCGACCCGATCATCCCAGCCCAAAAAAGGACACGGTTTGCGAACCACCAACCGAAGAGCGGGCGCGCACGCACGTCCACGGTAAACGCCTGGCGCAGCGCGCTCGCGATTGGCAAAGATGCTTCGGGCTTCGGCGTCGTCCGCTCCCTGTTCATTGCCCAAACGGTGACCAGCAGGGTGAGCAGCAGGCCGATGATCGGGACACTGATAGTGGCGTAAAGCGCCGCGCTGCCCCATTCCGGTTGAAGGCTCACCAGCTCGGCAGCCGCCAGCCGGCCGACGACCGCCGCCAGTAAATCGAAACCAGCCTTGAAACCCGAGGCCAAGCCGCGCTGCGCCTGTGGCACGCCTTCGGCGATGATCGGCTGCCACGACGCGAGGACGCTATTCGTGCTGAGCTGGGTGAGGAGCAGGCCGGCCACCAACAACGTGATCGAGTCCGCCGCGGCGATCAGGGTCAGGCCGACGACGACGCCGGCGGCGCCGGCCAACATGAACGGCAGCCGACGCCCTAGGCGCGTCTGCGTCCGATCCGACCACGCCCCGATCAGCGGCTGGGCAAAGACGGCTACCAGCAAGCCACCGAACGTAACCGCGCCGAACACGACAGCGTCCGCCGAACGTTCAGGGACGAGGGCGATGACTTTGCTACCCAGTAGCGCCGGCTCGAGCGCGCTGCTGACGAGGGTAAGCCCGAAGCTGACGGCGACGATGGCGGCCAGCCGCAGTAAGGTCAAGCGCGTCTCGGTCTTCAGGTCAGGGGGCATTAGCCGGGAAGGTTACGCGAGGCTGCCGCGGTCAACTTGTTGCAACTGGCGCAGAGCGGCTGAGCGCTGCGTGCTGGGAGCCGGCTGTGTGGCCAGCAGTGCACGGTAATCGTCGAGCAGGCCATCCAACACCGCCGCCCAGGTGCGCGGCTCGACGCGCGCACGGCCGGCCTGGCCCATTTGCCTCGCCCGCGCCGGGTTCTGCACCAGTTCGCGCACGGCAGCGATCATCGCCTGGCAATCTTCCGGCTCGAATAGCAGCGCCGTCTCGCCGTGCACGGCATGATCGAGCAAACCACCCGAGCGCGGCGCGATCACCGGCAGGCCGGAAGCCATCGCTTCCAACACCACGTTGCCTAGCGTTTCGTTTGCGGCGGGGAAGACGAAGATGTCTGCGCTGGCATAGGCGGCAGCCAGGTCTTCGCCGCGCAGCACGCCGGTGAAGACAACCGGCGCGTCGAAGAACAGGCGCTGCAATGCTTCGCGCGCCGGACCGTCCCCGACGATCGCCAGCCGCACGCCGGGCAGCGCGTTCAGCGCGCGATGAATCCAATGCACCCGCTTCTCGTGAGAGAGCCGGCCGACAAACAGCAGCAAAGGATGATCTGATTGGCCGCGCGTCAGGCGGGTGCGCCAATCAGCGCTCCGTTTGTTTGGGTTGAACAGCGTGGTGTCTACCCCGCGCCCCCATATCTTTAGCCGCCGGTAACCTTGGCGCGCGAGTGCTTCCAACGTAACCGATGACGGGCATAGGTTGAGGTCGGCCTGGTTGTGCACCCAGCGCATGTAACGCGCCATCAGTTTGGCAGGCAGGCGATAGCCCCAGCGCACCATGAACCCGGGCACATCGGTGTGATACGACGCAACAATCGGCACGCCCATGCTGCGCGCTTCTCGTATGGCCGCCAAGCCCAGCGTGACGGGATTGAGCGTATGTACCAAATCCGGCGCGAAGTTGCGGAGCGGCTCGGCGATGGGTGCAAACGGCGAGATCAGCTTGAAGTCGGGATACATCGGCAGGCGCCGACCGGGCAACCCGATCACCGGCGTATGCGCGTAGCGCGGCGGGCTTCCTTCCGGCGCAAAGAGGATGCTCTCGTGGCCGCGCGCCGCCAGATGATCCAGCAATCGGCACAGCGTGTTCGTCACGCCATCCACGCGCGGCAGGAAGGTTTCGGTAAACAGGGCGATACGCATGGCCTTGAGTCTCAGCGCAGCACAATCCAAGCGGCGGCGACGCCGAGCAGCGCGCCGACCAGCACCTGGGGCGCGTCGTGTCGCTTCATGCGCACGCGCGCCCATGCGACTGCCGGCACAGCAGCGCAGAACGGCAAGCTGCCGGCGCCGAACAACGTCCACGTCAGCACGGCCAGCGCGCCCATCGAAGCGCAGTGTGCGCTGACCTTCCAGCGCAGGGTGGTTACCAGCAGCGCGGCCGATTGGATGACGTTAATTAAGGCGATCTGTTGCAGCAGTCGCGGCGCATGCATCCATTGCAGCGCCAGCGCGGCCAGGCTCATGCAGGCAATCGCGACGCAGTATGGCTTGAGGCGCTGGCGACGATCGGGTAACTGCATGTCGGTGATCTCGCCTTGCCGCACCAGCCAGGCCACGTAAAGCGTAGGCAGCAGGACGGCGAGCGCCAGGTATCCGATACCCCAGGCCCAGGCGACCAATTTGGCCGAGACCAAGGCGGCGATGATCACGCTGAAGACTCCGACGATAGGGGGATGAGTGGCGTTGGAGACCCAGCTGGCGACGCGATCGAGGCGCGGTTGGCGCAACGTGGGGACAAAGAGTGCTTCCGGCGTGACCTGGCCGGATGCAGCGGGATAAGTCATGGTTGCCAGCCCTTCCTTCTGGGAAAGATAGCGTGTCTACGTTAAGGTTGGCTTGCCTCGCGGTTAACGGCAAGTTATCCGCTTAATGGGTTTGAATCCCCTACAGGCGTGCGATGACGGCCTGGCCCATCTCGCGCGTGCCGAGCACGGTTGTCCCGGGCTGCTTGATGTCGCTGCAGCGCAGGCCGTCGTTCAGCGCGCGTTCTACCGCGCGCTCGATGCGCTCGGCCTCTTGATGTCGCCCGAACGACCAGCGCAGCATGAGAGCCGCGCTCAAGATCATGGCCAGTGGGTTAGCCACGCCCTGGCCGGCGATGTCGTGCGCCGCGCCGTGGATCGGCTCGTAGAGCCCGCGGCGGTAACCGTGCCGGTTGATCGCGTCGCCGAGAGATGCGCTGGGCAACATGCCCATCGAGCCGGTCAGCATCGCGGCCTCGTCGCTGAGGATGTCGCCGAATAAGTTCTCCGTGGCGATGATGTCGAAGGCGCGCGGGTTGCGCAGCAGATACATCGCGCAGGCGTCAGCATACATGTCTTCGTATTCCACGTCGGGATATTCATCGCGAATCTCGTGCGCGATCTGCCGCCACAACCGGCCGGTCGCCATGACGTTGGCCTTATCGGCCTGGGTCACCTTCTTCTTGCGAGCGCGCGCCAGCTCGAAGGCCATGATCATGAGCCGCCGCACTTCCTCTTCGGTGTAGGCAGTGGTGTCCACCGCCTGACGATGGGGCGCTTCGCCGGATTGTCCTTGCGGCTTGCCGAAATAGGCGCCGCCGGTCAATTCGCGCAGGATGATTAGGTCTACGTCACGGATCACCTCGGGTTTGAGCGTCGAGGCGTCGAGCAGCGCGTCATAGGCCTTCACGGGTCGCAGGTTGGCGAACAACCCTAGCCCTTTGCGCAGGCCGAGGATCGCCTGCTCCGGACGGACTTTGGCCGTGGGGTCGCGGTCGAATTTGGCCATGCCGACGGCACCGAACAGCACGGCGTCGGCATCTTGCGCCATGCTCAACGCTTGGTCGGGCAGCGCTGTGCCCAGCGCTTCAATTGCACATCCGCCGACCATGGCCGTGTGCAGCTCCAGATCGAGGTTCAGCGCTTGGAGCACGGCGACGGCCTCGGCGCACACTTCGGGCCCGATGCCGTCGCCTGGAAAAACGGCGATTCTTAGCTTCATAGGATTTGTATTAAACCGCGAAACGCCGGATTGAACAGCGGGCGATCGTCTGGCCGTGCGCTCCGCTTGCGTGGGAGGTGTTAACATTAAGGCGCGCCATGTTCAAGAAGGTCCTGATTGCCAACCGCGGTGAGATTGCCGTGCGCATCATCCGCGCCTGCCATGAGCTGGGCATCGGCACGGTTGCCGTGTATTCCGACGTAGATCGCAACGCGCTGCACGTGCGCTTCGCCGATGAGGCCTATCACATCGGCCCGCCGCCCTCGCGCGACTCGTATCTGCGCATTGACAAAATCTTGGAGGTTGCCAAGAAAGCCGAAGCCGATGCGATTCACCCCGGCTATGGCTTTTTGGCCGAGCGCGAGGATTTCGCTCAGGCCTGCGCCGATGAGGGCATCGTCTTCATCGGTCCATCGCCGAGCGCCATTGCCAAGATGGGCGATAAAGCCGTGGCGCGTGCTACCGTCCAGCGCGCCGGCGTCGCCGTCATCCCGGGCACGGAGGGCGAGGCCGATCTGTCCGACGAGGAACTGTTGAACATCGCGCCGAAGATCGGCTTTCCCCTGCTGATCAAGGCCAGCGCCGGGGGTGGAGGCAAGGGGCAGCGCGAGGTGCATAGCCTGGAGGAGATGCCGGCTATGCTGGCCAGCGCGCGACGCGAAGCCGAATCGGCTTTCGGCGATGGCTCGGTGTATCTGGAGAAGTTGGTCGAAGGCGCGCGCCATATCGAATTTCAATTGTTGGGCGACCACCATGGCAACATCATCCACCTGGGCGAGCGCGAGTGCAGCCTCCAGCGTCGCCGCCAAAAGTTAGTCGAGGAGTGCCCTTCGCCGGCGATGACTCCCGAACTACGCGCCAAGATGGGCGAGATGGCGGTGCGCGCGGCGCAGGCAGTGAACTACGTGAATGCCGGCACGATTGAATGTCTACTCGACAAACAAGGTAACTTCTACTTCATGGAGATGAATACGCGCTTGCAGGTGGAACATCCGATCACCGAGCGCGTGACGGGGGTGGACATCGTCAAAGAGCAAATCCGCATCGCGCGCGGACGCCCGCTGCGTTACAAGCAGAAGAACATCAAGATGAACGGATGGGCGATCGAATGCCGAATCAACGCCGAGGATCCGTTCGCCAACTTCATGCCCAGCACCGGCTTAATCAAGCGCATCAACTTCCCCACCGGCCCGGGTGTGCGCGTCGAGAGCGGAGTATATGAAGGCTATGAGGTCACGCCTTACTACGATTCGATGATCGCCAAGCTGATCTGCTGGGGCGACACGCGCGCCGAAGCCATCTTGCGCATGAAGCGCGCGTTGAACGAGTTCCGCATTATGGGCGTGAAGACGAATGTGCCGTTCCATCAACAACTATTCCGCTCGACGCGCTTCCAAGCCGGACAGTTCGACACGCGCTTCGTCGAGGATCGCTTTGAGATCGAGGAACTCTCCCAGGCGCATAGCGACGTGGCGGCTATTGCGGCCACGTTGATCGCGCACCGCCAAGGGCGCGAGGCAGCCGAGCGCATCGAGCGCACCGATCAGGGCCGGGTTTCGCCGTGGCGCTGGAGCTTGCGCAAGCACTGGGAGTAGGCCGTGCTGCCTTCTGGCCCTGACTTTTGACGCCCGTGAAGCGCTCACCCGAACAAACAGCGTGGCTTGTTCTGTTTGCGTCGTTGTTCACGTGCTGCGCGCTTGCCGTCGGCATTCCGGCGGCCGCGCTAACCTTTTACAACACCGCAACTTCCGAAGCGGTGATCAACGTCAAGCTGCAGGCCGGCCAAATGAGTGTGTGGCGACCGACGCAGACCGACGATGACCCGCCTAGCGTCGTGTCGCTGGACGGATATGAGATCAGCGAAGGGAGCCGAATCGTGCTCGCGGCCGACTCTACCGGCCTGCTCACCGTGCTGGATAACGCTTCATCTCCGGCGCGCCCGTTGTTGACCGTGCAGTTGTATCCCAACACGCAACTGCGCGTCGAACGGGCGCGCCTTCCGCGCTTCCATGCCGGCGCCGTGGGCGATGAATTCGTCTTCCGTTTAACCGGTGGGCGCATCCAAGCCACGGCCCATGCGGCGGATCGCAAGCTTAACCTGCGCGTCCTCAGTGACTACGGCAGCGTGACGAGCGCCATGCCCGGCGTATACGTCATCGAGCGTGCCAACGATGCGCTGTGGCTCACGGTAGTCGAGGGCAGTGCATCGGTTGCGACGCGCAGCGATGACATGTCGCTCAACTTGTCGTCCGGCCAACGAACGGCGGTGACGAATTCGGCCATCGCCGGCGTGTTACCCCCGCCGGCCAATCTCATCCGCAACGGACGGTTCCAAGACGACATTGCGTCGGCTTGGCAGGTGGAAGCGGTGGTCGCCCAGTCCGGCGCGCCGCCGGGCACAGTGCGAATCGTCGAGGAGGGCAAGTCTCGGTCGCTGCTCCTCGAGCGCATGGGAGAAGGCCTGGGTTGGGGGCGCACCGGCGTCATCCAGTCCCTGGATGCCGGGGTGAGTCGCCAGCGTGATCTGCGCGTGGTGTTGGACTTCGCGATTCTCTTTCAAGAGTTGCCCGTGTGCGCCAGCGTGGGGAGTGAGTGTCCCCTTTTCGTCTCCATCGCTTGGCGCGATTCCAAAGGTGGCGCGCGCGAATGGATTCAGGGCTTCTACGCCGCCGGCAGCCCCCAGATGCAGCCGGGCGCTTTGATCTTGCCGGATGCCATCTTGACCAATCCGCAGCGCAAGCACATCAAGGTGCCGCTCGGCCAGCGCATGCGCTGGGAATCGGAAAACCTGTTGCCCTATTTGCCCGACGTGCGAACGATCGAGGCCGTCAAAATCTATGCTGAGGGCCACGCCGTGCGCACGCAGATTCACGCCGTGGAGCTGCTCGTGCTGAATTGAGGCAACGGCTTCACGCGCCGCCGTCTCGCTCGCGCCTCACGTCCGTTGGCAGCTCGGGCAGCAGCTCGATCCGTCCGCGATACTCGGTCAGCTCGCCCTCTACGCGCACGCGGTCGTTCACGTCGAGCGTCATTGAGAAGGGTAGCCGCTGCCACACCGAATCGAACAGCACGACGACGATCGAGGCGCCGGATGCATCGGTCACGTCAACGCGCATCCCTTGCCTGAACGGTCGAAGGTCGCTCACCACGCCTCGGATGCCGACCCACCGGCCGATCAAGCGGTCATCGAGCTCGGCAATCGGTCGGAAGTGCTCCGCCGCAGGCCGCGTGGCTTCTGACAAAGGGGCGACGTGCAACGCCAACACTTGCTTCGCGCCTCGATATTCCCCCACCGCGCCCGTGATGCTGATCCACTCGCCCGGGCTGAGCGGAGGCGAGGCGATGAGCGCCGGCAGATCGAGCGAAAGCACCACATCGGCAGTTGCATTGCCATCGCGGACGTGGACGATGCGCAGTCGCCCACCGACATCGCGGACGTGACGCACTTGGGCGGCTAGATGCACGCGCTCACCGAGCGCCCTCGCTTGCAGCCCTTCAAGGCGAATCTCCGCTGCCGGAGGTGTTTCAATCGTCATGCCTTCGGCAGCGTTCAAAATGAGCGACGGCTCGTCATCGCGGATGCGCAGCGTGCCCTCGATGCGGACGCGATCGCCGGGCAGGGGGATGCGCCGATCGGCCATCAGTTCCTCAACGACCGCGCGATAGGCCGAGACGCGCAGCTCGCCGCTGGCGTCCCACACGCGAAATGAGAGAAACCTATCCTGCGCCGACAAGCTGGGAAAGGCCACCACGACGCCTTCGATGCGCACGTAGCCGAAGTTCATCATCGGCTGCACGGCGGCGATGGTGGTCAGCGGGCGCGGCGTCGCGCGCGAGGCGACGATGAGGGCAATGACGCTGCTCGCAGCCAGCAGCAGCGTGAGGGCTTTGAGCAAGCGCATAGGGAAGCGTTATAAGCCGTATGCGGTGCGTGTCTCGCCAGCAACCGTCAATCGGCAGGGGGTGGCACGGGCAGGTCCTCCGGCTTTACGTGCATCCACTTCTCGCCCTCTTCGATCAACATAATCGGAATGCCATCTTTGATCGGGTACTTGCGACCGTAGACCGGCTCGATCAGCCAGCAATCCTTGTAGAGAATGAGCCGGCCCGGATCCTCGCCCGGTTGACGGGTGGACGTGCTCACGCAGTATGGACAACGCAGGATCTCTAGGAGTTCAGGGCTGATCGGTGATGCCATGCATCCGATTGTAATCGCGCTGCGCGTTTGTGCTCGGCAACATACAATCGTCGTGTGCGTATCTTCGACTTTGCGATCACCCATCAGCTCCTGCCCTACTCGGAGTTAGCCGAGGAGCTGCGCGCTGTGCTGCACGACAAGCGTGCCGGCCTCGCTGCGGCGCCTCAGCGGTTGGCTTTGCCGATCGGCGATGGCGGCGTGCTGCTCGTCATGCCCGCCGCCGATCAGAACCTCGCCATCACCAAGCTCGTCACCGTGCATCCGCGCAATGCCGAGCGCGGCCTACCGAGCATCCACGGCGAGGTGGTGGTGATGAACGCACACACTGGCGAACACTTGATGATCCTTGACGGTCGAGCGGTCACGGCTCGGCGCACGGCGGCGCTCTCGCTGCTCGCAGCACAGACGCTCGCGTCCGCAGAGGCCAAGCGCGGCCCGCTGCTGATCATCGGCGCCGGCGTGCAGGGCAAAGCGCACCTCGAAGCTCTTGGTCAGTGGCTGCCGGCCTGCGATGCCTTCATCTTCTCACGCACCTTCGCCGATGCTGAGGCGTTAGCGCACCACGGGCGCATGCTCGGCATCAACGCGCAGGCGATCGGAACGATCAGCGACATGCTGCCGACCTGCGGCATCATCGTGACGGCCACGACCAGCCGGCGCCCCGTGCTCGTGGATCGCGTGCGCGAAGATGCGCTTGTGATTGCCGTCGGCGCTTATTCGCATGAGATGGCCGAGTTGCCCGCCGAGCTCGTGCGCCGCGCACGAGTCTTCGTAGATACGCTGGAGGGCGCGCGCGCCGAAGCCGGTGATCTCATCCAAGCTGGCATTGATTGGTCTCGCGTGGCGCCGTTAGAAGAAGCCATCACGAAGGCGCCGCAGGCGATGTCGGATTCAGCGCCACCTGCGCCGATCGTCTTCAAGAGCGTCGGCCATGCGCTATGGGATTTGGCCGCAGCGCGCTTGATTGTCCGCAAAACTTCGCCGTAGCGACCGGCCTTCATCCGAAAGCCCTACTCGAAGCGACCTTCAGCGGCACGGTGGGGGCGAATGCTACAATCCCAGCGTGATCGCTAAGCACCTTCACACGCTCGAGTTGCCGAAAATTCTCGACCGCCTGGCGACTTACTGCTCGTTTTCAGCAAGCGCTGCGCTGGCGCGCAGCCTGCAGCCGGCAACAGAGCCGGCCGAAGTAGAGCGCCGGCTGAACGAGACAAGTGAGGCGCGCGACGTGCTTAGCAAGCAAGATCAACTCGGCGTGGGCGCGGCGCGCGACGTGCGCGAGCCGGTGCGATTGGCCGCGCGTGGCGGTGTGCTCGAGCCGCAGACTCTCCTGGAAATCCGCGATACGCTATTGAGCGGGCGCAACATCCAGCGCGCCTTGTCGCGTCTCGGCGCGCTTTACCCGCAGCTCACAGCAATCACGAACGCCATCGAACCGAGTGGTGCGCTCGTAGCTGAGATCAATCGCTGCATTGATGACGGCGGCGAGGTGCGCGATACGGCTTCGCCGGAACTGGCTGCTATTCGTCGCGAGGTGCGCATGGTGCATGATCGGCTGCTGGCCAAGCTACAGCGCATGGTCACCGATGTTGCTAACGCGCCGTATTTGCAGGAAGCGATCATCACCCAGCGCGGCGGCCGCTACGTCATCCCGATTAAAGCCGATTTCAAGGGACGCATCCCCGGCGTCGTACATGATCAAAGCGCGAGCGGCATGACGCTGTTCGTCGAGCCGTTGGCTACGCTCGAGCTCAACAACGAGTGGCGCGAACTGCAACTGGCCGAGGAACGCGAAGTGCGCCGCATCTTGACCGCATTGTCCGGCCGGGTTGGCGCCGAAGCGGAGAGCATCGTGCGCACGGTTGAGGCAATTGCGCGCTTCGATCTCGCGTTGGCCAAGGCCAAATATGCCGAGGCGACGCGCAGCGTCAAGCCGCACATCGAGCGATGGGCGAAGTCGAGTGCCAACGGCGCGGTGGCCAGTTCATCGGAAGGGCGTATCACCATCATCCAGGCGCGACATCCGCTGTTGAACCCCGATACGGTGACGCCGATTGACGTGACGCTGCCTGAAGGCGTCCGAGTCCTGGTTATCACCGGGCCGAACACCGGCGGCAAAACCGTCGCGCTCAAAACGATCGGCCTGCTGGCACTGATGGCGCAGTGCGGCCTGCATCTTCCCTGCAAAAGCGCGCGCATGCCCGTCTTCGAGGCGATCTACGCCGACATCGGTGACGAGCAGTCCATCGAGCAGAGCCTTTCGACATTCAGCGCGCACCTGACCAACCTGCGCTCATTTTTGGAACAGGTAAACGAGCGCACGTTGGTGCTGCTGGATGAATTAGGCGCCGGCACCGACCCGGCGGAAGGCGCGGCTCTGGCACGCGCGATCTTGGAGTACCTGCTGCAAGCCGGCGCGCTGTGCGTCGTGGCCACGCACTATCCCGAGCTCAAAGCCTGGGCATCTGTGACGCCGGGCGCGGCCAACGCGAACGTCGCTTTTGACTATGAGACGCTGCGCCCGCTGTATCGGTTGTCCATCGGCCTGCCCGGTCGGTCGAACGCGTTTGCCATTGCGCAGCGGCTCGGCGTGCCCGACGAGATTGTGTCCGCGGCACGACGTTATCTAGACGCGAATATCGCCCGGTCGGAAGACATGTTGGCCGAGATCGGTCGGTTGCAGCAGCAAGCCGAGCGCGCGCTCGAAGCGGCGCGTGACGCGCAGCAGGCGGCTGAAGCCGATGCCGCGCGTATTCGCGCTCGCCTGAATGCGATCGAGGACGAACGTAAGGCGCTGATCGAGCAGGCGCGAGAAGAGGCCCTGCGCGAGACCGAACACCTGAGGGCTGAGATACGTCGCCTGCGCAATCGCATCGTGGCCGCCGGCGGCTCTCTCGATGAAGTAAAGCGCATCGAGCAAGAGATTGAGGGTCTGGCCGAAGCAGCCGCGGCGCACAAGCCGAAGCCGCTGCCGCGCGCGCCACAGCGCAGGCGCGGCATTCAGCCCGGCGACGTCGTGCGCGTCAGGTCACTTGGCGCGACCGCCGAAGTGAACGCAGTGGACGGCGAAGAGGCCGACATACAAATCGGCCGCATGCGCATGCGCGCGCGCCTAGACGACTTGGAGCGCGTGAGCAAGGGCGAGTTGCTGCGCAAGGCTCAGCGTGAGGCGTACGATGGCCTCGTCGCGCTGCCACGCGTTGCGCCGCCCCCGCTTGAACTTGATCTGCGCGGCCTAACGGCCGAAGAAGGTGTGGCTCGCGTGCGCGACTACCTGGACCGCGCATGGCGGGCCGGTTTGCCGTTCGTGCGCTTGATCCACGGCAAGGGGACGGGTGCTTTGCGCCGCGCCATTCGCGATGCGATCAAACTAGACCCCGCAGTGCAGTCATTTGAAACCGGTCTAGAGGGTGAAGGAGGCGACGGCGTGACGGTGGTGAAGCTGAAAGCGATGTAGTGGTGTGATGTGAAGTTATCATAGCGATGGCCTATCTTCTGTCCGTTGGCACGGCGCTCCCCCCCTATGTTGTAACCCAGGAAGAAGCTGCGGCCTTTTCGTTGCGCCACTTTGAAGGCCGGCTTGCGCGCCACGGCCAATTGATGAGCATCTTCACCAACGCGCGCATCGCCAAACGCCACTTCGTCGCCCCGCTCGAATGGTTCTCTACGCCTCACCATAGCCTGAAAGAGCGCAACGATCTGTATATCTGCAGCGCCGAGGCACTCGGCATAGCGGCTGCGCGGCAAGCCTTCGATTGCTCCGGCGTCGCGCCGCATGAGGTGGACTTCATCGTCTTCGTCTCGACGACCGGGCTGGCGACGCCTAGCATGGATGCGCGGCTGATCGCCAAGCTGGGCATGCGCCCCGACGCTAAACGACTGCCGGTATGGGGTCTGGGTTGTGCCGGCGGCGTCGCCGGCCTAGCGCGAGCCGCCGAGTTCGTGCGCGCTTATCCCGACAAACTGGCGCTGCTGGTGTCGGTGGAGACCTGTAGCATTACGTTCCAGTTCCATGACTTCTCGAAGAAGAACTTTGTGGCCACGGCGATCTTCGCCGATGGCGCGGCAGCTGCCTTGATCGGCGGCGCGGACTGGATGCGACGCGCCGGGCGGACCGGCAAGGTCGCGCTGCAGTATGTCGCTTCTCACTCTTATATCTTCCCCAACTCGGAACACGTGATGGGCTGGGATATCGTAGACACCGGTTTCTCGGTGGTCTTCGCGCCGGAGATTCCGGCGCGCATCGCGCGCGACATGAGACCGGTAGTGGAGGACTTCCTGAACGAATGCCGACTAAACTTAAGCCACCTGTCCCACTACGTCCTTCACCCCGGCGGTGCGCGCGTCATTGACGCCTACCACGAAGCGTTCGAGTTAAGCGAAGCCGCCTTGCAGTCGTCGAGCGATGTCTTATATGAGTGCGGCAACATGAGTTCGCCGACGGTGCTCTTTGTCTTGCAGCGCGTGCTGCATGCCGATCGTGTTGCGCCGGGAGAACATGCCTTGATGGGCGCGCTAGGGCCGGGGTTTAGCTCCGAGCTGGCCCTGCTCCGAGGCGCCGTCGTCTGATGATGCGATGGGACACTCTCGCCTGATCCGCATTGCGTTGATCCTCGCGATCATCGCGCTGCTGCTGTTCATCGCCGAGCGCGTGTGGATGTTCGGGCAGTTCATCGGCGGCGTGCTCTCGACCATCGTCGCTGCCTGGTTCGTGGCCTTTCTCATCCGACCTCTCGTCGTCCATCTACAGTCGGGCATCATCCCGCCGATTGTGATCACGTGGCTGGCGCAGCACTATCCGGCGTTGCCGGCCGACAAGCTTCGTCTCATTCGGCTGCCGATGTCGGTGGCCGTCATCGTCGCGTATGTGATCTTTCTCGTTGCTCTGATCGGCGGCGTGACCATCGCCACGGTGACGATCATTCCGCAAGCGTCCGAACTGATCAGTCGAATTCCGGGCTTTGCCGCTACCCTGCCCGGGCTGCTGGCCGAATTCTGGGTCGGTTTCGCCGAGCGTTTCGGGCTTGATCCGGCGGCGCTGGAACAGTTCATCGCCAGTCAGAACATCCCCGGTGCGGTGACGCAAGCCGCCGGCATCGCCGCGGCGCAGGTGCTGAACGTCGCTGCGTTGACTGCTGGTTTCATCGGTCAATTCTTTCTGGTGCTCATCCTCAGCCTCTACATCGTGGTTGAAGATCGCTTGCTGATCCGTCAGCTCTTCATGGTGTTGCCACGGCGCACTCACGAGACGGCGAAAGCGATGTTAGCGGCGGTGGATCGCGCCTTCAGCGGCTATTTGCGCGGCCAGTTCATCGGCGCGGTGTTGCGTGGCTTGTTCACGCTCATCGTCTTCGGCCTGTTCCAGGTCAAGTTCGGCGTGGTCGTGGCTATCGTCTTTGCGCTGTCGTCGTTCGTGCCGCTGATCGGCGGACCGATCGGCATCGCTTTTGCGATCATCGTGGCGTTGATCGTTAACTCGGATGCTGCGCTGCCGGTGACGCTGCTGATGTTTGCCTTCGATCAGTTCATCGCCTATGGCGTCATGCCGCGCTTGATGAAGGACATGGTCGGCGTGCCCGGCCTGGTCGCGCTGTTGGCTATTAGCGTCGGGGTGCAGCTGCTCGGCTTCTGGGGTGTGATCTTCGGTGTGCCGTTCGTCGGTGCCGTGTATGCGCTCGTCTTCGACTTCTACCTGCCGCGGCGTCGCAAGGCCGAAGGACTGCCGGAGGCATCCGATCGGCCAGAGGAGCTGGTCGAACCGATGACGGCGCAGCCAACGCGCAGCGCGCGATCGCCCGACATGCCGCCCATGCGCGAGCGCGAAGAGCCGACTGCGCCGTCGCTCAAGCGCTCGCCGTAAGCGCGCCGCGTCGAGTATGCTCGATGGCGCGCCGTCAGTCCGAATGCTAATCTCTGGAGTGTGAGGAGAGGCTATGAACCTTTTTAACCCGCGCAAAGAGCGCGAAAACGAGATTAAGACCATGGGGCGATTGCCGCCCGGCCAATCGCTGACCGAGAAGTTCCCCGTGCTGCACTACGGCCCGGTGCCGCGCTACGACATGTCCAAGTGGACCTTCCGCATCTACGGCGAGGTCGAGGAACCCAAGCAGTGGACCTGGGAGGAGTTCCTCAAGCTACCGATGCGCGAAGTCACCATGGACATCCACTGCGTCACGCGCTGGAGCAAGTTCGACACGAGGTGGAAGGGGGTGTGGCTGCCGGACTTGATCGAGCAGGGCATCATCAAGCTCAAGCCCACGGCGCGCTTCGTCATCGAGCACTGCGAATATGGCTTCACAACCAACCTCGACTTGCAGCACTTCATGAAGCCCACGACATTGTTGGCGATCGAGTACGACGGCAAGCCCCTCGACCCAGACCATGGCTATCCGCTGCGTGTGGTGGTGGGGGCAACCAAGGAGAACGCCAGAGACCCGGACACGCGCTACTTCTGGAAGGGCGGCAAGTGGCTGCGCGCGCTGGAGTTCACCCAGACCGACCGACCGGGCTTCTGGGAACAGGCGGGCTACCATAACATTGCCCGCGTATGGCATGAAGAGCGATTCGAGGGTCAGTGGTAAGGCAGCGAGGCTTCCGAAGTCGTGAGGACTTCGGAAGCTTTTTTAAACCACCCTTCAAACGAAACTGGCACACTACAAGCTCGATACCGTTCTAGACTGGAGGGAACACCGTGGCCGAGATTCCGCTTGAGCAACCTACCAATAATCGCCGCGAGATCGTCGGTTGGGCAATCTACGACTGGGCGAATAGCGCCTTCAGCACGACCGTCGGCACGGTGTTCCTCGGACCATATCTAGCCTCGCTGGCCGACGCAGCCGCCAAGGCCAGCCCTGATGGTCAAGCGCGCTTCTTCGGCTTGCCGATCGCGCCAGATTCGTTTCTGCCATACTGCATCGCATTCTCGGTCGTGCTTCAGGCCGGATTTTTACCCATCCTAGGCGCCATTGCCGATTACTCGCATCGCCGCAAGAGGATGATGCAGCTCTTCGCCATCATCGGCGGGTTGGCGACGACGCTGCTGTTCTTCGTGCAGGGCGATTTGTGGTGGCTGGGCGGCATCCTGTTCATCATCGCCAACTTGTGCTTCGGAGCGGCGATCGTCTTCTACAACGCCTACCTGCCCGACATCGCCAGTGAAGAGACGCGCGATCGCGTGTCGTCTTTCGGCTGGGCGATGGGCTACCTGGGGGGTGGGCTGTTACTGCTCATCAACCTGATCATCTTCCTAATGCGTGAGCGGCTCGGCCTGGATAGTGGCTTGGCCGTGCGCATCAACCTTGCCTCGGCAGGCATCTGGTGGCTGGGCTGGTCAGTCTGGACATGGCTGACGCTGCGGCCGCGCCACCGCGCGCGACGGCTTCCACCCGGCAGCGGCATCCTGCGCGTCGCATTCGATCAGCTTGGCGAGACGATGGAGACCCCGCCGCGCACGGTCGCCGGCCTAATGCTCTCGCCGCTGCTCGTGTTGATCCTCTTCCCGGTCGTCGCGGTGCTCGGACTGCCGCTGGAAGTGATCTTCGTCGCGGTGCTCGGCCCGTTGATCATGATCGGCATCTTCCTGTGGCGCAAGTCGCGCAGCTTGCCGCAGACTGCCAAGTTCTTGTTGGCTTATCTGATCTACAACGACGGCATTCAGACCGTGATCAGCGTGGCTGCGCTGTTCGCGGCGGCGCCCGTCGTCCGCGGCGGCCTGGGCATCCCGGTTGATCGTCTGACCCTGCTGATCTTGATGATCCAGTTCGTCGCGTTCTTCGGCGCATTGTTCTTCGGCTGGCTGGCCGGCCGCCTAGGCAGCAAGCGCGCCTTGTTAGTGAGCCTGGTGATCTGGAGCGGGGTGGTGATCTATGCCTTCTTGGGGATGCGCAACTATGACCCCGCGGCGTTCGGTATTCCACAGGCCGAGCTGGAGTTCTGGGTGCTTGGCGCGCTGATTGCCACCGTGCTCGGCGGCAGCCAGGCGCTCAGCCGCAGCCTGTTCGCGCAGATGGTTCCAAAGGACAAAGAGGCCGAATTCTTCTCGATCTACGAAATCAGCGAGCGCGGCACGTCGTGGTTGGGGCCCTTCCTGTTCGGCTTTGTCAATCAAGTCGTCGGCAACTTGCGCCCGGCCATCCTCTCGGTAGTGATCTTCTTCGTCGTCGGCCTAGCGATCTTGTTGACCGTGGACGTGGCGCGCGCGATCATCGAATCCGGCCGGCGCGAGAAGCAGCCTGCGCCTCGCTTGGCCGCCGAGGAAAGGCCCGCTCAGGCGCCGGCGTGACGCGCATAAAATCGGGCGCGTGTCCGCGATTACCGATGGTCATCCGCTGGCGCGATCGCTCGCGCGCCACGTGGTCGGCGAGGTTCGCTTCGATACACCTACGCGGTTGATCTACAGCACCGATGCCAGCAACTATCAGACGCTGCCGCTGGGTGTGGTGCTGCCCAAGACGACCGACGATGTGATAGCGACGGTGACGCTCTGCGCGGAACACGGCGTGCCGGTCACCCCGCGCGGTGGCGGCAGCAGCTTGTGCGGCTCGGCCATCGGCCCAGGCGTCGTCATTGACTTCACCAAATACATGGACGCGCTGCTCGACCTAGACACGGGCGGGCGCGCGGTGCGCGTACAACCCGGCATCGTCCTGGGCCAATTGAACAAACGCCTAGCCCAGCACGGGCTGCAGTTCGGCCCTGACCCGGCCAGCGCCGAACGCGCTGCCATCGGCGGCGTCATCGGCGCAAACGCGACCGGCTCGCACTCCATCCGCTATGGCATGACTGCCGACAACGTCACCATGCTCAAAGCAGTGCTCGCGGATGGCACGCTGGCCGAGTTCGGCCCCAGCGGGGTAGGGGAGGGCTCAGCGCCGGAGGTCAATCGCCTCATCACCGATGTAACGCGCATTGCCCACACCCACGCCGATGCCATTCGCCGCGACTTCCCGAAGGTATGGCGGCGCGCCAGCGGCTACAACCTGGATTACATGGTCGAGATGCTGGCCTATGATCCGGCGCGCCCCACTGCTTGCCTGACTGAAGCCAACGCCCGGCGCCAAGGCAGCAACCTGGAGAACCACCTCCGGCAGATCAGCCGGCTCAACCTGGCGCCTCTGTTTGCCGGCGCCGAGGGCACGCTCGGCGTGGTCGTCGAGGCGACACTCCACCTATTCCCCAAGCCGAAACACACGGCGCTGGTCATCACGGCATTTGATGGGTTGACCGAGGCGATGCGCGCCGTGCCGGCCTTGCTCACTACCGAACCGGCCGCCATCGAGCTCATTGGCGGCATGTTCATCCGCCTCGCCCGCGAGCTGCCGGAGTGTCGCGGGCGCATCGGCTGGCTGGACGGCCAAGCTACGCTGGAAGGCTTGCTGGTGATCGAGTTCGACGGCGAATGCGAGGCCGAAGTGCGCGCCGGCGTTGAGCGCCTACAGCGTTTGGTGGCGCGCGAGCATCTGGCTTGCGCGCTGCGCCCGCTGTTCGAGCCGGCGGCGCAAGCTGATGTGTGGTATGTGCGCAAGATCGGCTTGAACGTGCTCACCAGCATCCGCAGCCAGGCCAAGCCGGTCAGCGTGGTGGAGGACGTGGCCGTGCCGGTGGAGCGGCTGGCCGAATACGTTGAGCGGTTGAGCGCGATCTTCGCCGCCTACGGTACCGAGGGCGCCTTCTACGCTCATGCCAGCGCCGGCGTGTTGCACGTGCGGCCGCTGGTGAACTTGCATACGGCGCACGGCGTCGCCCAACTCAAAGGCATCGCCCGCGATGCGCTGGCGCTGTGCCGCGAACTGGGCGGCGCGATGAGCGGCGAGCATGGTGACGGCTACGAGCGCTCTCACCAGAACGAGGCGCTCTTCGGACCGCGCGTATATCAAGCGTTCTGCGAGTTGAAGGATGCCTTCGACCCGCGCGGTTTGCTCAACCCCGGCAAGAAGGTGCGCGCCGTCGAGATGGAGGCTCACCTGCGCTACGGCCCGGATTACGCCACCCGCCCGATGCGCACGACCTTTGCCTTCCACCACAACGGTAGCTTCGCGGCGCTGGTGGAGCAATGTAACGGCAGCGGCGTGTGCCGCAAGCTCGAAGGTGGCGTCATGTGTCCTTCTTATCGCGCCACGCGCGAGGAGCTGCACAGCACCCGCGGGCGGGCCAACCTGCTGCGCGAGTTTCTCTCCGAGAAGCGACTGGCAGCCGGCCATGCATCGCCTAAACCCTCGTTGGATGAGGTCAAGGCCGCGCTGGATCTGTGCCTGAGCTGTAAAGCCTGCGCGACCGAATGTGCCGCCGGAGTTGACATGAGCAAGCTGAAGAGCGAGTTTCTCGCGCACTTCTATGATGCGCGCGGCCTGCCGCTGCGCCCATGGTTGCTGGGGCGCATCGCGTCCTTCGCGCCGCTGGCGTCGGCGCTGGCGCCGCTCTCCAACTGGCTGGCCAATCGCTCCGTGGTCAAGCGCGCGCTGCGCATCGCGCCGGAACGCATGCTGCCGGTGTTCCAGCGCCAGACGTTCGATCGGTGGTGGGCGCACTGGCGGCGTTCGCGCCCGGCCGATGGGACGAAGCCGCGCGTGGTGCTGTTCGTGGATACCTTCTCGCGCTATAACCATCCGCAGGTAGCCATTGCGGCGGTGCAGGTGCTCACGGCGGCCGGCTACGAGGTGAGCGTGCCACCGTGGCGCTGCTGCGGCCGACCGCTGCTGTCGCAAGGTCAGCCGCGGGCCATGTTGTCGTGGGCGCGCTTTAACCTGGCTCAGCTTGCTCCACTGGCTCGGCAGAACGTGCCGATCCTCGGCCTCGAGCCAAGCTGCGTGAGCGCCCTGCGCGATGACTACCGTGACTTGCTCCCCGGCGAGGACGCCGAAGTCGTCGCGCAGATGACGCAGAGCGTCGAAGAGTTCCTCATCGCGCGCGGACTACCCTTCACCGGGTTGGCCGATGGCCGGTCAGAGACCAACGGCGAGCGACCGAAGGTCTTGCTGCACGGTCACTGCCATCAAAAGGCGCTCTGGGGCACGCAGGCAACGCGCGCGCTCTTGACGTTTGCCGGATACGATGTGCGCGAGATAGAGGCGAGCTGTTGCGGCATGGCCGGCGCGTTCGGCTACGAGGCCGAGCACTACGCGCTGTCGCAGCGCATCGGCGAATTGGCGTTGCTACCGGCCGTGCGCGCTGCCGACCGCGAGACGTTGATCGTCGCGCCGGGCACATCCTGCCGCGAGCAAATCTCGCATTTCACCGGTCGCGCTGCGCTGCATCCGGTCGAGGTAGTCGCCCGACGCTTAGCAGAACGCCGTGAGGCCGGGCGCAGGCCGGCACAGGCCAGCGACGCAGACGGCCTACCGCCGATTTCGTGATCGCTGCGCACGCGCTGCGGCTACATTTGACAACGCGCCAGAGATGGCTGAGCCGTCTCTATTTGTGATAAACTTCTCAAGCGGAAATCCGATGACGAGACTTTGAGCCGCATCTCGTCGAGCTGAAATAAGTCATGAACGAGTTTCTCCCGATCTTCATCCTGTTGTTTCTCTCGACGGCGCTGGCGGTGCTGGTGATCTTCATCTCGATCTTGTTCGGGCCGCGCCGCCGGGCGAACCACCCGATGAAGATCCAGCCCTACGAGAGCGGTATGCGCGCCATTGGCCAAGCACAACGGCGTTTCTCGGTGCGCTTTTACCTCATCGCCGTGCTCTTCATCTTGTTCGATATCGAGGTCATCTTCTTCTACCCGTGGGCGGTCGCCTTCCGACAACTCGGCTGGTTCGGCTTGGTCCAGATGTTGATCTTCGCCGGCATCTTGCTGGTGGGCTACTTCTGGATCTGGAAGAAGGGTGCGCTGGAATGGGAGACTATGGATAAGAGCTGAGGCTGAGGCATTGGCGAAAGCGAGTTGTCTGCGGTTCTCAACTTTGTTGAGAGGAGTGTGAGCATGGGACTGGAACAGAAGCTAGGGGACATGGGCATCGTCACCACTTCGTTGGAGAAGGCGGTGAACTGGGCGCGGTCGAATGCAATTTGGCCGATGCTCTTCGGCCTGGCGTGCTGCGCCATCGAAATGATGAGCACCCAGGCGTCGCGCTACGACCTGTCGCGCTTCGGCATGGAGCTGATGCGCGCCAGCCCGCGCCAGAGCGACCTGATGATCGTCGCCGGGCGCGTGAGTCGTAAGATGGCGCCGGTGCTGCGCAACCTATACGACCAGATGCCGGATCCGAAGTGGGTGATCGCCATGGGTGACTGCGCCTCGTGCGGTGGCGTATTCAACAACTACGCCATCGTGCAAGGCGTGGACGAGATCGTGCCGGTGGACGTGTATGTGGCCGGCTGTCCGCCGCGCCCCGAGACGCTCATTGACGGCATCATGAAGCTGCAAGAGAAAATCAAGCACGAGCCGCTGAAGAAGTGGCAGTAAGCGTAGCTTCCGGCAAGCGGGCGCCGCGCGGCATGCCGCGTCGAACGCCATCTGAATTCATAAGGTGTAACCGATGAGTCAATCCCTAAGTGAGCTGTTGAAGTCTGCGCTGGGCGACGCGATTAGCCAGGTCACCGTCTTTCGCGATGAGGTGACCCTGCACGTGCCGCGCGAACGCATCATCGAAGTGCTGACGCACCTGCGCGACGTACAACAGTTCAACATGCTCACCGACGAGACCTGCGTGGATTACTACCCGCGCGAGCCTCGCTTTGGCATCCTCTATCAGTTGTACTCGATCCCGCGCAACATTCGCGTGCGCGTCAAGGTGATGCTGAGCGAATACGATGCTAGCATCCCATCCGCCGTGCCGGTGTATCGCAACGCGAACTGGCTGGAGCGCGAGATTTACGACCTATTCGGCATCCACTTCGAGGGACACCCCGACCTGCGCCGCATCTTGCTGCCGATGGATTACCAGGGACATCCGCTGCGCAAGGAAGTGCCGGTCACCGTGGAGGAGAACGCATTTTCGTTCAACCGCGCCCGCATTGACGCGACCAAACCCTACGCGACGGAGTGAGCAAATCGGCAGCCGACAATCCGCCAAGCGCTGCGCTGACCCTAATGCGTAGCGCGCGAGCTATGACATGAAAAGCTGAACACACGACCTATGGCGATTGCAGAACCCCCGATCCGAATTGAGGACGCCCCACTGAACGCGGTGCGGGTGGATGACGTGCAACTTGACATCACGCTGGAGCAGTTGAAGAAGCTGGTCAGCCCGCGCGCCTTGACCGGCGAAACCATGTTGCTCAACATGGGTCCGCAGCACCCCAGCACGCATGGCGTGCTGCGTCTGCTGCTCGAGCTGGACGGCGAGACCATCGTCAGCTGTATCCCCGACATCGGCTACCTGCACACCGGCATCGAAAAGACAGCCGAGGGTAAGACTTACTTGAAGGTCATCCCGCTCACCGATCGCACCGACTACCTGGCGCCGATGAGCAACAATTTGGCCTTCTGCGGCGCGGTCGAGAAGCTGGTCGGTATCGAGGTGCCGATTCGGGCACAGTATCTGCGCGTGATCCTCATGGAGCTGACGCGCATGAACAGCCATCTGGTATGGCTGGGCACGCACGCGCTGGACATCGGCGCGATGAGTGTGTTCCTCTACTGCATGCGCGAGCGCGAGATGATCTTGGACATCTACGAGGCCGTAAGCGGCGCGCGCATGATGAGCAGCTATATCCGCCCCGGCGGCCTGTGGCGGGATGTGCCGGCGCACTTTCCCCAGCTGGTGCAGCGCGTGTTGGACGTCTTCCCGGGCCGCATCTTGGAGTACGAGAAGCTGCTCAAGGAAAACCCCTTGTGGAAGGAGCGCACCGTCGGCATCGGCAAAATCAGCGCCGAAGATGCCATCGCCTGGGGCATGACCGGCCCGTGCTTGCGCGGCAGCGGGGTAAATTACGACGTGCGCAAGGCACAACCGTATTCCAGCTACGATCACTTCGACTTCAGCGTGCCACTGGGCAGCAACGGCGATGTATACGATCGCTATAAGTGCCGGATGGAAGAGTTCAACCAGTCGCTCAAGATCATCCGACAGGCGATGAAACGGTTGCCGCCCGGCCCGGTCATGACCGATGATCGCAAAGTGGCGCCGCCACCCAAACACGAAATCGCCTACTCAATGGAGTCGCTGATCCATCACTTCAAGCTGTGGACCGAGGGCTTCCGCGCGCCGGAAGGTGAGGTGTATTTTGCCGTGGAGAGCGGCAAGGGCGAGTACGGTGTGTTGCTCAGCGGCGATGGCTCGCCCAAGCCGCGCCGAGTGCACTTCCGCGCGCCGTCGTTCCACAATCTCCAGCCGTTGAGTGAGATCAGCAAGGGCGCCCTGCTGGCCGACATCGTCGCCATCATCGGCTCAATTGACATCGTCTTAGGAGATGTGGACCGCTAGCGATGCGTTGCGCGCCGTCGGTCATCCGCCAGTATGGATGCGCGACGATCCATCGCCTATGACTTGACCAAAATTTGACTATGTTGAAAGAGAAACGAGCCGCTGACATCGAAAAGGTGCTGGCCAAATATCCGCCGGAGCGCAAGCGCAGCGCGGTTATGCCGCTGCTGTATATCGCCCAGGAAGAGTATGGCTATTGCAACGATGAAGCCGTGCGCGAGGTGGCCGAGATCATCGGTTGCGACCCGACCGAGGTGAGGAGCATCGTCGGCTTTTACACGATGTTCTATAAGCAGCCGGTCGGCCGATATGTCATTGACGTGTGCGATGATTTGCCGTGTGCGTTGCGCGGCGCGGACAAATTCGTGACTCACTGCGAGAAGAAGCTGGGCATTCGCGCCGGACAGACCACGCCTGACGGCAAGTTCACCCTGAACACCGTCATGTGCATCGCCGCGTGCGACCGCGCGCCGGTGGCGCAGGTGAACCGCGAGTATCACTATGACCTGACCGAAGAGTCGTTCGACCGATTGGTGGACGAGCTTTCGCGGAGCTGAACATGGGACTGACCTTCATCGAGGGCCTGGTGACCGGGCCGAGCGGCAAGCAGGCACGCGTGAATTTCTTGGTGGACAGCGGCGCAACCTATACGCTGCTGCCGGATTCGGTCTGGCGCGAGCTGGAGCTGCACCCCAAGCGACAGATGACCTCCACGCTGGCCGACGGCACGGTGATTGTCCGGCCAATCGCCGAGGCGCACATCGCGCTGGCCGGCATGGATGGCACGAGTCCGGTCATCCTAGGCGAGCCGGGCGATGAAGCGCTCCTCGGTTCGGTGACCCTCGAAGTGTTGGGGTTGGTGTTGGATCCGTTCAAGTGCTCGCTACAACCGATGCGGGCGACCTTAGCTTGAGTTGTGGAGTGGAAGGAGTTATGGCTGGGTTCTACGGGACAAAGAATAAGACGATGGATCGGCACGTGCTGCTGCGCGACGTTGACGTGCCGGATATTCGCGAATACGACGTATACGTGGCCAACGGCGGTTACGAAGCATGGAAGAAAGCATTGACGACGATGAAGCCGGACGAAGTGACCGCCGTCGTCAAGGACAGTGGCCTGCGTGGGCGCGGCGGTGCAGGCTTCCCGACCGGCGTGAAGTGGAGCTTCATCCCCAAGGATGTCTTCCCGAAGTATGTGGTGGTCAACGGCGACGAGAGTGAGGCCGGCACGTTCAAGGATCACCAAATCATTGACGGCAACCCGCACCAGCTCATTGAGGGGGTGGCGCTGTGCGCGTATGCTGTGCAGGCCAAGACCAGCTACATCTATTTGCGCGGCGAGTTCTACGAGCCGGCCAAGACGCTGCAGAAGGCCATAGACGAGGCCTACGCCCACGGCATGCTGGGTAAAAACGTGCTCGGCAGCGGCTTCGACATAGATATGTACATCCACATGGGCGCCGGCGCGTATATCTGCGGCGAGGAGACGGCGCTGTTATCGTCGCTCGAAGGCCAGCTCGGCCAGCCGCGCCTACGCCCGCCCTTCCCGGCGGTGCAGGGCCTATACGCCAAGCCGACGGTGATCAACAACGTGGAGACTCTGGCCAACGTGCCCCCCATCGTGCTGAACGGCGCGCAGTGGTATCGCCAGTACGGCACGGAGAAAAGCCCGGGCACGAAGATCTTCTGCGTGAGCGGGCGCGTGAAGCGCCCGGGCAACTACGAGCTGCCGCTGGGCAAATACACCGTCCGCGAGCTAATCGAGATGGCCGGCGGCATCATAGACGGCCGGCCGGTGAAGGGTGTGTTGCCTGCCGGCTCGTCTGCGCCGATCCTGCCGGCCAGCGCGCTCGACACTAAGCTGGACTACGAAAGCGTTCAGGCCGCCGGTTCGATCCTCGGCTCGGCGTCGTTCGTCATCCTGGACGACACGGTGGACATCGTATGGGCGGCGCGCAAAATGGTGCGCTTCTTCAAGCATGAGAGCTGCGGCAAGTGCACCCCGTGTCGCGAAGGCACGTATTGGGCGCTGAAGCTCTACGACAAGATCCTCTCCGGCCGCGGCACGCTCGAGGACGTCAACATGATCGGCGAAGTGGCCGCACAAATGTCCGGCAAATGCTTCTGCTTGCTGGGCGAGTTTGCCACATCGCCGATGCAAAGCACGCTCAAGCACTTCCGAGCCGAGTATGAGGCGTTCATCGCTAACCATCAGGGCGGCAAGATGAACGGTTACACCGACGAGCTGATCCGCGAAGGCGTCATCGCCGGTCCGGACGGCGTCATCGCCCGCCACTGAACGATTTCGCCGTGAACACAAGCGCAGCGCGGACGATCTACCTCTCCATCATCGCATCGCTGGTTGCGACTCTCATCGCAGGGTTGCCGGTGTATGCGGTGGAAGGGGGCGTCACGCCTATCGGCAAGATCACGGCTGGACATAAAGGCAAATTCGTCACGATCGAGGGCGTCATCCAGAGCGAGCGCCGATTCAAGTCCGGCATGCGCTACGCGGTCAGCGACGATACCGGCGAGATCACGCTGGTGCTCTTTGACCGGGCGTTGAAGCAGGCTCCGGGGCCGGATCAACTGATCGAGGGCGCAACCGTGAAGGTCACCGGCAAGGTGGACTTTTACAACAAGGAAGCGCAGATCGTGCCGGTGCGCGGGACGGACGTAGTCATCGTGAAGCCCGCTCCGCCGATCGCGTCTCCGGCTATCGGGACGATTGGCCTCGGCGACGTCGGCAAGACCGTGACCGTGCAGGGCGTGGTGGACGAGGCGTCGAACTTCTCCGCTGGCTTCAAGCTCGGCCTGCGCGACGACACCGGCAGGATCACGGTCACGATCTTCGAGCGCGTGTTTGATGCGCTCAGCAAGCCGGAGCAGATCAACGTCGGGGCGACCCTGCGCGTGACGGGTGAGGTGAACGCCTTTCGCGGCGCCCTGGAGATCACCCCCGGATCGGCACAGCGGATTCACGTCGTTGCGCCGCCGGTGCGCGACGTGAAACAGTATGCCCTGTCCGAGATCAGCGGCAACGACCAAAATGCGATTGTGCGCGTGATCGCCGAGGTCGTTCGTGTTCAGCCGTTTGACAAGGGCATCGAGGTGTTGATCAGGGATGAGACTTCTGCGCAGCGCCTGCGGCTGTATCAGGTAGTGGCCAGGCGTGTCAAGCTGAAGCCGGGCGACATGATCGAGGTGATCGGACGCGTCAAAGCGTCGAAGAGCAGAGGGGTCGCCATCGAGGTGGCGCTACCCGGCGATGTGCAAGTGAAACGATGAGGTATGGCTGACCTAGTGAATTTGACCATTGACGGCGTGCCTGTGTCGGTGCCAAAAGGCACGCTGGTGGTAGATGCAGCGAAGAAGATCGGGAACGACATCCCGGTGTTCTGCTACCACCCTAAGCTCAAGCCGGTGGGCATGTGTCGCATGTGCCTAGTGGATATCGGCATGCCGAAGATAGACCCGGCGACCAAGCAGCCGGTGCGCGACGAGCAAGGCAACGTGGTGATCGTCTTCATGCCCAAGCTGACCACCGCTTGTACGACGCCGGTTAGCGAGGGCATGGTCGTCCGCACGGCGACCGAGCAGGTGCGCGCCGCGCGCGAGGATATCCTGGAGTTCCTGCTCACCTCTCACCCGCTCGACTGTCCGATTTGCGACAAGGGCGGCGAATGTCCGTTGCAAAACTTAACGCTCGGCTTCGGCCCCGGCGTCAGCCGATTCGACTACGACGCCAAATTCCACAACGAGAAGCATGTGCCACTCGGCGACTTAATCTATCTCGACCGCGAACGCTGCATCCAATGCTCGCGCTGCATTCGCTTCCAAGATGAGATCGCCGATGACCACGTGCTGCAGTTCTACGACCGCGGCCGGGGCATGGAGATCATCACCCTCAGCGATCCGCCGTTCGACTCTTACTTCGGCGGCAACACCACCGACATCTGTCCGGTTGGCGCGTTGACCACTGCCGACTTCCGCTTCAAGGCACGGCCGTGGGAGTTGGCCAGCACGCAGAGCCTGTGTACGCACTGCCCGGTGGGTTGCAACATCACGCTCAACACCCGCCTAGAGACGAAGACCGGCGGCTACGAGATCAAGCGCGTGATGCCGCGCCAGAACGAGCAGGTGAACGAGATCTGGATTTGCGACAAAGGCCGCTACGTGCATCACTTCACGCGCGCCGAGGATCGCTTGCGCCATCCGCTGATCCGGCGCGACGGCCGCTGGGTCGAAGCGACGTGGGAACAAGCCCTGCAACTGGTGGGCGACCGGCTAAAGGCTGCAGGCGCGCATGTGGCCGCCGTCGTCGGCGATCGCATTGCCAACGAGGACGCATATCTTGTGGCCAAGCTGATGCGCGCGCTGAACGGCGCGGTCGGCATGTCACCGTCCGTTCCGGCCTACTATGCAGACGTCGTGCGCGCCTTCGGCGTGGCCGCGCAGACCGACTTTGCCCGGCTAGGCAAAGGCGACGTCATCTTAGTAGTGAATGGCGACGTGGAAGAGCAAGCGCCGGTGTGGTTCCTGCGCCTGCGCCAAGCCGTGGTAGACCGCGGCGCGGCGCTGGTGATGGCGCACGCGCGCAGCACCAAGATGCACCGCTATGCGCGCGCGATCTATCGCTATGAACCCGGCCGTGCGGCTCAGTGGATTGCCGAGCGCAGTGAGGAGCTGATCGCCAAGGACCTAAAGGATGCCCGTAATTTGTTGATCGTCTTCGGCGACGAGCAACTGGATGGTCCCGGTGCGCGCGCGCTGGCGCAGTCCCTGGCAAACATCCTGATCGCCACCGGCCACGCTGGCAAGGCCGAGAGTGGCCTGTTGGCGCTTTACCCACACGCCAACACACAAGGCGTCTTCGATATGACGGTGGGTTCGGGCAGCGCGGCAGCGTCGCACGGCGCCAACGGCAAGTTCGATCCGGATGTGCGACGCGAGGTCGCCTGGTTGATCGGTGTGGGCGAGGCGGGTGACGTGCCGGAAGCCGACTTCGTCATCGTGCAGGAGCTGTTCATGACCGAGATAGCCAGACGCGCCGATGTGGTGTTGCCCGCGCTGAGTTTCGCCGAGCGCGAAGGCACGTTCACCAGCGGCGACCGGCGCGTGCAGCGCTTCTATCGGGCGCTCCCACCGCTGGGCGAAGCCAAACCGGAC
This sequence comes from Thermoflexales bacterium, assembly GCA_025056965.1. GTDB lineage: Bacteria > Chloroflexota > Anaerolineae > J036 > Brachytrichaceae > JAAFGM01. The sequence continues at coordinate 14,699 of JANWVF010000152.1, read as the reverse complement.
TGGTGGATCGCGCAGGAAATCGCCAAGCGGCTGGGTCACTCGTGGAGTTTTCAGAGCCCACAGCACATCTTTGCCGATCTTGCGCGCAACATCCCGCACTACGGCGAGCTGTCCTACGATGCGATCAGCAAGAGCGAGCCGCAATGGCCGCCGATGGGGCGCGATGACCTGTATTACGGCGGCACGGTATACGATAACACCGGCGGCCTGGGAGTGCGCTACGCCTGCGATGCCGAGCGCGATCCGTCGGTCGTGCGCCCCTACGAGGTCGTCGTGCCCGAGCCAACCATTGCCGGCCTAGAGCGCGGTGCGCGTCCGCTCTACCGCGATGGTGAACTGATTCGCCGCAGCGCCGTGCTGGCGGCGCACATCGTGCCACGGCAGGCGATCGCCTGATGGGCGAATGCGCGTGCCGGCCGCATGCGAGAGTCGCAAGGATGAAAGCTGCAGAGATAAGAAGCACCTAGACTATGCCCGTTCTACTCGAAGCTACCCTGAAGTCGGCCGTGCTGCTCTTCGTGCTGTTGACCGGCTTCGCCTACCTCACGCTGATGGAGCGCAAGGTGCTGGCACGCTTGCAAGCGCGCATTGGTCCCAACCGCGCTGGTCCAATGGGCCTGCTCCAGCCGCTAGCCGACGGCCTTAAGCTGATCTTCAAAGAGAGCGTCACACCGGCCGGCGTGGATAAGCCGATGTACTTCATGGCACCGGTGCTCGTGGTCGTGCCCGCGCTCATCCTGTTCGCCGTGATCCCAATCGGCCAAGGGCCGACCTTCCAGCTTGCCAGCGACATTAACGTCGGCGCGCTCTACGTAGTCGGCGTGATGGGCGTAGCGGTATACGGCATCACCTTGGCCGGCTGGGCGTCGAACAACAAATATGCCGCGCTGGGCGGCCTGCGCGCCTCGGCGCAGGTGATCTCCTACGAGCTCGGCATGGGTCTGTCCATCGTCGCGGTCGTGCTGATGGCGTCGAGCGCGAGCCTAGCCGACATCGTCGAGGCGCAGATGCCCGGCAACATCCTGGGCTGGTTTATCTTTCGGCAGCCGGTCGCAGCGGCAATCTTTGCGATCACAGCCATGGCCGAACTGGCCCGCGCGCCGTTTGACCTGGTCGAGGCCGAGCAAGAGCTCACCGCCGGCTTCATGACCGAATACAGCGGCATGAAGTTCGCGCTGTTCTTCATGGGCGAATATGTCAAGATGATCGCCGTCAGCGCCTTGTTCGCCACGTTCTTCCTGGGCGGCTGGAGCGGGCCGTTCGTGGATCAGGTGCCGATCCTCTCCGTCGTCTACTTCACGATCAAGGTCATCGCTTGCCTGCTGTTGATGATTTGGACGCGCGCGACGCTGCCGCGCATGCGCTACGACCGGCTCATGAGCTTCGGCTGGAAGGTGCTCACGCCGGTGGCGATTGCGAACGTGATCGTGACGGCGTTGTTGATCGTCCTGGGCGTGCCCGGGTATAAGTAATGCTAGCGATTCATTTGCAAAAACGATGGGCTTGAAAGACGTTCTTACCCGCATCCCGGTTGGCTTCGCGACGGTGTTCAAGACCGTGCTGCGCAAACCGGTGACGATTCAGTATCCTGAGCAACAGAAGCCGATGTCGGCGCGCTTCCGAGGACGCCACCAGCTCAAGCGCTACGAGGACGGCCTGGAGCGCTGCATCGGTTGCGCACTGTGCGCGGCGGCCTGTCCGGCCGATGCGATCTACGTCGAGGCCGGCGAGAACACTAACGAGGAACGCTACTCGCCGGGCGAGCGCTACGCCAAGACGTATGAGATCAACATGTTGCGCTGCATCTTCTGCGGCTATTGCGAAGATGCCTGCCCGACGAACGCCATTGTGCTCGAGCCGATCGAATTCCCGACCGGCTACACGCGCGAGAGCATGATCTACACCAAAGAGATGCTGCTCGAGTCGCCGCCGATCAACGTGCCGGCCACGCCACAGCGCACGCCGCCGGGCAAATACGACCGCGCCATCCTTCCCTTCCCGCCGATTGACGAAAGCCAATGAACCCAGACTTGCCTATCCTCGTCTTGCTCGGCGCGGTCAGCATTGCCTCTGCGCTCGGACTGTTGCTAAGCCGCAACGCGATCTACGCCGCGCTCTTCTTGGTGCTGAACTTCGGCGTCGGGGCGGTGATCTACCTCCTCCTGAATGCGCCGTTCATCGCCGTCGTCCAGGTCAGCGTGTATGCCGGGGCGATCATGGTGCTCTTCGTCTTCGTCATCATGTTGCTGGGCGCCGAGCGACTGAGCCCGGGCGAGAACCCGCCAGGGACGTCCTTCCAGCGCCCGTTGGCAATCGCCCTCAGCGGCCTGCTGATGGGGTTGGCGATCTACGTCCTATTTGCCCGCCAGCCGCCAGCGGTGGCTGCGCCGCCGCCCGATTCCAGCCCGTTGGCCGTCGGCTTATCCCTGTTCGGTCCTTACGTCTTCCCGTTTGAGGTCGTGTCCGTCCTGCTGCTGGTTGCCATGGTCGGCGCGGTCGTGTTGACGCGAAATCGCTGAACGTGCGGCCAATCCCTGGGAATCGCAGCGCGCTGCAGGTTCGCTATGGACTCCACAACTTTCGTCGTCTTACTCTCCTCGGTCTTATTTATCATCGGGGTGCTCGGCGTATTGCTGCGCCGGAGCGCATTGTTGATCTTCATGTCAGTCGAGTTGATGCTGAATGCGGCCAACCTCGCCTTCGTCGCATACGCGCATCGCTGGGCTCAGCTCGACGGGCAAATCTTCGTGTTCTTCGTCATGGCAGTCGCCGCGGCAGAAGTTGCCGTTGGCTTGGCGCTGATCGTCACGATCTTCCGCACCAAGCGGAGCACGAATGTAGATGACCTGGCGGCGCTACGAGGGTAGCGCAGGTCGCGACGGCATCCGCGATCGCGTCATGCTGAGCGCTGTCGTGCAAGCGTAGAGTTTGGATCACGGCATGGAGCTATTCATCCTCTCACCGATTCTGTTCCCGCTGCTCGGGTTGCTGATCAATGCAGCGTTTGGCCGTCGCATGAGCGAGCGCGCCATCGGCGGCGTAGCCACGCTGGCTGCGGCAGCATCATTCGCCGTCTGCTTGGCGATGTTCGGCCAGTTGACCGCCTCGGAAGAGGCGCGCTTGACCGCGACCATCGCGCCATGGATCAGCGCGGGCGCGCTCAACGTGTCATTCGGCTTCTTGGTAGACCGGCTGAGCATCGTCATCATGCTGATCGTCACTGGCGTCGGCACGCTCATCCACATGTTCAGCGTGGGCTACATGCACGGCGACGAGCGCTTTCAGCGTTACTTCATCTATCTCAACCTGTTCCTGGCGTCCATGCTGGTGCTAGTGATGGCCGACAACTTCCTGGTGTTGTTCATGGGCTGGGAGTTAGTCGGCTTGTGCTCGTATCTGCTCATCGGCTTCTGGTTTAGAAATCTCAAGAACGCCGAGGCTGGGCGCAAGGCGTTCGTCGTCAACCGCATCGGCGACGTCGGCTTCCTGCTGGGCATCTTGCTCATCTTCGTCACCTTCGGCAGCCTGAGCTTTGCCGACGTGTTTGCGCAGGCCGAGGCACGCGGTGAAGCCCTGGCCGGCACGATCGGGTTGATTACGTTGCTGCTGTTCATCGGCGCCACGGGCAAGAGCGCGCAGATCCCCCTGTTCGTCTGGTTGCCGGATGCGATGGCTGGCCCAACGCCGGTCTCCGCGCTCATCCACGCTGCGACGATGGTGACCGCGGGCGTCTACATGATGATTCGCGCCAGCGTGCTGTATGAGCTGGCGCCAACGACGCAGGCCATCGTCGCCATCGTTGGGGCGCTGACGGCGTTGGTCGCAGGCGCCAGCGCCCTGCGCCAGCTCGACATCAAGAAGGTGCTGGCCTACTCGACCGTCAGCCAGCTCGGCTACATGGTTGCCGCATGTGGCCTGGGCGCCTTTGTGGCGGCCGACTTCCACTTGCTCACTCATGCCTTCTTCAAAGCTGCGTTGTTCCTGGCCGCCGGCAGCGTGATTCATGGCATGGAGCACGGCATGCACGCCGCGCATGGCGCGCACGTAGATGCGCAGGACATGCGCCACATGGGCGGGCTGGCGCGCAGGATGCCGATTACCTTCGTGGCCTTCTTGCTGGGCGGGTTAGCGCTGGCCGGCGTGCCGCCCCTGTCCGGTTTCTTCTCCAAAGACGAGATTCTGCTGGACGCCTTCAAACACAACCTGCCGGTGTTCGCCCTGCTGGCCGTCAGCTCGGTGGTGACGGCGTTCTACGTGGGGCGCCAAATCGCCTTGGTGTTCGGCGGACGGCCGCGCAGCGATGCCGCCGCGCATGCTGCCGAGTCGAACTGGCTGATGACCGTGCCGCTCGTTGCGCTCACGGTGGGCACGCTGTTCGCCGGGCTATTCAACTTCCCGACTACGCACCCGCTGACCGAATGGCTGGCGCCGGTTGTGCGGCACGGCGAAGCGCCGAAGTTCGACGTCGCCTTGGCAGCCGTGTTCAGCGCGTTGGCGATTGGCGCGCTGGCCGCTGCGTGGTGGCTCTACCGCAACCCCGAACGCGCTCAGACCGAGGCCGAGACCGCCCTAGGGCGCTTCTTGGCGCGGGCGTGGTATTTCGACGAAGCGTATAAAGCGCTGGTCGTCAAGCCTTTTTACGTCATCAGCACGGTGTGCGCGCAGGTCATTGACGTCGGCGCCATTGACGGCGCAGTGAACGGCGTGGGGCGCCTATTCCGCGATTTGGGTGCGTCGCTGCGCGGCCTGCAGACCGGCTTCGTGCGCAACTACGGCCTGGTCATGCTCGCCGGCGCCGTCTTGGTTGTGGCATATTTCGTGCTGAACGCGCGGTGAGGCGCGAAGGAGGACAGTCATGATCGTTCAAGCTTCGACCGTTCATACCGATCCGAATGACCCTGCGCCGCAGGGCTACCTAGTGCGGCCGGACGACGATAAGACCTATCCCGGCATCGTGCTCATCCAGGAGTGGTGGGGGATCGAACCGCACATCCGCGAGCTGGCGCAGCGCCTGGCCACTTCCGGCTTTGTGGTGCTCGTGCCCGATCTGTATCACGGCAAGATCGCGACCGAGCCGAACGAGGCGCAGAAGATGCTCATGGCGACCGTGCAGAATATGGACAAGGCCATTCACGAGATCACGCTGGCCCTAGATTACCTGCGCAACGATCCAGGCGTGCAGCCCAAGAAGATCGGTTTGATGGGCTTTTGCATGGGTGGCCTGCTCACGTTTAAGACCGCCGAGCGCTATCCCCACCTGGGCGCCATCTCGCCTTGGTATGGTGGCGGCTACGATCCTAGTCCGGAGGACGTGGCCAAGGTGAACGTGCCGGTGTTGGCCATCTATGGCGAGCTGGATGGCGCTATTCCGGTGGCACAGGTAAAGAAGATCGAGAAGCTCTACCGCGAGGCCGGCAAAGATATCGAGGTGCGCATCTATCCGAACGCCGGTCATGCTTTTAACAACCCCGACCACGGGATGTATGTCGCCGACGCGGCGAAAGATGCGTGGGCGCGGGCCGTGGCGTTCTTCAAGAAGCACTTAGCCTAGTTGATGCTCTCACTGATCACATTTGTTCCCTTGATCGGCGCAGCGATCGTGGCGTTGGCGCCGCAGCGCGCGGCGCGCATCGTCGCCTTGGTCGCCTCGCTGATTGCGTTCGCCCTCTCGCTGGCGCTGCTGGCGGGCTTTGACGCGACCCAGGCCGGCTATCAGTTCGTCGAATCCGTGCCGTGGATCCCTCAGTTCGGCATCGGCTACAAGGTGGGGGTGGACGGCGTCAGCATCTGGCTGGTGCTGCTCACCACGTTCATCTTCCCGATCGCGCTGTGGTTCTCCGGCGAGTCCATTCACGAGCGCGAGAAGGCCTACTACGCGCTGATGCTGTTGATGGAGACGGCGACGCTGGGCGTGTTCCTGGCCCTGGACATGTTTTTGTTCTACGTGTTCTGGGAGTTCGCGCTGGTGCCGATGTATTTCATCATCGGCATGTGGGGGGGCGAGCGGCGCACCTATGCGTCGGTCAAGTTCTTCATCTACACCATGGCCGGCAGTGTGCTGATGCTCGTCGCCATCCTGGCGCTGGGGATTAGCGTCGGCACATTCGACTTGGAAGCCATCGCGCGCGAAAAGGGCGCCTTCGCGGCGCATACGCTGCTCTTCCTCGCTTTTGCGATCGCCTTCGCGATCAAAGTGCCGGTCTTCCCGTTCCACACCTGGCTGCCCGATGCGCACGTTGAAGCGCCCACGCCTGGGTCGGTGATCCTAGCCTCGGTGCTGTTGAAGATGGGCAGCTACGGCCTGATCCGCTTTAACTTGCAGCTCTTTCCGGAAGCGAGCGCGACGTTTGCGCCCCTGATGATGGCGCTGGCGGTCATCGGCATTTTGTACGGCGCATTGGTCGCTTTTGCCCAGAGTGACGCGAAGAAGCTGGTTGCCTATTCCTCGGTTAGCCACATGGGCTATATCCTGTTGGGCATCTTCGCTCTCAACCAGATCGGCATCCAGGGCGCAATTCTGCAGATGGTCAACCACGGCCTCAGCACCGGTGGCTTATTCCTGATCATCGGCTTCATCTATGAGCGTCGGCACACGCGCGAGATGAACAAGTTCGGCGGCCTGTGGGCGAAGATGCCGATCTACGGTGCGCTGGCGCTGATCCTCGTGCTCAGCTCGGCCGGCCTGCCGGCGCTCAACGGCTTCGTCGGCGAGTTCGTCATCCTTCAAGGCGCCTTTCAGTCCAGCCCGCTGGCAACGGCTTTCGCCGCCTTCGGCATGGTGCTCAGCGCAGCGTATCTGCTCACCATGTTCCAGAAGATCTTCCTGGGTGAAAGCCGCGATCCGGCCAACGAGGCACTGCGCGATCTCAACTGGCGGGAGATCGCCTCGGTCGTGCCGTTGATCGTCTTGTGCTTCATCATTGGACTGTATGCCGCGCCTTTCTTCAATCTGATGAGCGGCAGCGTGGCCGGCTTGTTGACCGGCGGCGGGCTGGCTGCGAGGTGACGCGCGAGAAGCGACGCTTGGATGGATTCGCGGATCGCCTTTGAACTCGGCCCTCTGCGTATACATTGGTACGGCATCATCGTCACGGCCGGCATGATCGTCGGCACCTATGTCGCGGCGCGGGAGATGAAGCGCCGAGGCGAAAACCCGGGAGTGGTCTGGGATGGGGTGCTGTGGGTAATCGTGCTCGGCATCGTCGGCGCGCGGTTGTATCACGTGTTCTCTTCGCCCAACGACGGCAGCAACAGCGGCTGGGACTACTATCGGCAGCAGCCTCTGCAGATCCTGGCCATTTGGAATGGAGGGTTAGGCATTTACGGCGGGCTGATCGGCGGCATCGTCGGCGCCATCCTTGTCAGCTTGAAGTACCGCGTCAGCTTCTGGCGGCTCGCGGACAGCGCCGCGCCCGGTGTGCTCCTCGCCCAGTCTATCGGTCGCTGGGGCAACTATTTCAACCAAGAACTTTACGGCGGACCGACGGGATCGTCGTGGTGGGGAATTACGATAGATCCTGCCTTTCGCATTCGCACGCCGCACGCGGATTTCACCGATCTCCAGCGCTATCCCCCGGAGACGCGCTTTCATCCTACCTTCTTCTACGAGTCGGCCTGGAATTTCGTCGGTTTCCTCGGGTTGATGTGGATCGCGCGGCGCTTCCGAGATCGCCTGTGCGATGGCGACATCATGGGGATGTACTTCATCTGGTATGGGCTCGGCCGGTCTTGGATCGAGCTTTTCTTCCGGCCCGACGCCTGGACGTTCGGCCCGCTGCCGACCGCCGTGCTGATCTCCGTCGCCGCCATTATCTTCGGCGTAGGCGTATTGCTCTTCAACCACGGCATACGCCGCCCGCCATCTTCTGCTCCTCGAGCAGCAGTCTCCGCCTAAGACGATATGCCGCGCTATCGCATCACCGACGAATACGAGCTGCCGGGCGACGATGATGATGACGATTGGTCGTACGAGGGCAAAATCTACCGTCGTCCGCGCCGGTCGCCCACCGGCCCGCTCGTCGCCATGGTGGCGCTGATCGCCATCGGCGCCGGCATAGCCGGCCTGTTCACGGTCTCCGAGCGCCAGGAGCGCGATTCATTTTGCCTGTCGTGCCACACGGCGCAGCACCGCGCCTATGTGGATCGCGCCCAGGCCTCGATCGCCGGCGCCCTCGCGCCTGATCTCTCCAGCTATCACTACCAACAGGTTCACGGCCAGGGAGGTGAGCTGCGCTGCATTGACTGCCATCGCGGGGACGGCGGGGTGCGTCACCGAGTGGACACCTTGATCCTCAGCGCGGAGTTGGCTACGCTCTGGTTGGCCGGCCAGGACGATCAGCGGCTGGAGAAGACGGCCATCACCACAACGGTGATCAACGGGGTAACCCGCACTGTGCCCCAGACGACATTCGGCCTTCGCGCGCCGCACCTGTCCAATGCCGGTTGCATCGCTTGCCATCGGGAGCAACTGCTCGTCGCGGGGATGGACAACCACATGCACAACATGTTGCCGGACGTATATGAGGCTTGGAAGGCCGGTGCGCCGCTGATCGCGCCGAGGGATGCGCCGGATGCACAGGCGATCATCGCGCTGGGCTTAGCCCGCTACGAGACGACGTTGCAGTGCTCGAACTGCCATCAGGCACACCGTTCGCTAGACACTGCGCTCTTCCTCGATCTGCAAGGCGTCGTCAAGCCGGCTTGCGAGAAGTGCCATCGTGAGACCGGGCGCGGGCCGGCCGAGGTGACAATTTCGGAGGAGTAGCGGCGCACTTATTCTTCGATGAACTCGACGCGTTCGTAGCCGGCACTCAGCAGGATGCGCTCGATGGCGATCTGTGTGTTGCGGCGCGCATCGTTGAGCAGTCCGCTCTCGATTGCAGTGGTGCGGATCGCCTCCAGCGCCTTCTCGCGCGCCTGGGCTTCTAGGTCTTTGCTCTCGGGGATGAGGAGCAGGTTGGTGCGGTCATACACGCGGGTGGTGCATGGCTGGGTCGAGTCGTCAATCAGATATGCATCGAGCAGTTGGGCGCGCGGCAGCCTGACGCGCACCGTCTTGCCGTCTTCTCTAACCTCAACGTCGCTCTCCTTGAGCTGGGTGAGATCAATACCGGCCTTGACCCGACCGCATGCAATGAGCACCAACTTCTCGTACAGCACGTTGCCTACGCGCGCCTGGTTGACCTCGACGATGGTGGACAGCAGTGATTGCGCGGTAGCTAGTTCGCCGATGGCGCGCACCTGCAACAGAGCCGGCGGCCGCACGACGACGGTTGGTGTGGGTTGAGGGAGCACTGTCTGGACGACGTTAGCCGGGTTGGCGCGGTCTATTGCCTCCGCCATCCGCTCCGTGGATTCGCGCAGCGCGAACGCAACCAGCAGGCCGGCGATCAGCAGCGCCAGAGCGATGATGCTGGCGCCGATGAGGCAGCCAAGAGTGGTCTGGGATATGCCGCCCGGTGGAGCCTGCCCGCCGGCCGGCCTTGTAGTCGGCGAGGGCGGCTCTGGATGCGGTTCACGGTTTTGGCCGGTGGGCGCGGATGGGGAGATGCGCGCTTGTGCGCGCTGCTCCTGTGGCCGCTGGGCCGGAAGCGATGGCTGAACGGCCGGCGCCTCGCTCATCGGCTGGCGGCCGGCATGGGCCGCGCCCTCAGACCGGGTGGGGTCAGACATTCGAGGCGGGTTCAGGCGCCGGCGGGATGAGGCCGAGTTTTCGGGCGTGCTCTTCCAGCTTGCGCACGCTTGGCTCCGTCAGCCGCGAGCCGTCGGCGAAGACGATCGTCGGAATGCTGCGGAAGCCGTTGTTGACCGACTTGACGAATTCCTCAGCCTCCTTGTTCTTGTCCACATCTATCCACTCATACGGAATATTGTTGTTGTCGAACCATGACCGCGCGCGGCGCGTATCGCCGCACCACATCGCACCGTAGAACTTGACCAGGGGTTGAGTGTTGGACATCTCCCTTTCGCCCTCCTCTTTTAAAAAGTCGTGAACCTCTGAAACCTTGCCAAAATTATAAGAGCCGAATGACTATCACTGCAGCTCTCGCTTCACGGCTTCGTATAGCGCCTCGGCGCGCAGCTCGCGCAGCGAGAGGCAACTGGCGTTGAGGTTCTCGGCCAGCTTGCGCGCCAACCCTTGATCGAACGCGACGTGTTCCATGTTGATCACTACCGAGCGGATGCGTTCGTCGCGAATCTGGTTGGCGATGCGGTGTGCCTCGACCTGTGGAGGCAGGTTGCTCATGCTGACGTTGCCAGCGCCGTCGGTCAACACGATCAACAACGGCATGACCTCAGGGTGCAGGCGCTTCTCGCGCTGCGTGACGTGGAGCGACAAGGTGAGGCCGGCGCTGAGCGGCGTTTTGCCGCCCACCGGGATGTCGCGCAGCGCCTTCTGCGCCAGCTCCACCGATGACGTAGGCGGCAGCACCAGCGTGGCGCTGTTCTTTTGAAAGACGATCAAGCCGACCCGATCGCGTCGTTGATAGGCGTCCGTCAACAGCGACATGATCGCGCCTTTCGTCGCCGCCATGCGCTCGGCCACGGCCATGCTCCACGAAGCATCCACGACGAACAGGATGAGATTTGCCGCCCGACGCACGCGGACTTTGCGATGGATATCCGCTCGGCGCACGTATAAGGCCGGCCTGGGCGCGGCCGGTGGTCCGCCGCCGTCGCTCGCCTGCGCTTCGGCCTGCTGGCGGCGCGCCCGTTGGTGTATCGCTGCCGCGCGCAGCGTGGCGTCGAAGGCCACGTCTTCGATGCGCCCTTTGGACGGCAAGGCTTTGATGTAGCGCCCTCGCTTGCGCTTGGTGCGGGTGGTGCTGCGTTTGCCGGCGCAGTTGCGGGTGATCTTGTCGAGCGGTGTATTCAGCTTGCGCGCGCGAAATTGCTCGCCTAGGTCGGTCTTCTGGCCGCCCTGCCAATCCTGGGCGCGCTGCGGCGTCGTGGGAATGGTCTGGGGCATCGGGTATGCGGGGCTTTCCGAGTCGTCGAGCGCCTCGTTCAGCCCCGCTTCGCTTTTTTTGCGGTCGCGTCCGGTTGAGGCGGTGGCTGTTGCGAGTCGGCGGCCTGTGCTGCGGCTTGTTGTTCGATCTGTTGCAGTTTCTCGCTTAGCACAGCCATCGCCTGCTCCGTATCTTGGAAGGGGTGACGCTTCAGGCGGTGCGGCAAGGCCAGCTCGGCGGCCAGCAGGATGTCCTGCTCGGTGATCGCGTCGCGGCCCATGAATGCGGCGTGAGCGCGCGCCGTCTTTAAGATCACTAGATCGGCGCGGTGGCCGTCTACCCCTAGGCTGGCGACCAAGTTGGCGATCGTCGCCAGGTCGCGCTGGGTGTATTTAACCGAGGGCAGCCGCTCACGTGCCTCGGCGATCTCCAGCGTCAATGCCCGCTCGTAAGGCTCCCATTCCTTCGCGAAGGCCACCGGGTCGCTCTCGAAGGCTAGGTTGCGTTCTAGGATGGTCATGCGGGCGCGTGGGTCGCGAATGCCCGTGATGTCCACGCACAGCGCGAAGCGATCAAGGAGCTGAGGACGTAGGTCGCCCTCCTCCGGGTTCATTGAGCCAATTAGCACGAAGCGCGCCGGGTGGCTGAAGCTGATGCCTTCGCGCTCCACGACGTTGACCCCCATCGCTGCCACGTCCAGCAGCAAATCCACCACGTGATCGTCGAGCAGATTGACCTCGTCTACGTAGAGCACGCCTCGGTTGGCCGCGGCCAGCACCCCCGGCTCGAAGTGTTTCTCGCCCTTCTGAATGGCCTTCTCGATATCCAACGTGCCGACGACGCGATCCTCTGTGGCGCTGACCGGCAGGTTCACGAAGCGCGTCTTGCGCCGCACGATCTTGAACTGCTCGCCGGCGGCGGCGCGCCGTTTAAGATCCTCGGTGAACGAAGCCGGATTGGCTGGGTCGCATGAGAACGGGTCATCCTCGATCACGTCTATCTCCGGCAAGATGGCCGCCAGCGCGCGCGCCGCGGTGCTCTTGGCCGTTCCGCGTTCGCCGCGAATTAACACGCCGCCAATCTGCGGGTAGATCGCGTTCAGGATGAGCGCGCGCTTCATGCGATCTTGTCCGACGATCGCAGTGAAAGGGAAGATGATGGCCATACCTTTTCAATGCTATCACATGGGCATTGTGCGATTGCGCTTTTGGAGCTTGGTGACACAATTGCGGCAACCGTCAGGATGATTCGCGTCGTTGAAGTAGATACAGCCGACCGCGCGCAGGTGCGGCGATTCCTCGACTTCCCGTTTCACCTTTACCGTGATGTTCCGCAGTGGGTGCCACCTTTGGCCGGCGATGCCGCGCGCTGGCTCGACCGCAAGCGGCATCCCTTCTTTCGGCATTCCGAGGCGGCGTTCTTCCTGGCCTATCGCGATGCCGAAGTCTGCGGGCGCATCTGCGTGTTGAACAATCGGCATTACAACCAATTCAACGCTGGCCGCACGGCTCATTTCTTCCTGTTCGAGTGCGAGGACGACGTTGTGACCTCATGCGCCCTGTTCGACGCGGCGTGCGGGTGGGCGCGCCGACGTGGCCTCGAGCGCATCGAAGGGCCGAAAGGGATGACCGCCCTCGACGGCTTAGGCCTGCTGGTCGCGGGCTTCGAGCATCGTCCGGCACTCGGCATCCCCTATAACCGCGACTACTACCCGAAGCTGCTGGCAGCCGCCGGCTTCGTCGGTCAAGGGGATATCGTCTCCGGCTATCTCAGCCCGCGCACGCTGAACAAGGCGGCGTTCGACCGAATTGACCGCGTAGCCGAGCGCGTGCGGGCGCAGCGCGGGCTGCGTGTAGTGCGCTTCACCAGCCGCCGCGAGCTGCGCCGCGCTGTGTCGGACTTGCTCAACCTATATAACGGCGCGCTCGGCCGTGCCGAAGGCAACGTGCCTTTCACGCCGGACGAGGCCAAAACCATGGCCGACCAGATCATCTGGTTTGCCGATCCGCGCTTGATCAAGTTGGTGTACAAGGCGGATAAGCCGATCGGATTCCTGCTGGCCTATCCCGACATCTCCGAAGCGATCCGGCGCGTGCGCGGCCGGCTCTGGCCGTTGGGGTGGTTCACGCTGTGGCGCGCGCTGAGGTCCACCTTATGGGTCAACGTGAACGGCATGGGCATCCTGCCGGAGCACCGCGGCGGTGGTGGGACGGCCGTGCTGTTCAGCGAGATGCGCCGCAGCATCATCGAGGGCGGGTTCGAGCATGCCGATCTGGTGCAGATCGGCGTTGAAAACTTGCCGATGCAGCGCGAGATGCGCCACCTAGGCATATGCTTTTACAAGACCCATCGCATGTATGCACGTCCGCTCACATCGAAGTCCTCGTGATGTGCGGCTCGATCCAAGCGGGATAATCAAGCGGGTTTAAACATTCCGACTTAGGATTGGAAAGCAAAGTGTGCGCCAGCCCGTGGCGCGCGCTTGACTATGACTTTGTGGAGCAATGAAGCGAATTGCAGTAGTCACCTCCGGTGGCGATGTGCCGGGGCTCAACGCGGCGATCCGCGCCGTCACGCGCTCGGCGCTGGCGTATGGCGTCCAGGTGATCGGCGTCCATCGCGGATACGAAGGCTTAATCGCCGGCGAGTTCACCGAAATGACCTCTCGCGACGTGGCCGGCGTCCTGCGCAAAGGCGGCACGATCCTAGGCACATCGCGCAGCGAGCGGTTCATGACCGATGAGGGCCGCCGCGCCGCCAAGGCACAGTTGGAGCGCGCCGGCATCGAGGGCTTAGTCGTGATCGGCGGCAACGGGACTTTGGCCGGCGCGTATCAACTCTACAAGTTGGGCGTGCCGTTGGTCGGCGTGCCCAAGACGATTGACAACGATCAGTATGGCACCGACACGGCGATCGGTGTGGACACAGCCCTCAACACGATCGCCGATGCAGTGGGGCGCATTAAAGACACGGCATCATCACATCGGCGAGCTTTCTTGATCGAGGTGATGGGCCGACGGTGCGGATATCTGGCGCTGGCCAGCGGCATCATCTGCGGCGCAGAGATGGTGCTCATTCCCGAACGCCCGGCCTCACCGGATGACGTCGCGCGTCGTATCGTCGAGGTGAGCCATAGCCCTAAAGCGCATTGCATCATCATCGTTGCCGAGGGGTGGCCGCCCGGGATGCAGGCGCTGAAGCAGCATCTGCTCACCAACCATGTGGACGAAGGCTTCGATGTGCGCGAGGTCGTGCTTGGGCACGTGCAGCGCGGCGGCACGCCGACCGCGTTCGACCGCTTGTTGGCCACGCGCATGGGCGTGCGCGCCGTCGAGTCGTTGCTGGACGGCAGCGGCATCGGCCACATGGTCGGGCTGCACGGCGGCCAGCTCGCGTTGGTGCCGCTCGAGGTCGCCACGTCGCAGCAGAAACCACTCTCGGCGGAGCTGCTGCGCATCGCCGAGATGCTGTGTCACTGAGTCGCGGCGGAGCCTGACGGGCGAGTGTGCCGGGTCTGTCGCTTGCCCCTGCGCAATTGACCGATGCGACCGATCCACGTAGGCACGTCGCGCCGAACTAGTTGTAAGGCGCGGCGCAGCAAGTTCAGATTGGTCGGCTGTCCAGAGGTGGCCCGCGCGTAGGCAAACAGCCCGATCGGTGGCCGCGACGACGTTCGCCTCATCCATAGTGACCGATAGTGCCGGTAGTCGTGCCACACGCGTGCGACGCCGGGCAAAAGGTTCGCGGGCG
>JANWVF010000076.1 GCA_025056965.1 Thermoflexales bacterium | reverse complement strand
GTCGCGCTCAAACTACTGCCGCCGTACTTGGCCGCCGACGCCACCCTGCGCGCGCGCTTCGTGCAGGAGAGCAACTTAGGCCTAGACCACCCGAATATCGTGCGCGTCAACCGGTCGGGCGTAATAGATGGCACCCCCTACATCGAGATGGAGTATGTGGCGGGAGAATCGCTTGACCGGCTGGTCATGCGCAGTGGCCCGCTCGCGCCGGAGTCCCTGGCGCGCATCTTACTCGACGTCGGGCGCGCCCTCGATTATGCGCACGCGCGCGGGGTGATTCACCGCGACGTCAAGCCCAGCAACGTCATCGTCCGAGCCGATGGCGGCGCCACGTTGGCCGACTTCGGGGTTGCCAAGATGGCAGGCATCACGGCCTATACGGCCACGTTAGCGCGCGTCGGATCGGTGTTCTTCATGTCGCCCGAGCAGGCAGCCGGCGCGTTCGAGATCACGCCGGCGTCGGATATTTACTCGCTCGGCGCGACGGCCTATTACGCGCTGACCGGCCATGCGCCTTTTGAGGCCGGCAGCGACGTGGCGATTGCGCGTCAGCACATCGAAGCGCCGCCCCGTCACGTCAGCGATCTGCGCCCCGGCATTCCGCGCGCCGTCGGCGACGTTGTGCTGTGGGCGTTGCAGAAGGCTCCGTCGCAGCGGCCGGCGTCGGCCGGCGCATTCGCGCGCAGCTTCGCCGCCGCGCTGAACGCGCCTACGCCGATCCAGCCTAACCTGCCGCCATCTCGACAGCCACCTCGACAAACTGCTCAGCCGCCCGCGGCTGCCGTCGGTGCGCCGGCAAGTGTGGACGAGTGGATCGAGCGACGTGGGCGCACGCCGCCGTGGTTGCTGGCCGTCCTGGCCGGGACGGTCACCCTGGCCTGCTTAGCCGTGCTGGCCACTGTGATCCTGGCGCTGACCACGAACCGGTCCGCTCCCCAAGCTGCACCTACGCGCGCGACGCCGACCGCGGCGCGTCCGATGTTGCAAATCTTCACCGTTGAGCAGACTGAGACACCAACCGTTGCGCCGCCGCCAACCTTGGCGCCGACGCCGCAACAGCCAACCGTGCCTGCCTTTCCGGCGCCGCTCGCGACGGCGACGCCGCCCATCGTCATCCCCTCGCCCAAGCCGACGCGCGGTGTGCCTGCAACGCGCGCGCCGATCACCCCACTCGCGCCGATTACCTCCGACGCGACGCCGCCACCCCCGACTGTGCTGCCTCCATCGCCGACAGCGCTCCCCCCGCCCCCGTCAGCCGAGTCGCCCTTGCCCACCCCGGGCGTCGTCCTGGTCACGACGGCGCCGTAAACGCGCGGGTCGGCGTGCTTTCCCAGGCAGTTTTTAAGGTTCGGTCTATACTCACCTGCGAAGGCATTTTCGCCGCCCGCACGGTGCTTCGACGAGAGGAATATGGCGACCGAAGCGATGAACACGCTCGCGCGGCTCAATTGGACGTTGCGGCTGCTGATGGGGCTTGGCCTGCTTGGGCTTGCCCTCGCTCTGCCGACGGCTGAAGGCAGCGCGGCATCGAGCGCGCCCGCCAGCCACGTCGCCGCGGTGTTCGCGGGTTTCGATGGCGTCTGGCACACCAACTTCGGCATGCTTGAGCTGCGCGCCAGCGACGACACGGGCATCCGCTTTACCGGCGTGATGACCGACATCGGCGCGCCTCGCGCGCTCGGCATTGTCACGGCTACCTTGTCCAACGACGGCAGCCTCAGCGGCGTATGGCGCTTGGGCAATCGGCGCGGAACCTTCTCGGATTTAACATTGGATGCTCACCACGAGACGTTCACCGGAGCGGCCAGCGGATACGGCATCTGGTGCGGCGCGCGATTGGGCAGGCCCTTGCCGCCGGGCTGCGCCTTCTCCGGCGTCTGGACAATCGAGCTGAACGGGGGCGGCAGCGGCACCGCCACGATCATACAAACCGGCATGTCGGTCTTCGGCAGCTACAGCACCAGGCTGGCCAGCGGCCGGCTCACCGGTTCGGTGACGTTTGTGGACGGCCTGCCGGTGTTGAACGGTAAATGGAGCACCGCGCGCCGCGGCGGCCTATTTAAGGCATACTTGATGGGGTTCGACGCCCGGCAGTTCCAAGGCAACTTCGACGGCAAATTTGCGTTCTGCGGCTGGCGCAGCGGCGCAGCGAAGCCAGACGCCTGCCTCAAGTGAATGCCAGACGCCACTACGGTCACACCCACGTTGCGTGAAGCGCTTGCATCGGCCTTCAGCTTAGCCGAGCTGAAAGTTGCGCTCAGCGATCTCGGGGTGAACCCGGAGAGCATCCCACAATACGACGGCGGCATCGAGCTATGGGCGCTGGAGATCATCACCTATTTCCAGCGCCGCGGACGGCTGGATGAACTAGCTGCCTACTGCGCGAAGGAGCGCCCTCATCTCCCCTGGGGACAGTTGGCCGAGGCGCATCGTCAGGCGCTGGCGCGACTCGACGCGGCCGCCGCGGGAGAAGGCGCCGCGAGCAGCGCGTATCGCGATATTCAGCGCGGCCTCGGCGCGCTGGAGCGTTTGGCGCGCGATCCTAACGCCCGACCGCTGATCCTGCGCATCCGCGACGACCTGCAAGATGCCAGCGATTACATCGCTCGGCTGAGCGATTACAAACGCCTCCATGACGAATTCCAAGAGCTGCAAGTGCGTTACAGCGTGATCGAGCGCGACTGCCGCAACGCGGAAACCGATGAGACGGCCTGGAACACGCTGGCCGAATATCTCACCCAATGGGACGGCATCATCAGCCGGATGTTGGCAATCGCCAAGCGGCCGAGCTTCGCCCCGGGCGACACCGCATGGGCGACGCGCATGGCACAGATACAGCAGCGCGTGTGCGACGCGCTGGAGACGCAGACGGTCAAGCCTCTGACCGAGATCTTGCCGGTGATGCGACGCTTGCTCGAGCGCGAGCCGTCGCTGGTCAACGCTAAGATCTTTGAGGTCGTGCGCGCGATGTTGCAACGCAGCGTAATTCCGCCGCTGGTCGAGCTGCGCGAGGCATTGGCGCAGCAGCAGGTAGATCCCCTCAGCTTGGATGAATTCGCGCGCGGCATCGAATCGCTCAAAGGGTTGCGCGATCGCCTTCAAATGCTGGTGACCGAGCATGACCGCTGGCAGCGCATCGAGGATGAGCTGAACCCCATCGCAAGCAACATCGGCCGCAGCCCAGACGTGCTGGCGCAGAGCTGGCCTTTCGTGAGCAGCTTGGTGCACGAGATGCTCGATGGGCTACAAGAGGACTGGGCGAGCGCGATCCTGACGCTCGACGCGCGCATCCAGGAGCGACTGGCAGCCGATGACGCGCCGCGCGCCCGGCCGCTCTTCTACCAGTTCCAAAGTCGCGTGAGCAATCGCTTCAGGATCGTGGATGACGATCTGCTGAAGGTGGTGGTGGAACTCCAGAAGATCGGCGATAGCCTGCAACGCTTCTTAAGAGAACTCCTATGACGCAGACGGGAAACGCCGAGTGTTGGGCTTCCCACTCGAATGCCTTAACCCACAATGACTGCTCAGCCGACTCCCTCAATCACCCCCTATGCGACGCTGCCGGAGCTGCACGCCGAACATGCGCGCCTGCTCGCCGAGCGGTCGCGCTATGGCGAGGACAAGGCGCCTGAATTCCTGCAACAGGTCGCCGAGTTCATCCGGCGCGGTGCAGCGACCGGCGCCTACATTGACGACGAAGACGATCGGCGCGGCGTCCAGAGCCTGCTTGACTTCTGGGCCAACACCCTCTATCGCGAAACAAGGCTTTCGGGCGTCCGGATCGAGATGCCTGATCCGACGTTGGCCGACTTCGACTTCTCGCTTGCGCCCGAGCTGCCGGACGAACCGTGCCCATACCGCGGCCTAGACGCTTTCCGCGAGGCCAACAGCGCGTTCTTCTTCGGTCGCGAACGCCTAGTGGAGGAGCTGTTAGACCATCTGCGCCACGAGCGCCTGTTGGCGCTGGTGGGGTCTTCGGGCAGCGGCAAATCCTCGATCGTATTCGGCGGCCTGTTGCCCCGGCTTAAGCAGGGCATGGGGGCAAACTGGCGCTACCTGGTCATGGTGCCCGGCGAAGACCCGCTGGCGAACTTGGCGCGTGCGGTCGGCGCACTCCTCACCCGCGCACAAGCAGACGACGCCGACCAGGCCATCCAATCGCAGATCGCCCTCATCGAAGATAGCCTTCGACGCGACCCGAATTATCTAGCCGACCTCGCGCGCAAGACAGGAGACACGCCGATCGCGCTCATCGTGGATCAGTTCGAGGAGATCTTCACCTTATGCACCGACCACGAGACGCGCCAGGCGTTCGCCGATCAGTTGATCGGCTTGATCCAGGCGAGCGACCTGCCCCATCGCGTCATCCTCACCATGCGCACCGATTTCGTGGACGGCATCGCCCGCCTGCCGGCCTTCCAACCGCTGTTCGACCGCGCGCAGGTGGACGTGCGCGCGATGGGCATCGAGGAACTGCGCGCCGCCATCGAAAAGCCCGCCGAGAAGGTCGGCTTAAAGTTCGACGCCGGCATCGTCAGCAACTTGATCGAGACCATCCTGGGCGAACAGGCCGGGCTACCCCTGCTGCAATTCACCCTGCTCAAATTGTGGGAAAGACGCAAGCGCAATCGCATCACCGCCGATGTGTATCGCGAAGTCGGCGATCCGCGCCAAGCGCTCAGCCGCAGTGCCGAGGCCTTCTACGAGGGGCTGATCTACCAGAATCAGGTCACGGCCAAGCTGATCCTGATGAAGATGGTGCGCCCGGTGTTGGAAGGCGGGCGCGAGTTCACCAGCAACCGCATCCCGCTCGCCAGCGTCTTCCAGATGGGCGAACCGAAGGATCGCGTCGAGGAGGTGCTGCGCCGACTGATCTTCGAGCAGCGGCTGGTGAAACTGAGCGGCGTGGACTCAGCCGATCCGAGCGTGTCGCTGGCCGAGCTGGCAAACCGTCGCGGGCCTGCGGGCGAAGTGCCGCAGATCGAGGTAGCGCACGAGGCGCTGGTGCGCAACTGGCCACGCTTGGCGGCCTGGCTTGACGAGGCGCGCGTGGCGCTGCGCAGGCGCTTCGCACTGACGCAGGCAGCGCGCGAATGGATCGCCAGCGCCAATGCGCCGGGCGGCGAACGAGACGCCAGCCTTCTTCTGCGTGGGCGATTGCTGGAAGAGGCGGAAGCATATTCCGACCTGAGCGCGGAAGAGCGCGAGTTCGTGCAGGCCAGCCGTGACGCCGCGCTGGCCGAAGAGCGCGCCAAGGAGGAAGCCCGCCTTCGGGAGATCGAACAGGCGCGCGCGCTGGCCGAAGCCGAGCGCTTGCGGGCAGAAGAACAGCGGCGCGCCAACGCTCGGCTGCGCCAGCGCGCTATCTTGCTGGTAGGCGCGCTGGCGCTGAGCACAGCGCTGGCGGTCATCGCCTGGCTATCGGCGCAGCAAGCCGTCATCAACGCGACCCAAGCCAACATCGCAAGTACGCAGGCCGTGTCGCAGCAAGCCACCGCTCAGGCCGAGGCCAACAACGCCCTGCGAGCCAACGCCACTGCCCAGGCCGCCAAAAGCACGGCGCAGGCAGCCAAAGCATTGGCCGAAGTCAACCAGATGCAGGCCGAAATGGCGGCCGAGGAAGCACTCGATCTCAAGGCGACTGCTGATGCCGCCGCGGCGCTCGCCCAATCGGCCGAGCGCATCGCCGAATCACGCCGCTTGGCAGCAGAAGCAAACGCACTGCTCGACGTCAGCGCGATCGAGAGTCTGCGCGTCGCGATCGCGGCGGTCACGACTACGCCGCCCGAAGAGACGCCTCAGGACGCGATAGATGCGCTGCGCCGGGTGATGGAACAACCCCTGCCGAGGCTTCGGCTGACCGGACACGGCGGGCCGGTCGTCGCCGTCCGGTTCTCACCCGACGGCAGCTCGATCGCGACGGCCGGCGCCGACGGGATCGTGCGCATCTGGGATCGGTCGAGCGGCGTGCTGCGCGCCGAGCTAGCCGCTGATGCGGCGCTGATCAGCAGCCTGCAATTCTCAGCGGATGGGGCTTTCATCCTGACCGCCGACGACAAGGGCGCAGCGCGCATCTGGGACGCGCGGCAGGTGAATGCCGGCCAACCGATCACGACGTTGCAGAGCACAGACGGGCCGCTCAACAGCGCCGCTTTCTCGCCGGACGGTGCTTACGTGGTCACAACCGGTGTGGATCAGGAAGCGCGCATCTGGGATGTGCGCAGTGGTCAGGTCGTTACTTCGCTGCGTGGCGGCCACAGCGCGGCGATCAACACGGCTGACTTCTCGCCAGACGGCCTGTACATCGTCACCGCCAGCGACGACGGCACGGCGCGCATCTGGGATGCGCGTTCCGGCGAGTCGCTTCAGCCCACGTTAGGCGGGCTCGGCGGCCCGCCGCTCAAGGTCGCGCGCTTCTCGCCCGATGGCGCCTTCATCTTGACCGCCGGCGAAGACGGCATCGGCCGGCTGTGGCTTGCGACGCCCTTCACCGATGCGTCGCCCTTCGCCGGCCAACCGATCGCCGAGTTGCGCGGACATGAACTGACCATCCGCAGCGCCGAGTTCTCGCCCGACGGCAGGCGGATCGTCACAGCAGGCGACGACGGCGCAGTGCGCGTCTGGAACATCGAGTTGTTACAAGGTGTGCTCGTCCAACAAAGGGCGCTGGCGCAGCAGCCTCAGTGGAGCGTCGAGACTTCGCGGCCGGCCTTGGTGCTGCGCGAACATCGGAGCGCGGTGTTCGGAGCGCACTTTTCGCCCGACGGGAGCAGCATCGTCACAGCCGATGCTGATGGCGTTGTGTTGGTGTGGAACTTGCGACCGGGTGTTGTGCTTGCCGCACTCGAAGGGCACATCGGCAGCGTGAACAGCGCCCACTTCTCCCCGCAGGGTGATCTCATCCTGACGGCCAGCGACGATGGCACGGCGCGCATCTGGGATCTTAACGGGCAGGTCGTCGCGACACTCACCCGGCGCGTCGCATTGCTCGACGACCCGCCCGCAGCGATCAACGAAGCGCGATTCTCAGCCGACGGGCGGCGCGTGGCCCTAGCAAGCCTAAACGGGATGGCTCTTGTCGCCGACGTGCAAGGCACAGGAGCGACGATTCGGCTCATCGGACATGGCGGCCCAGTGTTGAGCGTGGCGCTTTCGCCCGATGGGAAGCGCGTGGCCACGGGCAGCGAGGATCGCACGTGCCGCATATGGGACGCGGCGAACGGCGCGCCGATCTATACGCTCGAGGGCCACGCCGACAAGGTTGAAAGCGTCGCATTCTCACCCGATGGCCGCCTGCTGGCTTCGGCGAGCGCCGACGGGAGCATACGCCTCTGGGGCGAAGCCGGCGAGCCGGCAGGCGTCCTGAGTGGACATGCCGGCACGGTGTGGAGCGTCGCATTCTCACCCGACGGTGAACGGATTGTCTCGGCAGGCGAAGACGGCACGGCGCGCATCTGGGAGGTGGCGAGCGGCAGGGAGCTGCTCATCATCACGGGTCACACCTCCGGCGTGAACGGCGCCGCCTTCTCGCCGGATGGGCGCATCATCGCAACCGCCGGCTCGGATCGCTCGGTGCGCCTTTGGGATGCCGAAACTGGCCGTCCGCTGGCCAGCTTTACGCTCCACGCCGATCGCGTGCTAGGTGTGGCACTCTCGCCGGATGGCCGCTACGTCGTCACTGCCGCCGCGGATGGCACGGCGCTGGTGCTGATCTACCGGCTGGAGGACCTGCTGCCGCTGGCGCAGAAACTGGCGCAGTGACCCCTGAACACAACAGCGAAGATTCAGGCACATATAATCCTGCTGCATGGACGACCTCTCCCGAGTTGCTGCTGAAGTGCGCGCTTGCACGCTATGCGGCCTGTCCGCCGGCCGTAAGAATGCCGTCCCCGGTGAAGGTCCGTCCCGCGCCGAGGTCATGCTGATCGGCGAAGGACCGGGCTTCCACGAAGATCAACAAGGACGACCGTTCGTCGGGCCGTCAGGGCAATTCTTGACCGAGTTGCTGGCCAGCGCCGGTTACCGGCGCGAGGACGTGTTCATCACAAACGTGGTGAAGTGCCGCCCGCCGGGCAACCGCGATCCATTGCCCGAGGAAATCCAGGCTTGTTCGCGCTATCTCGACCGCCAAATCGCGTTGATCAACCCAAAGGTCATCATCACGCTGGGGCGGTTCTCGATGGCCAAGTGGTTCCCCGGCCAAAAGATCTCCGCCATCCACGGCAAAGCCAAGCGCATTGACGGTCGCGTAGTCGTCGCCATGTTCCACCCGGCAGCGGCCTTGCACCAGCAATCGCTGCGCAGCCTGATCGAGGAAGACTTCCGCAGGCTGCCCGAAATCGTCAAATCGGCGCAGCCGGAAGAAGAGCGCCCGGCGTCCAAACCGTCCGATGGCGCAGGCGAACAGCTCAGCCTGTTCTGAACGCCGCAGATTTCGTGGTCGTCGCGCGTCCGAACCCCTGGCTCCTCGCGGCGCGGCCGCGAACGTTGCCGGCATCCATTGCGCCGGTGATCGTCGGGACGGCGCTAGGGCTGCGCGAAGGCGAGTTCAACCCGCTGATCTTCCTCGCTACCTTGGCGACGGCGGTCCTGTTGCAGGTTGGCGCCAACTACGCCAACGATGTGTTCGACTATCTCAAGGGCGCCGATCGGGTGCGGCATGGGCCGCTGCGCGTCACGCAGAGCGGCCTGCTTACCCCGCGGCAAATGCTGGCGGGAACGGCCGTCGTGTTCGGCGCAGCGGCGCTGATCGGCGTCTATCTAGTGTCTATCGGCGGTTGGCCGATCCTGCTCATCGGCGTCCTCTCCATCATCTGCGCGGTGGCATACACGGCCGGCCCGTTCCCGCTGGCCTATCGCGGCTTGGGCGACTTATTCGCGTTCATCTTCTTCGGCGTCGTCGCCGTGATGGGAACCTACTTCCTACAGGCCGGTCGCTTTACGCTGGCTTCGTTCGTCGCCTCGTTGCCGAATGCCATGTTCGCCACCGCGACGATCGTCGTCAATAACCTGCGCGACATGGATGCTGACCGAGAGTCCGGCAAACGCACGCTAGCGGTGCGCATCGGCGATCGCGCCACGCGCATCGAGTACACCCTCATGCTGGCCGGCGCCTATCTGATTCCGCTAATCCTGCGCGCCGTCGGCGCGCTCCAAGGCTGGGGCTGGCTGCTGCCGTGGGCCAGCGCGCCGGCGGCCTTCATGCTGGCGCGCGATCTATGGCGCGCGCAGCGTAGCGCTGCGCTCAACCCCATCTTGGCGCGCACGACGCAGCTCAACTTGATCTTCTCGCTGTTGTTCGCAGCCGGCTGGGTGCTCCGATGAACGAGCAGTCGAAACGCGTACAGGCGATGTTCTCCCGCATCACGCGGCGCTACGACCTGATGAACCGTGTGATGACCGGCGGGCGCGATCAGGCCTGGCGACGCATCGCCGCCCGGGAGCTGGCACTGAAAGGGAATGAGCTAATCCTGGACTTGGCAACCGGCACCGGCGACCTCGCCTTCGCAGTGCGCGCGGCCTATCCCGGCGCGCGCGTCGTCGCAATGGATTTCTCCGAGACTATCTTGCGAGAGGGGGTGCGCAAGGCACGCCTGCGCGGCGAGCCCAATATCGTGTGGGGGGTGGGTGACGCACTAGCCCTGCCCTTTGCGGACGCGACCTTCGACGGCTGCACGAACGCCTTTCTGATCCGCAACGTGGTGGATTTGCCGCTGTGCCTGCGCGAGATGCGCCGCGTGGTGAAGCCGGGAGGGCGCATCGTGTGCATGGAGATTACCCATCCGCAGACGCCGATCTTCAAGCAAGCATTCGCCCTGTACTTCTACAAGCTGGTGCCCATCATCGGGGGGATCATCGCCGGTGACCCTCAAGCGTATAGCTACTTGCCGAACTCGCTCACCCGCTTTCCGCCGGCCGAGCCGCTCAAGCGCATCATGCAAGAAGCCGGCTATCGCAACGTGCGCTATCGGCTGCTGGGCATGGGCACCATGGCGATTCACATAGGTGAGGCGTGATCACCCCGGAAAAGAGTGCAAGGCCATCCAGGGATGGCCTTGCGCTCCAAAAGCCCCTAGCTAGCCTTCGCCGTCACCGACGAAGTCAAAGGCTGCTCGACAGGTCGTTCATCCTCCAAGTCCATCAGCTTCTTGAACCAGCGAGTTGAAAGCAGGCCGACGAAGACGACGACGACCACCGCCAACGAGACCAGCCCATAGATCGGGTCGATCGTTTGGATGAAGAAGAATGACTCCGTCGGCAGCGCAGTCGTCTCGTAGTTGGCAACGATGCCAGTGAAGAGATTGTTAGCAGCGTGTATCCCCAGCGCCATTTCGAGGGTCTGGGTGCGCAGCGTAGCGTAGGCAAAGATGAAGCCCATTAACCCATACAACACCACCGCAAGCGGCAAGCCGACCTTCGTGACCTCCGGGTTGGCCAAGTGCGGTATGGCGAAGATGAGACCGTTCAACACGGACAGCGCGATCGGCTGACTGAACAGCCGACCGGTAGCCTGCAGCAGATAGGCGCGGAAGAAATACTCCTCCGCGCTGGTCTGCAGCGAGATGAGCAGCAGGCCGATCAGCAAGTACGGCAGCACGCTGGCCGGGTTCGGGTTGGCTACGTAGCGGCCCGGGTGAAGCGCTGCCTCGACAATCGCGACGATCCCCATGGCAATCAGCCACAGACCGGCCGGCACGAGAATCCGCTTCCAGCTCAGCCGAGCAAACGGCGTGGTCAGACTCTTGACCGAACGGCCGTGCATCCAACGGTTGACAACCCATGTGCCGAGCAACAGGAAGGCGAAGCCGGACAACATTAGGACGAACATGCCGAGCGAGGCAGACTCAGGCGGTCTGCCGCCGGAAAGGATCGCCGTCGTGGCGCCAGCGATGAATCCGCCGATCTGCCAGATGATGATGATGAGCGGAATGGCAACGACGTAGCGCCACCAGGCATTTTTGCCGGTTTGCGTTTGAGCGAGGAAGAGATTTTGCATAGCGAGTCACACTCCTTTGTCCACAAAGTTTTTTGCAGAAGCCATCACAGCTGCACTCCTACGGCGCGATCTGGATCGAGATGAGACGTCGCCTGGAGATCAGCACGATCAAAGCGAGCGAGGAGAGGATGAGGACGGCCAGCCACACAACGCCGCCGGCCGTGCCGAACCATCCGTTCATGAAGTCGCCAAAGGTGAAGAGCAGATTAGCGGCGATGTGCGCTAACACCGCATACCAAAACCCCAAGCGGATTCGGACATAGCCGAAGACGAATCCACCGATGATCTGCGGCAGGATGAGGATCGGGGCATACCACCATGCACCCAGACTGGTGTAGTTCGTCAGGTGGATGAAGCCGAACAACAGCGACGAGAAGTAGTAATAAACCCCGACGTAGCGACGGAAGAAATCCGCGTAAGGATGCCCCCGCCGCTCGCGCACCCAGAAGAAGAGCGCGATCCCGGCGCCGATCAATCCGTAGAAGGCAATCTTGACCAGCGGCGCAGCATTGGTCAGGTTGGCAGCAACCAGTAGATCCGCAAACGGCAACGGCGCGAACTGGATGGTGACCAAGAAGAAAGAAATGAAAAGGAAGAGCACATTCGGCGCCAACCAGAGCCGGAATCCGAGCTCTTCGAGTAGGGGGATGATCAGAATCCCGGCCGTCTGCATGAAGCGCAGCAGCTCCGGCTCTTCCACCATCACGTGCTCACTTTCCGTCAGCGGAATGAGCGATTCGACGGCAGTCGAGAGTAGGTTGGCAACGAAGCCGAACAAGATGTCCACGGCGACCAGCGCGGCCAAGATGAGGAGCTTCTGCCCGAGCGAGGCCACGACCCTCTCTGCGTTGGGCCGCCGCAAGAAGGCGAAGAAATCGCGCACCGGGTTAAAAGTCATCTTCTCGTTCATAGGACAAAAATCAGCAGGCAAGTTGGAGGTTGAGAAACCATAGGGACGCCCCCGACCTACTTCGATGCCGACGTGTCTGCTTCGTGAAGACCGACCGGATGCCCAACGATGAACATGCGGTACTTGCGCCGTTCGGGCGTGGGTGGCGCCGCTTCTAAACGCTTGAGCAAGGCATAAATCGCTTCGCGCGTCTGCACGAACTCCTGCTCTGTGGCGTAGAAGACGTGGTCGCGGACGGCGATGTTCTCGTCGTAAGGGTCTTCGCTCAGCAGGATGTAGCGCGTCAGTTCCTGTATCGCGCCTGTGCCGTACAACTGCACGTGGTCGGCGAATTCTTCTAGGCCGCCGGGCCGGTCTATGTCCGCCGGATCAATCAACTCTTTGACCGCCGCGAAGAAACGCTCTTCGATGCCGTTGACTTGGCGCGTGCGCGTCACCTCGATCACGCCTGCCTCGAGCATCTGATGGACATACCGATAGAGTGAGGGCTTCGGGACGTCCGGCAGCCGCGTCGCCAGTTGGTTGATAGAAAGCTCCTCAGCGTGGAGCGCCTGGAAGACCCGCATGCGCACAGGATGATTGATGACGGCGAAATTCTTCAGCGACATGATGGTTATCAGATTCAGTATCGTTATCAAATATGATAACGACTCTCTTCGGTTTTGTCAATGGGCAGTTTGTTTGCTCCAGCCACGGAAGCAGGTTTAGCAGGTGGAGGGTCTACCTGGCCAGTGCCCGCTAAACCTGCGCCTCGCTCTGAGAGCATCCCGGCAACAAGCGGCGCCAGCGGAACCAGGCGCGCGAAGCGGCGGCGCCCTTTATGAGTACGGGGTACGATTGTCGGGGACGGCGAAGTGCCCGGCACGGCTATCTTGCGTGCCGGGCCTTCCCTACTGCTTCGTCATCGCGAGAGGCTTTATCCCACCGGCTCGGGTTCGGGCACGACCTCGACCGGCACGGGCGCGGGCTCTTTCGGAGTAGGCGCCTGCTTCTTCATTGAGGTAGCCTTCCTGGTCGTTTTCTGGGTCGTCGCCTTCTTAGTCGTCTTCTTGGTTGCCTTGGGCTTGCTAGTTGTGGCCATGGCCCTTCCTCCTCAGCAGATGATGCGCATCGCGCATTACTCTAGCGCAGGGCCGATGAATGTCAATCGGGCTTCGCCCGGTCGAACGCAATTCCCAGGCTTAGGCCGTCGCTCGGCACGCTATGGCCATCCTTGATCGCGCGCCGACGGATCGCATCCTGATCCACGTCGGCATCTAGCACTTCCATCAGGCGGTGTGGACCACCCTAGTTGCCTGTGCTATCCGCAGGACTGCGCGCATACTTGGTGAATTTAAGGCGTTCCGGCACTCCCTCTACCTATGCCATAGTGCTATACTCAGCGCCTACAGCACGCCGAAGTGGCGGAACTGGCAGACGCGCACGACTCAAAATCGTGTTCCCTTACGGGAGTGTGGGTTCGACTCCCACCTTCGGCATAGGCCTCGACTATCTCGTTCCGCACGGCTCGATCACCGCGATCACCGTACGGTTGCGCAATACTCTCAGGGGTCGGATGCGCGCTTGGCGACCGGCTCACAAGCGCCATCCGCGTCGCGACCGTCAAAGCCAATCCGCGCACAGTAGCGGACAACGGACGATAGGCGTTCACACAGGCAGAAAGGCACATGTCAATGACGTATGGCGCCGGATTTGCCGAACAAGCTCGGCGCGATCTTAGGCGCTGCTGACGCAAAATGGCACGCAGGCGGCTGCTATACTCACCTTGATGATGCGACGTGTGGGGGCGCTATTCGCGCTGGCGGGGGCATTGGTGGCCTGCGCCTTCGCGCCACAGCCGGTGAGCGACGTGCGAGTCGCGCCGGACGTGATCAGCCCAAATGCGGACGGTAAGGACGACCTAGCTCGCATCAGCTATCGCGTGCATGCGCCGGCGCGCATCTCAATCTATCTAACCGATCGCACCGGGCGACGTTATGACATTCGTCGTGACGTACCCAGGCCGGCCATCCCGCGTCCCTACGAATACCTCTTCAACGGCATCGTCGAGGACGGTCGCCTGTTACCCGATGGAGAATACACGTGGACGCTAGAGGCGACGACGACCGATGGTCGAACGGCGACGCATACCGGCACGCTCACGATCACAGGCGCCGATGTGCCCTTCCCAAAGATCGAAGAATTCACCGTCTCGACCAACATCATCACGCCGAACCGCGACGCGATAGATGACCACGTTTACATTAATGTCTTCATCGCGCAGCCGGCCAAGCTGCGCGTCTACGTGATCGGGCCGGACAACTTTCGTTACGACGTGCCGCGTCAGGAAGGTCTTCTACAGCGTTTGCCGGTGGACGAGGTGCTGCCCGCCGGACGCTACTTTTACGACTACGACGGCGGTATAGACCTGGGCGCCGACCCGCCGCCCGATGGCCAATACGTCATCGTCGCCGAGGCCGAAGACTTAATCGGCCAGCGCGATGTTGTTACTGCACCCCTCACGATCGCCGACAGCGGGCGGCCGATGGCTGAGATCGTGCTCCAACCCAACGGCAACGGCATTCAGTGGTCGGGGGTGGGCGCTACGCCGGAATTGACAATGCGGCTGGGCGACACGCTGTACTTCACCACAACCATCCGCAACGCCAGCAGCACGCCCATCCGCACCGCTGGTCCGTTCGACCCGAATGACTGTTACACCATGGACACCAACCGCTACACCAAAGGCTTCGCCGAAGAGCCGGGCGTGTGGCGCGTGGGCGTGGACTTCGAGACCAACACCGGCGAGGACCATCCTTGGCGCTGGGGGGTGGGTACGCTCGACGATTTGCAGATCGTGGAGCGCGACGGCGTGAAGCTGTACTACCTGCCGCCCGGCAGACAGGTCGTCGTGCGCGGCTGCATCGTGCTTAACCGCGTGCCGGTGCGCAATCCCTTTCGCGTCTGGGGCGCGTTGATCCAAGAGCAAGTTGAGATCGCGCCGATCAACAGCCGGGTCACGCCAATCCTCGTCACGCTGGTTGAGCCGTGACGCCGGATGCCTATGGTCATGCTGGCCGTCGTCATCGTCTCGTGGAACGTGCGCGACCTGCTGCGCACTTGCCTGGATTCGCTCCTCGCGGATCTAGAGGCTTCCGGCATCCCGAGCTGCATCGTTGTGGTGGACAGTGCTTCAACCGACGAGACACCGGCAATGGTGCGCGCCGAGTTCCCCGCCGTCGAGCTGATCGCCTGCGATGACAACATCGGTTACGTCAAAGGCAACAACCTCGCGCTGACGCATCTGGGGATCGCAGGAAAAGTAGGGCAAGCTGTAGCTCAACCTGCGCGCCTCGCTTGCGCCTCGTTTCGGTTTGCCTGGCTTCTGAATCCCGATACGGTCGTCCACCGCGGCGCAGCCAAGGCGCTGCTGGATTTCATGGAAGCGCATCCGCGGTGTGGCCTGTGCGGGCCGAAGCTGCTTAACCCTGACGGCAGCCTGCAACACGGCGCGTTTGCG
The DNA here is from genome assembly GCA_025056965.1 of Thermoflexales bacterium. Taxonomy (GTDB): domain Bacteria; phylum Chloroflexota; class Anaerolineae; order J036; family Brachytrichaceae; genus JAAFGM01. Next base: position 20,498 of record JANWVF010000076.1, on the reverse strand, counting down.
CTGCCCGGCTTAGTGCAACTCGCGCTCGAGACGCAGCCGGTGTTGTGGCGGTTTCGCGACACCTGGCTGGATGGGCGCTACGCTGCGGCGCAATATGAAGGACCGCCTTTCCGCGTCGGGCATCCCTTGGGCGCGGCAATGTTCGCGCGCGTCGAAGCGATCCGGCAGGTGGGCCTGCTCGACGAAGGCTTTGAGATGTACGCCGAGGAGGTGGACTGGGCGATGCGCATGCACAAAGCCGGATGGGAGATCTGGTGCGTGCCGCAGGCGGTCGTCACGCACTACGGCGGCGCAAGTAGCGGCCAGGTCAGCGAGCGCGCCGAGCGGCTGAAGTGGCGCAGCCGACAGCGCTACTATCGCAAGCACTACGGCCCGCTTAAGCGCTGGCTGGCGATGCGGCTGGTGCCGTCGCAGCACCGACAGGCCGGCGATAGCGCCGCGGGTTGAATCTGCGCAGCTGCCGGCATTAGGGCGAATCAAACGGTCAGCGCCGCTGTCGCGCGAGCCAGTCGTAGAGCTTGGGGTCGGCATACGCGCGCGTCCAGCAGTCGTGCCCGGCGTCCGGATAAACCGTTAGCCGGACGTTCCCGCCGCAACGGCGCAGCGTGCGCGCCAGCAGGCGCGACTCGCTCGGCGGCACGATCTTGTCCTTGGCGCCGTGGAACGCCCACACCGGCGTATAGCGCAAGCCGCAAACGCGCTCAGGAAAGCCCAACAATGGGTTGAATCCGCCGCAGACCGGCACGACGGCCGCGAACCGTTCGGGATACTCGCTGCCCAGATACCAAGCCCCATATCCCCCCATGCTCAAGCCGGTCAGATAGATGCGCGTCGCATCCGCGGCGTATCGCTTCACCACGTCGTCCAAGAGCAACAACAGCGCGTCGGCCTGCATCGTCCAAGTCGTGTGTTCCGGACACTGGGGCGAGACAACGATGAATGGAAATTCAGGCCACTGCTCCACCAGCCGCGGGATGCCCTCCCGCTTCACAATCTCCAGGTTCGAGCCCCGTTCGCCCGAGCCGTGCAAGAACAGGATGAGCGGCAGGCGGCTGCGCCGAGAATGGTTCGCCGGCAGGTGCAGCAGGTAATCAAGGCTCAGCCGGCGCGTGATGCGCTTGGAGAACGTGCGCGCAATTTGCGTCATGCCCGGTCGGGTAGTTCCAGCAGCCGATACGGATGCACGTTCACGACTAGCGTTTCGCCTAAGTAGGTCTCCCGCGCTTGCATCGGCGCATAGTTGCGATGTTGGTGGCCGTGCAGCCACAGCCGCGGCTTGAAGGCTTTGGCCAACCAGTTGAACGCATCGAAGCCAACATGCGCTGGATCGCTGCCATCGTGGATGCCGCGCAGCGGCGCATGGCTGATGACGATGTCCGCGCCGCGCCCCCAACGCGCCAGCCCTTGCGCCATCTTGCGCGCCAGCCAGAACGCGCGCAGCCATTGGTCGCTCTGGGTGTATTGGAAGGGTGCGCCCGGCTTGTAGCGCGGGCTCCCTTCCAAGCCGGCCAGACGCCAAGTGCCCAGCCGGTAGCGTTGCAGATCTAGGTTAATCCACCCCTCCGGCCCGCGCCGGTCGCTGCAGTCGTGATTGCCGTGCACGTAGAAGCACGGTTTGCCCAGCATCGTCGCGATGTATTCGAGGTAGTCGTTGGGCAAGTCGCCGCAGCTCAGCACGATGTCCACATCCCGGCAGCGCTCGGCGAGCTGGGGACTATGAATCCAGGAGACGATCTCATCGCTCACGGCCAGTATCTTCATACGAGGCGTAGCCGAAGAGTTAGGCAAAGGGTTGGAAGGCGGAACGCGCGTTTGATGCTCAACGCTGAATGCCCAATTTCAAGTAGGCTTCCATGAAGGCGTCCAAGTCGCCATCCAGCACCTCGTCGGTCTGGCTGGTTTCGTAGCCGGTGCGCATGTCCTTCACCAGCCGGTAGGGATGCAACACATAGCTGCGGATCTGGTTGCCGAACTCCGCCTCCACGTGCTCACCGCGCAGCTGGCGCAGCTCTGCCTCGCGCCTGCGTTCCTCGAGCTCCTGAAGCCGCACCTTCAGGATATGCATGGCGCGCTCTCGGTTCTGGGTCTGGCTGCGTTGATCCTGGCAGGTGACGACGATGCCGGTCGGAATGTGCCTGATGCGCACGGCACTCTCGTTCTTCTGAACGTTCTGCCCGCCGGCGCCTTGCGAGCGATATGTGTCAATCTCTAGGTCGTTCGGGTTGATCTCGATGCGAATCTCGCTGTCTTGGATGTCAGGATACACGTCCACACGGGCAAACGACGTCTCACGCGTATTGCCCGCGTTGAACGGCGATAAGCGCACCAGGCGATGCACGCCACGCTCGCTGCGCAAGTAGCCAAAGGCATACTCGCCGGAGATCTGCAGGGTAACGTTTTTGATGCCGGCCACTTCAGCGGTCGTGTAGTCCAGTTCGCTCACTTTGAAGCCGTGTCGCTCGGCCCAGCGCAGATACATTCGGTACAGCATCTCGGCCCAATCTTGGGCGTCCACGCCGCCGGCGCCCGGCTGGATCGAGAGAATCGCGTCGGCGCGGTCGTGTTTGCCGGAGAACATCAGCTCACGCTCGGCGCGCGCAAGCGCGGCTTCCACTGCAAGCACTTCGTGCTCGGCCTCGCGCACGGCTGCTTCATCGCCGCTCTCGTTGGCCAGCTCGATCATCACGGCTGCATCCGAGGCGCGCCGCAGCAGCTGGTCATAGGCATCTACGCTCGCCTTCAGCGTCCCCATCTCCCGCATTAGCGCCTGTGCGCGGCTAGAGTCGTTCCAAAAGTTCGCGTCCGATGCCAGCACCTCAAGCTCGCTGATGCGCTTTGCTTTCGCAGCGATGTCAAAGACGCTCCCGCAGGTCGGCGATGCGTGCTTGAGCATCGGCCAGCCTGTCTTTCAGTGGGCTTAGCGCTTCTAGCATGGCAATCTAGATGATAACAAACATCCGGGGGAGCAAGCTATGCCGGTGCTCTTCGATTGGCCGTCTTCGCTTGGCCCGACCGCCGCATAAGTCGCGCCTTAGGTAACCGGTTAAGCGCAGTGAAGAACCGGGCATCCTGCAGCGCAATAAGGATGAACACCTCACTGTCAGAAAAGTCATGAAAGTGCTGAGAATTTGAACGTTTCTGACAGCCGTTCGCATGCTAGCATGACATCAGCAGCATGTCCACCACGATGACCACGCTCTTCACCTGTGAGGTGATCCGGATCATGCCCTTTGGCCTGCTCGTCAAGCTGGAGGATGGTCGGAAGGCCATCATTCGTGAGCGCGAGCTGGCCTGGACGGCCGAGGAGCGGCGAAACTGGCAGCAGACTTATCGGCCGGGCGTCAAAGTCCAGGCAGTGATGCTGGGCGAACGGAACGGCGAGTCTCTGGAGTTGAGCGTTCGCCTGGCCCAGGATGACCCGTGGCTCACCGTCGGCGACTGGCTCTCCCCTGGGCAACTGGTCGAGGGCATCGTCACTGCCGTGCAGCCCTATGGCGTCTTCGTCGAGCTACGGCCAGGCGTCGCCGGACTCCTACACCAATCAAATCTGCCGACTTGGTGCAAGCGACCGATCGAAGATGTGTTCTGGATCGGTGACGCGGTGAAGGCAGTCGTGCAGCATGTTGACATCGGTCAGCGGCGGATTGCCCTAACTATGCGTGACATTCGCGCCGTGCGCTGGTCGGACGACGACGCGCGCTTGAACGACAGGATGCGGGACGAATTGCGTTCTGGCATCCCCGTCACTTCAAAACGGGGAGTGCGATTACCGCTGCAGCTGGCCGGTCTGCCGCGCCCATGTGTCGTGCTGATCGTGGATAACGACGACAAGCATCGGGAATGCTGGGTGCGATGGCTGCGCAGCGCCGGCCAACACGCCGACGGCGCTGCATCGGCCGAAGAAGCCCTTGCGCGCCTGGCCTCCGGGGCGGCCTTCGACCTGGTGATTATGGACGTGCATCTGCCGGGCATATCGGGCTTGGAGGCGCTGGCTCGCATGCTGGACGTTGCGCCGCAGATGCACGGTGTGCTGACCTCCGGCGATTGGGGCTGCCTCACCGGCAAGGCGAATCCGGCACTGGAGCAGCTGCTGGCGCGCGGTGTGAAGATCTTGCCGAAGCCCTTCGAGGCTGAAGATCTGCTCGATGTGCTCCTGGCCTCGCAGACCAGCGAATTGACGAGGCCGGCCGCTGCGCATGAATGGCAGGCGCCGGCTGCTGCCTACGCAGAGCCGCAGCGGCTGTTGGCCCAGGCCGTGTTGCGCGCCCAGCGCCTGACCCGCGCCTCGCTAGCCGTGCTGTTCAAGCTCGATCGAGAGGCCCGCAAGGTGGAGATCGAGCTTCCTCGCGATGACGAGCGGCTGGCAATTCAGACGGCAGCCAATTTGATTCATAGTCCGGTGCGGGACGTAGCCGAGGACCGCGAGTTTTGTGTCATTGAGAACGTCGAAGCGGCTGCTGCTAGGGTGCGCTACTTGCTGCCGCTGCTTCACTTCCAAGCGTGTCTAGGCGTGCCGGTGCCCGTGGATGCGACGACACGCTACGCCCTTTTCTTCTTCTACGACCGGCCTACCGTCTTCGACGAGGCGCGCCGTGAACAGGCGCGCGCCGGCGCGCTAGCCGTCGGCGCGGCGCTGGATCGCCGTGAGATGGTCGCCCGCATCGTGACGCTTCAGCGCGATATGTTGCTCGGCCAGTTGAATCGCGGCCTAGTGCATGAGATGAACAACCGCATCCCTGCAGCCAAGGAGGCATTGAAATCATTGGAGCGGCAGCTCGGCGAGGTCGAGCGCGCGCTGGCCATCGCGCCGGCGTCGGCACAGGATTCGCTGCGCTGCGCTCAGGGCATGCTTGCGCATGCGCTGGAGAGCGTTGCGTCGCTGTCGCGCATGAACGAGCTGTTCCGGCGCTTCGCGACGCAATCGAGCGTTCACGCCGTGCGGGTGGAGCACGAAGCTCAGGAAGCGGTTCAGATGCTGCGCGACGAGGCCGACCGCGCCGGCGTGGATGTCCAGGTGGAGATGCCCGAGCGCATGGTGATCGCGCGTGCCAACCCGGTCCATCTGCAGCACGTCCTGCTCAACGTGATGCTCAACGCGGTGCAGCAGATTGCCTTGCTGCGGTCTAGGAAGGAGCATCGGGAAGGCCACGTGGGGCGCGTGCGCGTGCGCATCGAGGAGCGGCAGCGGCGCGCCGGACCGGTCGTCATCGTAAGCGTGGAGGACGACGGGCCGGGTATCCACCTGCGCGATCGGCAACGCATCTTCGACTTAGGCTTCACCACGCGCAGCGACGGTGGCAGCGGGCTGGGGCTATACGTCGCGCGCCATCTCATGGAGGCGATGCACGGCCGCATCTACGTCGCCGAGAGCGCCATGTTGTGGGGCACCCGCATAGTTGTGGAGTTGCCGGGAGGGGTCTAGCGGTGTTTAATGAAGGAGCATACGCTGCCACAACGCGCGATTCGAGCTCACGCGGGGCCTACGCGCATGGGGGCAATTGCGGTGCGCGTGCGGCTCGTGAGCGGATTGGATTTCACGAAGGGGGATGATCACATGTTCGCCGTGGAGGGGAAGCAGATGATTCGCGCGCTGATCCTAGATGACGATCCGCTATTCACGGATCAAATGGCCAAGCGATTGCGATACGAGTTGCCGATCCAAGTGGCCACGGCGCAGAGGCCGGAGGAAGCTGTGCGGATCGCAGAAGAGGAGGCGCAGCCATTCGACGTCTTCCTGATTGATGAGCGGCTAGGCCCCGGCAAAGACGGCATCGCCGCGATGGAAGATTTGATGCGCCTGCAGCCGAATGCCGAGGCGATCATCTTCACCGGCTTCGACGATCCCGAAGTCGGCTATCGCGCGCTGCAGGCCGGTGCGTGGTGCTATCTCCCGAAAGGGGATGTCCTAATCCCCGAGTTGACCTGGCGCTTGCGCCAATTGAACGGCCTGCGCGCACTGGACGAGGCGATGCGTCGGGCCGACCGCGCTGAATCGCTCCGGGAGGCTGCCGAAGTCATCGTCCGGAGCGGCCTGCAGATGGGCTTCGAGCGCGCACGGCTGTGGTGGGTGGACGCAGCCGCCGGGACGTCGGCGCGTGATGGCATGCCGCAAATCCTGATCGGGCTGGCAGCCGCCGGCGACTGCGCATCGGCCGAGATGCAGCAGCACCATATCCCCGTCGCCCAATCGCCTTACGCCGCCCGCGCCCTGACGTCCCCCGCCGAGATCATGCGCTTCCGTGGTGAAGAGCTTGGGCCGGATTGCCTCACCTGCCAGGAGTCGGCTCAAGGTCGTTGTGCGCCGGTTGGCGAATGGCTGCTTGCGCCGTTGCAAGCTGAGGGGCATTCGGTTGGCCTGCTTGCGCTCGACAATGTCATCCGGCCGCGCGAGATCGTGCCTGAGCAGCTCCGGCTGCTGCGCAAGTTCTGCCGCGAGGCGTCCACCGTGCTGGCGCGGGCCTGGCGCTATGAGCGCCAGACGCGGCTGAACGCGCTCACCTGCGACATCCTTGCGCATGCTGACCGGCCATCCTTGAAGGACACCCTGGCCGAGATTTGCCAGGTTACGCGCGAGGTGGTCGGCGTAGATTGCGCTTCGATTGTGCCAGCTACTGCAGACGGCACGCGGGTCACCTACGACATCGAGCAGGCTGGCCATGCCGGCTGGCAGAAGGTGCCTGACCCGATCCGCATGCCGCGCCCGGACGGCCTGACCGCTAAGGCCTTGCGCGAGGGGATGCTGGCGGTTCCCGACACGGACGAGCCTGGATCGCCTGACCTGCGGCGGCTGATCGAAACGCACCCCGTGCTGAGCGAAGAGGGCGTCCGCGCGCTGATCTGCGCGCCAGTGCGGTCGGTGGAGACAGGCGAGACGCTCGGCGCGCTGCGCTTGTACTGGCGATCCCCCCAGATGTTCGGCCATCCCGAGCTGACTCAGGCTAAGATGTTCACCAGGCTGGCCGCCGTAGCGATCCAGAATTGGCGGGCAGCGCAGCGGACGCGCGACGCTGCCGCAGCAGAGCGGGAGGCGCGCGCTCGGGAGCTGGCCAGTCACCAGCGCGTGATGGACGCGGCTCTGCAGCCGGACGCCTGCTTAGAAGACGTAGTGCGCGCCCTTCTGGATGCTGCCCGCGAGATCATCAACCTGCCGCAGGCCGTCGTCGAGGTCAACCTGCGCGACTGGGAGCGCGCCGATGAACCGGTAGACCCCGAACCCCGCGAGATCCGCCGCGAATACTTTCTAGACGCCGGCGGCGCACTCCGGTGCAATCGGGAGGCCGACCCGTTCCGCGGCATCACTGGGCTTGCGCTGCGCACCGGTCAGACTCAGCGAGCGGCGGACGTGACGGCCTCAGAGTGGCAGGCGCACTTCTATGACGTTCACGGGCGCGGGACGCGCAGCCAGTTAGTCGCGCCGATCCGGCGCGGCGATGAGCCGAATCCGGCGGCGATTCTCGGCGCGCTCAACGTCGAGTCCCCCTTCCCGAACGCCTTCAACGAGGCACATGCCCGGGCGCTGGAGGACCTGGCCGACGTGGCCGCGCTGGCGCTCGACAATGCGCGTTGCCTAGCCGACCGACGACGCGTGCTGGAGGTGGCGCGCCGGATCGCCGCGCCGATCAACCTGGCCGATACCTTGGACGAGATCAAGCGAGTCATGCGCGAGGTTGCCCGTGATCTGTCGGCCTTGACCCTTTGGCATCTGGTTTGGGGAACCAAAGATCTGATACTCGGAACGCATTTCGGCGTGCGCGACCTAGACGCGCTCTACGCAGAGCGCGCAACCGCGGGCGGCGTCGTCCAGCGTGGCTTCGACTTGGAGGCGCCGCGCTTCATCGAGCATACCGGCAGGGACGACTTCAGCAAGGACTTCGTTCGGCGCGAGGGCATCCGCTCGGTCGCCATTCTGCCGCTGCGCGCCGGGGGTGAAACCGTCGGCGTCATGTTCCTGAACTATCGGCATCCGCACGTCTTCACCGCGGAGGAGCGCTTCCTCTTCAAGGTGTTGGCCGATCTCGCCGCCGGCAGCATTCGCGACTCGATTCTGCTGGAGTTCGCCGAGAAACAGCGTGATCAGCGTGACCTTGCCCTGCAAGTGACCGAGTTGGCTGCCACTACCTTCAGCAAAGACGAAGCGCTACGCCGCATCATGGTATTGCTTAAGAAGCACTACCCGCACGCCAAAGTCGCGATTTACACATACGCCCCTGCGGAGAGCGCGTTGAAGGTAGCACCGGCTTCGCTCGATTTCTACCCCTTCGACGACGTGAGTGAGACCGGCACGCTACCGGTTGGCGATCGCAGCATCGCCGGCCATGTGGCGCGCTTGGCACTTGAAACGCGCGAGCTTGAGGTCTACAACTGCCCGGACGCGAGCGCAGATCCTTACTTCTTGCCGGGCTGCGCGGGCATGCGCCCTGAGCTTTGCGCCTCGCTGATGAGCAGCAGCGGCGACCTGCTTGGCGTGCTAATCCTGGAGAGCCCAAACCTGCAGGCGTTCAACGAGGATGACGAGGAGCAGATGCGCGGCATCGCCCGCCAGATCGGCCTGGTGATGGAGCGCGACGAACTGACCGACCGATTGCGCTATCAAACGGCGCTGGCGGTGGCGACCGGTGGCTTCGTGGACTTCGCGCACGGCGCAGGCAGAGAGTTTCTCAGCATTCGACGGCGCGTTAGATGGTTGCTGCATGATTCGATTGGCCTTTCTGAACAGGGTCGCAGGTGGGTCACAGAGATAGGCGAAGGCGTGGCGCGCTTGTGGCTGGCCTTTAAGAAAGCACTGGGGAGCGATAACGAGAAGCAGCCCGAGTATCGTGACGTGCCCTGCGACACGCTGGTTCGCGAGTTCGTCCAGGAGGCCTGGCGGCAACGTCCGACGGCGGCGCTGGCGCTCGATCCCGTCCTAAATTGTGGCGACGTGCGGGTGCGCGTCAATCCCAAAGGGTTGCGCTGGGCGCTCGGCCACCTAGTGGGCAACGCCGTGGCGGCCATGTCCAATGGGAAGCAGGGCAGCCGTCTCACCGTGAACACCCGGCTGCGTGCCGGCCGCTGGGTCGAGGTGCGCGTCGAGGATGACGGGCCGGGCGTGCTTCCGGAATTGCGCCTGCGTCTCTTCCGCGAGAAGATTGACAACAGCCTAGGGCATGGGATTGGCTTGCTTCGCGTCCGCCAGTACATCGAGGCGATGGGAGGCATCGTGCGCCTGGCCGATGAACAGCCGCCTCAAGGCGCCGCCTTCATCATCCTCCTGCCCGTCGCGCCGCCTCATGTGGGCGCGAGGTGACCATGTTGATCTGAGGAAGTTGCGATGAACCGAGTGGGAGAAGACTCAGACAATCTGAGTTGGTCTTGCAACGCTTCCCGGCGCGTGTTGGTCGTGGATGATGATGTGCAGACTGCCCAGGATCACGCCTGCGATCTCAGGACGCAGGGCTATGAGCCGATCATCGCCGAAGGTCAAGGTGAGGCGCTGATCGCAGACGCCAAGACGAAGTCGCGGGCATATGGCTGCCGCGTGGCGATTGTGGACTTAGCGCTGTTCGGACCAGGCACAGATGAAGCGGGCTTGCACCTGGCCAAGGATTTGAAGCCAACGGCCTGCATTATCGTAACTGCCTACGCTACTATCCAGCTCACGAATCGGGCGAACGCCCACGGTAGCTTTGTCCTCGAGAAAGGCGAAGATCCGGACGAGCTCCTAGGTAGAGTCAAGTGCGCATTCGAGCAGTTCTGCCCGTGTAACCTTCAGATCAGTGGCCCGGGCTGCGATGAACTGCGCAGCAAAACGCTCAAAGACAACCCGGAGGCGAGCGAGGAGGAAATCCGCTGCGCCCTAGTGCGGCTCTATCGCGGGGAAAGCCCGAGCATCGCCAAGGTACATTTGGTCACGCCCGACCCGCCCTCCACGTCTCAGATGTCGAGCAGCGCGCCCGCGCGCGCCGGCGTCTACATTGCGGAACCTATCCGTGCCGATCGCGTCGCGTTGCAGCGTGAGGTCGTGAAAGTGGCTGCCGCGGAGAAAATCAAGAGCGAAGTAAGCAACTACAGACAGTGGATCAAGGGCTTGCTGCTCCCCGAACGTTGCGCGCGCATTGAGGATCAGGGGCACAGCGTCACATTGTGGCACATCGGCGCAATCCGTTACACCAACATCGCCCGCGAGGATCGCCGATTGTTCCGCAGCTGGTATCCCCGCGCATCTGGCGAACAGGTGCGGCGAGCGCTAGAAGACCTGTTCAACGTCACGCTGCGCCCGCTTTACAAAGAGCGCGGCAGTGTAGACGTGCAATCAGTCTACAGCTATTACGTCGCCCACATGTTCACACCCGATTTTGAGCGCCGCATTCTGGATTACTGTAATCAAAACAGCGAGCGGTTCGACGCAGCATCACTGGTTGGAAGGGCGCTTATGTTGCGCAACCCCGTGAGTTGGGCGTATCGGCATCGTCTGCAATCCTCCTTCCGCTCGCGATGGGAAGCGGCAACCCATGGCGACCTCCACAGCGGCAACATCTTCGTGGACCAGGACTGCAAGACATACGTGTTGGACTACGAGCGCTCCGGCTCAGGATACATCCTGCGCGACTTCGCCGAGCTGGAGACCGACATCCAGCTGCGGCTGACGCCGATTCCACGCGATCAGCTGCGTCTCGCCTATGCCCTCGATCTGGCGTTGCTCGCGCCGGTCGCAGGAAACGACCGGCTCGCCCCGCCGGACTGGGACAATTTGCCCGACCTATCCCCCCGCCTGCGCGGCGAACTGCAAAAGGCGTTCGACGCCATTTCCACGCTGCGCCGGTTGTTCTGCGGGCTGACCGGCGAACCCGACGAGTTGAAGCAGTATTACTGGGCGCTGCTGATGGAGACGCTGATCTCGCTGCTGCGCAAGTATTCCGACGCGGACGCAAGCGCGCGGAACGCCGCGCGTTCGCGTGCCCTGCTGAGCGCCGCGCTCATCGCCGAGCGCCTGGCTGCCTGGGGTGGCGACTGGCCGCCGCAAGACTGGCCACAGCCGGAGGCGCTGCCGGCGCGCACGGAGGCCATCCTGCCGGTCAGAGTCGGTGAGGAGTGAAATTCGCCATGGCCGCGATGAATCCGACGTATCGCGCCGAGATCCTCGGTCCGCTGTTCGAGCTAATCCGCGCACGCGAGTCGTGCGCCATCGTTGGCTGCGCCAGCATGGGCAAGTCGCGCCTGCTGCGCTTCTTGCTGGAAGCGGAGACGCGCGCCCACTACCTGCGCGAGCAGGCCGACGTCACCTTGTTCGCCTATTGCGATTGCAATCGTCTGGCCGAAATCTCGGAGTGGGGATTCTTCGAGCTGATCCTCACCGCGATGGTTGAAGCGTGCGGCCAGCATGCCGACTTGCACGGCCTGCGCAACGAGTTGAACGCCCTGCGCCGGGAAGTGATCATCAGCAGCGGCAATGCCCTGCTGGCCCGGCGGCATGTCGAGCTGGCGGCGCTGATGCTGTGCCGCGAGCGCGGTTTTCGGCTATGCGTCATCCTCGACGAGTTCGATGAGGCCTATCGCGCATTGCCGCCGCTGGCGCTGGCTAACTTGCGGGCGCTGCGCGACGACAACAAAGCCTGGCTCAGTTACCTGCTCGTGGTGCGCGACCATCCGAAGCGCATCCGCCCGCCGGCCGAGTGCGAGGGCTTCTACGAGCTGTTCTCGCGCTCGGTGATCGGCCTGCCCCCCTACAGCCGCAGCGATGCCTACGCAGTGATTGAACAGATCGAAGCGCGCCGCGGCCGGCGGCTCGCGCCGCAGGCGCGCGCTGCTCTGATTGAGGAGAGCGGCGGGCATCCCGGACTGATCGTGGCCATGTTCGACGAGCTGACGGAAGGTCGGGCGACGCCGGGCGATGCCGTCCATGAGGAGTGCCGCAAGCTGTGGATGAGTCTGCCGCCCGACGAGCAGATCGCCCTATATCGGCTGGCACGCGGTCAGCCGTCGCCCGATGCCTGCGCAATTGAAGGGCTCGCGCTCAAGGGCGTGGTGCGAAATGGGCAACCGTTCAGCCCGATCTTCGCGCAGTATGTCTGCGCCTATGGCGCGCCGGCGACCAACGGCCGGCTGGTGGTGGACGAGCATACCCGCACCGTGTGGGTGAACGGTCAGGCGCGCGCCGACCTGACCGCCCGCGAGTTCGACCTGCTGGCCATCCTGGCCCGCACGCCAGGAAGGGTGCACGGCCGTCAGGAGATCCTCGAGGCGCTCCATCCCGGCGAGCACTTCGAGGCACTGCATCACAACGCAGTGGATGCTCTGGTGAAGCGCGTCCGCAAGAAGATTGAGCCAGTAGCCGACCGGCCTCGTTACTTAGTCACCGTGCGCGGCAAGGGCTATAAGCTGATAACCGGAGATGAAGGAGGCAGGAGCGATGGAAGAAAGGACGCATGAACTCTCACGCGGCAAGCGTCGGTTGAGCTTTTGCAGCGATCTGATCCGGCGGGCGCTGGACGTGCTGCGATCCGGCGAGTCGTGCTCGCTTGTCGGCGTGGGCAGCTCCGGCAAGTCGAACATCGCCCGTCACATGGCGCGGCACGACGTACTTGCCTACCATCTCGGCCCGGCCGCTGCAGCCTGTCTGAGCGTCCTGGTCAACTGCACCGATCTAGCCGAATACACACCGGCTGCCCTACACACCTTGATGCTCGACGCCCTGTTGCGCGCCTTGCGTGACGCGCCCCATTCGCCTTACCCCCTCACGACGACGGTGACCGATCTGCGCGATCAAGCCATTGCATCGGCAGCGCGCGCGCGGATCAACCTTAAGGATGCCTTCGCCGAGATCTTTCGCGCTGGCTTCGACCAGCTCTTCATCCTGCTAGACGACTTCGACCATGTGGTGCAGCATGCGCCATCAGCCACGCTCAATAGCTTGCGATCGTTCCGCGATGACCACAAGCGCAGGCTGATGTATGTCACCTTTACTCGGCGGGAGCTAGCCTATCTGCGCGAGGAGGCTGAGTTTCAAGAGCTTTACGAGCTCATGGCCTCGCACACCATCGCCATCGGTCCGTACGCCGACGATGATGCTCGATCGCTGGTGCAGGAGCTGAGCGCCCAGTGGGGTATCCGAGGGGTGTCACAGGCTGCGGTCGAGGCGCTGCTTGCGTGGTCGGGTAACCATCCCGGCTTGTTGCGCGCCGCGATGACGGCTCTGCGCCACGATCCGAGCCTCTACTTAGGTGCACCGAACGCACTGAGCCGGCTGCAGTCTAATAATGTTGATGTTTTGCCCGAATGCGAGCGCATCTGGGAGAGCCTAGAGGTGGAGGAGCAGGCCGTGCTTGCCGCACTCGCTCGTGGACTGCCCGCCGAGGGCGACGCTCTCCGTCCACTAGAGGCCAAGGGGGTGATTCACAAGCCGTCGGGGCGCTACGTGATCCGTTCGCCGATCTTCGCTGCGTTCGTTGCATCTCAATCGCTGCCGGCCAGACGCCCTTTCGAGTTCGACCCGACGCGCGACGCAGTGCAGATCAACGGTCATGTCATCAGCGGCCTGAGCCCGGTTGAGCGGCACCTGCTGCGGCGCATCCGCGAGCGCCATCCACGGCCGGCCACCCGCACCGAGCTGCTCGCCGAGATGCTCGAGCACGAATCATCGCCGCGACCATATAGTGGCAACCCAGAGGCGCGATTAGCGCAGTACTTGCTTAGCCTACAACGTCGGCTTGACTCGGTGAAACCTGGTTGCCTGCGGATTGATCCGACAGGTTCTTGTCAACTCGTGCTATGAAACCGTCTAAGCGACATCCCCCTCTCTTTCATCGGTTGGAGCGTGCGCTCGGCCGTCTATTCGGCAGATATTGGGTGGACGAAGACGAAGTCGCCGTGGTGTATGAGAACGAACGGTTCCATTCCTTGCATCGCGGCCCTGCCTTCTTCGACATTGACCCATTGACGCAGACGATTCGCTGCTTCGTCAACGTCGCGCCCGATGCGATTCGCGTCCCCTTCCGTGGCATCCAGACGCGCGACGGCCTGCCGGTGGATCTTGAGCTGGAACTGATCTTCGAGTTCGTTCCAGAGCAGGCTCACCCTGAGCTTGTTCACCTGGTGGTACGATGGACGCAAGAAGAACGGCGCGACATACTGTGCTGGCGTGCGCGCGTCGCACTGCAGCGGGTGCTCGCTCGGCTGACCATAGATGCGGTGTGCCGCGGCGCACTGATCCAGGAGATCGAGCAACATACCTTGACACACCTGAAGGAACTCGTGAACGGCCTCGGGCTCAAGCCGACCGGGCTGTATCTGTCGTCCCTGACGCCACCACCCGAGGTGCACGCCTGCTATGCCGAGGTCTCCCGGCGCCGGATACACGCGCATGACCTCGCCCAATACACGCCGAACGAGCTGAGCCGCGTGATGCAGGCCTACATCATCGAGGCGCTGAGCCGCATGTCGCCCTACAGGCAATATGCCGAGTTCCCGTCTAACCCGATAGACGTCGCACCTTCGCCGGTGATTGACGCCACGCCGCGCGATGTCCCGAGCAGCGCACCGTCGCTGGCGGATCGTGCCGACAATGACGACCGACCGTCGCCGCCCAAGAAGCGCCCGCGCAGCCGGCTGAGACCATAAGCCGGGTTAGAATCCACTTATGCTGACGAGATTGAAGGCGTTTGCGGAGAAGCATCCTCGGTTGGCGGCGTGGATTGCACTGGCGGCCGGCATGGTAGTCATCCTCATCATCGCAGCGCGAGATGTCGGCCTGCTGTGGAACCAATGGCTATTCCTCATCTTGGCCACCATCGGGCTGGCCGGCCTGTGCGTGTGGATCATCGGCTGGGAGGCGAACGACGACGCGCAGGCGTCGAGTTGACGACAAGGAAGTTCCCGGGTTGAGCGATCACTCACTCGACGCAGCACGCGCCCAGCAGGGCTGCTAACTCCTGGCGTAGCTCCGGACAATCCCTCGTCGTGTCGTTGGGGAAGTCCAGCGTCACAGCCCTGCCGTTCGCCTGGCGCAGCGTCAGGCAGAACGGGTGATCGCCTCGATATTTACGCAGCGTCTGCAACACGGCCTCCAGCTTGGCGATGTCGCTGCGCGGATCGCCGTTACGTTGGATGACGATGCGCAGGGGTTGACGGGCGGCGAAGAGGGGGGGCAAGTCCTGGGCAGCCGGATGGGGATTCTCGACCGCCGCCGACTCGCTCGATGCCTCCGGCACAGTCGTCTCCTCTCCGACGAACGCAGGCCGCTCTTCGTCGCGCGATACGTCGAACGGCGCATTCGCGTCGTCCTTGGCGGCGATTAGTCCACTTCCTGCATCCGGCGCGTCGGCAACGACTGCTCCGTCGTCGGTAAAGCTGATCTCGTCCAGCGCCGCCAGGTCATCCGATAGATCGGGCAGGGGGGCGTAGGCCGGATCGGCCGATAACGAGTTGAAGTAAGCGTTGATCGCCTCCTCGGAGACGCCGTGACCCGGCTCGGCACTTAGCGCATCGTAGTAGTAGAAGCGGGTGCGATCATCATCGGCGCTACGGGCGATCTCAAACGAGTCGCTGACCTTCTCGACCAGGATCTTCGGCGTGCCACCCGCTGGCACCTCGGCTTTGCCCCACACCAGCAGCACTTTGTCCTTCTGGAACTTGTCTCGGTACTTCTCCCAGGTCTTGGGGAAGATGGTGAGCTCCAACCGGCCATACATGTCCTCTAGCTCACCGAAGGCCATAGCTTGGCCGGCCTTGGTGGTATGCGGGCGGATGGAGCTGACAACGCCGGCGACGACGACCTTCTGACCGTTGTCGCCTTCGTTCAGCGTGGCGCTGGTGTGCGTGATCTGCTGCTGGAGCGCGTCAAGTTGCGCTTGGAGCGGATGCGCCGAGACGTAGGTGCCGAGCAGTTCCTTCTCGTCTTGCAGCAGTTGCTTGCGGGGGATCTCGCGCACCTGCTTCGGCAGCACGATCAAGGCCTCGTCGGCGCTCTCCAGCCCGCCGAATAGCATGCCCTGGCCGCGCTCGGCAGCGCGACGTGCGGTAGTAGCCACGCCGATCATTTGGTCCACGACGGCCAGCAACTGCGCGCGCGAGCCGAACTCGTCAAACGCCCCGGCCTTGATCAGCGCCTCGAGGGCGCGCTTGTTCAGCGCGGTCATGTCCACGCGCCGGCAGAAGTCATCGAGTGACCTGAAGCGCCCGCCGCTCTTGCGCGCCTCGACGATGGCTTTCACCGGTCCCTCGCCCACCCCTTTGATCGCCATGAGGCCGAAGCGAATCGAGCCGATGCTGTCTTTGGATTTGAAGCCGGGCGGCGTTTCGATGGTGAAATCGGCGTCGCTGGCATTCACGCTCGGCGGCAAGATCTTGATGCCGTGTAGCTTGGCGTCGGCGATGAGCGCAGTGATCTTCTCGGTATTGCCGCTCTCGCAGGTAAGCAGCGCGCAGATGTATTCAAGCGGATAGGTCGCCTTCAGCCAGGCCGTCTGGCAGGTGATGGCAGCATAGTCGGCGGCGTGGGCCTTGGGAAAGCCGTAGCGCGCAAAGTATTCGATGTCGCCGAAGATGGCATCAGCCAGTTCCGCGCTGTAGCCTTTCTTCACCGCGCCTTCGCGGAACTTGGTCTTGTGCTTCAGCAGTTGTTCGGCATTCTTTTTGGCGACGGCTTTGCGGATGGTGTCGGCCTCGCCCACCGAGTAGCCGGCGATGTCGCGCGCCAGGCGCATGATTTGCTCTTGGTAGACGCAATTGTGGACGATGATGTTGTTGGCGACGAAATTGTGGAATCCCTCAACGGTTAGGTCATAGACGTCCTCTACCCCGGCCGGCTCGATCCTGACAATCTCTTCCCAAACTACGCTCAGCCGCTTGAGCGTTTCGGGGAGAGGCGCTGCCTGCGCCAACTGCTCAACGACGTGTGCGCTGATGCGCGGGCGGCGAAGCGCGCGGGGGTAGAAATGCTGGGCGCTCAGGCCGAAGTCGCGCTGTATGGCTCTATATGAAAGCGATAACGCTGTGTTGACCTCAGCGACGAAGTCGGCGCGGCGAATCGTGTGACCGTCACGACTGTTGCATGCGACCGTTCGCTTCTCGGTGAGCATGAACGGCGCGAGCTTTGCCATGAGTTGCGCAGCCTCATAGACTGTTACCTGATAAGCGGTTCGGGTGCCTCGTTTGGGGGTGTAATAGTCGTTCGAGTAAATAACAGAGCGAATGCCCAGCCGCAGCAACAGCGTTTGGATGTCATAGGCGAGCCGAGCGGAGATCGTGCGGTAGTGACACAGCTTGTGCCCAACGTAGCCATCGCAGTCCCACAGCGAAGCCAGAAAGAAAGCAATCGCCTCCTCGCTTAGACCGAACACGAAGTCTGGCACGAACTTCTCATCGCTTCTGCATCCCCCTCTTTCAGCACCGGGCGCGTGTTTCAGCCCCAATTCGCGCAGCCAGGCTAACAACGTGTTCGGTTCGTGATACACCGTTACCTGCGCTTTGGCAGTGCCGACGCGCCAGACTTGGCGCGCTTGTTGCACCATCGTCTCGCGCACATTGGGAAACGCGCGCAGGCAGCGTCGGTACTCATCGAGCAGCGCCGGGTCTTTGGAGACGAAGTTCACGGCAGCGAGATTGCCCAAATCGCCATCGGCAATCAGGTATGCCAGCACACGCAGCCGGTCTCGGTCATAGTCGCGGTTCGGTCCTAGCAATTGTCGCGGCGTGGCGATGAAATCCCCACACTTGAGCGCGCTGAGTGGCATCCAGCCATCTTCGGTCAGCAGGCGATGGTCGGATGTCATCTTGATGCTGGCGCCGTTGCGCAGCGTCACCCGATATACGGGTTTCTTTCCGTTGTATATCCAACGGATGACGCGACCAACCACCGGCGAAAGATCATCCGCGACCCCTTGTAGATGAAGATCAGAGATGTGCTGTGCCTCGTCCATGCGGCAACGCCGACCGGTGATAGGGTCGAACAGCATGGCGTCGCCGGTGATGCAAATGCCATATGTCTCACCCAGGGCCGGCGCTAAGTCAGGGTGGCGATACTCCACCGGCTCTTGGCCGTGCATCCGGCGGATGTAGGTGGGGATGTATTCCATCGGCCCAGGTCGGAAGAGCGCTAGCGCCGCGACGACGTGCTGGAAGCGCGTCGGCTTCATCTGCATCATGAGGTTGCGCATGCCGGTGCCTTCCACCTGGAATATGCCCTGCACGTCGCCGCGCGACAAGAGGTCATAGACTCGCCGGTCGTGGATCGGGATATTCGTCAGGTCGAGCTTGACGCCATGCCGTCGCTCGATCAGCTCGCAGGCCTTGCGCATAATGGTGAGCGTGGATAGCCCCAGGTAGTCCATCTTCAGCAGGCCGATGGCCTCCAGGTGCGTCATCTCGAACTGAGTGACCGCGTTGAGCTGCGGCGTGAGCGGCGTGCCGGTCAGCCTGTTCAGCGGCGCATACTCGACTAGTGGGCGATCGGCGATCACCACGCCGGCGGCATGCGTGCCGGCGTTGCGCACCGTGCCTTCGACTTTGATGGCGCGGTCGTATAACTCGCGCACGTAGGGCTGGGTCTCGTAGAGCTGTTTGAGTTCGGGCACTTGCTCCAACGCCTGCGTCAGCGTGATCGGCTTGCCAGGGATGGCCGGCACGAGCGACGTGATGCGCGATACCTCGCTGAGAGGAATGTCCAGCACGCGCCCCACATCCTTAAGCGCGGCGCGCGCGGCCAGCGTGCCGAAGGTGATGATCTGCGCGACGTTTTCTCGCCCGTACTTCTCGATGGTGTAATCCACCAATCGGCTACGTTGATCGTCGGGGAAGTCCATGTCAATGTCCGGCATAGACACGCGGCCGGGGTTGAGGAAGCGCTCGAACAACAAATCGTTGCTGACCGGCTCGATGTAGCTCAAGCCGAGCACATACGACACCATGCTGCCGGCGGCACTGCCGCGCACGTTCCACCAAATGCCGGCCTCGCGCGCGAAACGAATAAGGTCCCACACGATGAGGAAATACGTGGCGAACCCCATCTCGATAATTACGCTGAGTTCATATTCCAGCCGCTGACGTAGTGCGCTAGGGCGGAGCGCGGGGTTACCGCGCGATTCGGGCAGCGCCAGCGGCGAGCGGCTGGTGAGATCTATCGGCTCATCGGACGGCGGTTGACCGGAATCGTTGGGCGGCGGAACGGCCGGAATGCCATATTTCTCCTCGAATCCTCGATAGCACAAGTGGCGCAGATAGTCGGCATCCGACGCGAAGCCCTCCGGCAATTGGAAATGGGGCAAGTGAAAGGTCTTTGACTTTAGGGCGACAGTGCAACGCTCGGCGACGGCCAACGTGTTGGTCAGCGCTTCCGGCGCGATCTGGCCGAATAGCTCGGCCATCTCGGCAGCACTTTTCAGATAGTAAGAGTCGTTGTTGAAGCGCATCCGGTCCTTGTCGCTCAACAGCGCGTCGGTCTGGATGCATAGCATCAGGTCGTGCGACGGCGCATCTTCGCGCAGCACGTAGTGCACGTCATTCGTTGCGATCAGCGGCACGCCCATCTCCTTCGACCAGGCGATGAGCGTCTCGTTGATCAGCTTGAGTTCGGGCAGGTCATGATCCTGCAGCTCAAAGTAGAAGCGATCGCCGAACAGGTCGAGATACCACTGGGTCACCCGGCGCGCCTGCTCGAACTGGCCTTGTTGGATGAGGCGGGGGATCTCTGCCGACGGACAGCCAGAAGTGCAAATGAGGCCGTCGTGGTATTGCGCCAGCGTCTCATGATCAATGCGCGGCTTGTAATAGTAGCCCTCCAGCTGCGCCAGCGACGAGAGCCGCATGAGGTTCTTGTAGCCCGCGTTATTCATCGCCAGCAGGAGCAGGTGGTGCGGGCTGCGGTCGAAGTTGGCGTCCTTGTCCTGCATCCGCCGCCCGCGCTTACACAGGTATAGCTCGATGCCGATGATGGGCTTGATGCCCAGCTCGCTGCACACATCGAAGAACTCGATGGCCCCATACATCGCGCCGTGGTCGGTCAGCGCCAATGCCGGCATGTCCAACTCTTTGGCACGCCGCACCAGCTTCTTGATGTTGCCGAAGCCATCCAGCAGCGAATACTCGGAATGCACGTGTAAGTGAACGAAGCTCATGGCCTGCGGAGGTGCGCTGAGAGGATAGCACAGGTTGCCTCAGCGAGCCGACGTTCTTCGGCAAGTTGCAAGCTTGCGAAGGCAGGGAGAGCGCGTCAAACGCCTGCGAACGGTTCAGGTCGTTCAGGGTTCAGCACAGCGTCTCAGCCTTGTGCTTTGACAATCTTGCGGGCGTCACTAGAATACTTGCGTTACCGGCGTCGCTCAACATCGTTGGCATCGAGAGCAATTTGCCGCTTTTAGGACGCTGCAATCACCAGGTGAGACCTGTGCGTCCATCTGAGAAGACCGGATCACTTTATCCAGGAGGTTTCGACATGTCACCGTTTGCGAACAGGAAGTTCACCCGCCGTCAGTTTCTTAAGGCTTCGGCCGTCGCCGGCGGTGCTGCAGCCTTGGCTGCATGCGCCG
>JANWVF010000080.1 GCA_025056965.1 Thermoflexales bacterium | reverse complement strand
CGCCATGGCGACCCAACCACACGCTCCGCCTTTCACCGCCCACCAGCTCTTCTTCGACCTGCAGGCGGCCGAGCCGATTCACCTGCACGCCCATAACGGCAGCGCCGTGCGCGGCATGCTCTACCGCGCCGTGCTCGAACTCGCCGACGGCGATCGGCGCGCGCCCGACCTGCGCTTCATCTCCGACCCGGCCATCCGACGGCTGCTGGCCCTGCTGGACGAGGACAACCTGCGCGGCCGGGACGTGCCTCGCCCATACGTCATCGAGCCGCCCATCCTCCCGCCCTCCACGGCGGAGGGTGGAAATCACATCGTCGCCCCTGGCCAAACTTTCAGCTTCGGCATCACCCTGTTCGGCGATGCGATGGAGGCCTTCCCCGTGCTGGTGATGGCGATGAAATATGCCGAGGGGCGCGGGCTGGGGCGCGTCGCCCCCTCGGGTGGGACGGGGCGCGGGCGCTTCCGTGTCGTGCGCGCCTTCGCCCAGAACCCGCTCACCCGCACCACCCAGGAGTTCCTCGCGCCGGGCGAACGCTGGGTCATCACCCCCCAGACGTGCATCGTCCACGACGACGTCGCTCGCCAGGCAACCCTGGATGCCGAGGCCGGGTCGCGCCGCTTGCGCATCCACTTTCACACCCCCATGACCCTCAAGGCGCAGGGCGAGGTGATCCGGCAACCCTCCTTCAGCGTGCTTATCCACCGCCTGATCGAGCGCCTGACCCAGCTCAGCACGATCTACGGCGGCGCGCCGCTGCCCTGTCTGCCGGCCACGCGCGAGGCCAAAAACGCCCTGCTGCAGCAGGCCGATGCCGTCCGGCTGCTCGCCGATCGCACGCGCTGGGTCACGGTGCGCGGACGCAGCGATCGCACCCGCGCCTCCACTAACCTCAGCGGCTTCCTCGGCAGCGCCGATTTCGAGGGCGACTTCGCCCCGTTCTTCCCCATCCTCCGCTGGGGCGAGTTCAGCCACGCCGGCAACCACGCCGTGAAAGGGAACGGCCTATTCCGCATTCAAGTGTTGTGACCTAACTGCTATGTCATCGCCCATGACCCTCATCCATCCGCTGGAGACGCTGATCGTCGAAGACTTCGGCGCCTACGTGGGCAAACACAGCGAACGGCTGCGCGTCACCGTCAAAGGCGAGCTGAAGGCCGAATCGCCCTTGCTTTACCTGCGGCAGGTGATCGTCAAAGCGCGCGGCGTCAGCATCTCCTCCGACGCCATCCTGGCCTGCGCCGAGCGCGGCATCGCCGTGCATTTCGTCTACGGCGTCGGCGCGCAGTCCGGCGCTTCGCTCTATACTGCCGGCCTCACCGGCACCGTCCTCACCCGTCGGGCGCAGTTGTTGGCCTATACCGACCACCGCGCCATAGCCGTCGCCGCCGCCATCGCCTCGGCCAAGATCAACAACCAAGCTGGCCTGCTGCTCTATCACGCCCGCAGCCGCAAAAACACCGCGCCCAAGCTGGCCGCCGAACTGCGCCTGCTGGCCCACGAAGTGCTCGACCACGACGCCGAGTTGGCCGACTTCCTCGCCCGCATCACCAAGCCCGCCGCCGTCCCCGTCGGCGCCGCTCCGGACGCGGAGGACGCCTCCGGCGCTCGCACCGCCGTCTACCCGATTGACCGCCATCGCAACGCGCTGCTCTCCATCGAGGGTCGCGCCGCGCAGAAATACTGGGCCGGCGTCAAGCTGCTGCTGCCGGCCAACTTGGGCTGGGAAGGCCGGCGCACGCGCAACGCGCGCGACCCGTTCAACAGCGCGTTGAACTATGGCTACGCCGTGCTGGCCCGTCTCATCGAACAGGCCCTGGTCTTGGCCGGCCTCGACCCGTTCGCCGGCTTCCTGCATGCCGACCGGCCCGGCAAGCCTAGCCTCACCCTCGACCTCATCGAGGAATTCCGCCAGGCCGTGGTGGATCGCACCGTGATCGGCATGTTGGGCAAAGGCATGACCCTTGGCATGCGCGAGGACGGCTTGCTAGACGACTCCTCGCGGCGCATGATCGCCGAGAAGGTGATCGAGCGCATCGAGCAGAGCGCCGAACCCTACGCCGGAAAGCGTCATACGCTGCGCGAGATCATCCAGACCCAGGCTCGACATATGGCCACCTACCTGCGCGGCGATCGCGACGCCTACCGAGCCTTCAAAGCGAAATGGTAGCCCCGCTGCCTTCTGCCGCGGCGCGTCACCTCGGCCGTGAAGTGCATCGTCATCTACGACATCACCAGCACGCGCATCCGAAACAAGATCGCCGATCTGTGCATGGATTACGGCTTGAACCGCATCCAATACAGCGCGTTTGCCGGCGACCTGCTGCGCACCCATCAAGAGGAGCTGATCAAGCGCGCCGCGGCCAAGCTCGGCAAACACGCCGGGCGCATCTACCTGTATTGCATCGGCGATCGCGAATGGGGGCAGCGACTGGAATACGTCGGCGGAAGTGAATCCGCGACTGCGGACGCCTGACGCCTCTGGAGCGCTCCATGTTCACCGTCACCGATCTCAAGCAACTGGTCTATTGCCCGCGCTTGGTGTTTTACGCCTATTGCTGGCCCGGGGTGCGCGTCGCGCCGACGGCCAAGATGGTCCTGGGCCGCGAGGCGAACGACGCGGCCGAGGCCCGCGAGCATCGCCGCGGCTTGCGCGCCTATGGGCTGCGCGAAGGGCGGCGCGAGTTCGATCTGTGGTTGGAGTCGGCATCGCTCAACCTCTGCGGCAAGCTGGATATGTTGATCATCACGCCGGGCGCGTCCGGCGACGAGCTGATCCCCGTGGACTACAAAGACAGCTTGCCCGAGGCATACCGCGGGCAGCGCATCCCGGCCGTAGTCCGCCATAACTGGGCGGTGCAGTTGACGGCCTATGCGATGTTGGTGGAAGAGGCTTACGGCCGGCCGGTGCGCAGGGGATTCGTATACTACATCCCGGCGCGGCGTGCGCGCGAGGTCGTCTTCGACGAGGCGTTGCGCCAAGAGGTGCGTGACAGCCTGCGCCGGATCGCGGCGATGGTGGCGGCCGAGCAGCAACCTCCGCCCACGCCGCATCGGCGGCAGTGCGCGGCCTGCGAATACAGGCGGTTGTGCAACGACGTGTAGTAGCCGACGCTTGCGGCGTCGGCGGCGTCGGCGGCGTCGGCGGCGAAAACCTCGCCGTCTGCAACGCAAAAAGCGATCTTCGCTTCGGAGTGACGGCAATGCCCAATTTGCCATGCAATGCGGCTATAATTGGATTCGCGTAAAGGCTTTTAGGGCGGCGGAGCGGCGAATTTAGGTCTCAGATGACTCATCGCCTTCGTTCCGAGGCATTCGTTGCGAGGGCTAACGTCCGTGCGAGGACACTGAAACGCGCAGCGCGGCTCTGCGCTGCGCCTCGCGAACCAGTTGCGAGGGCTAACGTCCGTGCGAGGACACTGAAACTGTAATCAAGCATAGGTATAGCTTTATCCAGATAGTAGTTGCGAGGGCTAACGTCCGTGCGAGGACACTGAAACTGGTTTCTACGCTGTAGTAGCGACGCATCCAGTGTAGCGGTTGCGAGGGCTAACGTCCGTGCGAGGACACTGAAACTCAAGACCAGCCGCATCCTTGCCGCGCTGAATGAGATGTTGCGAGGGCTAACGTCCGTGCGAGGACACTGAAACGAAAGTTTTTTTTTCCGCGGGGTAGCCTCGCTTTCCATCCTGTTGCGAGGGCTAACGTCCGTGCGAGGACACTGAAACTCTACAGTTATCGTGACTGTCTCAGCCATGCCGCTTCGTTGCGAGGGCTAA
>JANWVF010000163.1 GCA_025056965.1 Thermoflexales bacterium | reverse complement strand
GCAGGTCGAGCGCCGGACGCGCTGCGTGATGAGCTGGCAGGTAGCCCTATCCTGCGATGAAGCAGTGTTGCAGGCGGTGGCGAATCAGGCGCTGCAGGCGTCTCAGGCTTGCACGGATGGCTTCATTGGGTGTGCAGCTTTGGACGATCGTGGCAGGCGGGATTGGGCTGCGCCGGGCAAGTCCGCAGACCTACGCGGTTGAGCCATCCGCAGGAATGCGCAAGTATTTGGGATTTAGGATCCTAGCTTGACGCTCTATTTCCAAGCATGGTATTATCTTTAACGCTCCGATTAGCACTCTACGTATATGACTGCTAACCGATCCGCCGTACCTGCAACACCGCCAGAGCTCACGCCGCGCCAGCAGACAATCCTGGGGCTGGTCGTCAAGATGTATATCAACACGGCGACGCCGATCAGCTCGAAGGCGCTGCTGGAGGCTAATGATCTGGGCGTGTCCAGCGCGACCATCCGCAACGAGATGGCCGTCCTGGAGGAGTTGGGCTACCTGACACATCCGCACACCTCAGCCGGTCGCGTGCCGACCGACAAGGGCTACCGCTACTTTGTCGAGCGGCTGATTGGCGACGTGGAACTGCCTCAGGCCGAGCAGAACATGATTCGCCACCAGTTTCACCAGGCTAAGCTGGAGATGAGCCAGTGGATGCAGCTGGCGGCGGCCATCCTAGCGCGCTCCGTGCGCAGCGCTGCCCTGGTGACGGCACCTAAGGTTGAGCAGCCACGACTGCGGCACTTAGAACTGATCTCGACCCAGTCGCAACTTGTCCTGCTCGTGGTCGTCTTTCAAGGTGGCACGGTGCGCCAGCGCTATCTCACACTGCATGAGCCGATGGACCAGGCTGCGCTCAGCCAAGTCGCAGCGAAATTCAATGCGCTCGGCCATGATTTGGACGCTGCTTCGCTGCGTGCGAAGATCAGCGATCCGACCGACTTCGAGAAGGCCGTGCTTGACCTGCTGATGGAGTTGACGTCCAGCGGCAGCGAGGTGCCGATCAACGAGGTATACCGCGATGGCTTGACCGAAGTGCTGCAAGAGCCGGAGTTCAACAAGCGCGACGAGGCCAGCGCGCTGGTCAATGCCTTTGAGCAACCGACCTTCCTCAACGATGTCGTTACATCGCCCGTAGGCACGGTGCAGGTGGTGATCGGTGGCGAAGGCCGTTGGCGCGAGCTGAGCTCGTGCAGCATGGTGATCGCGCGTTACGGTGTAGAGGGCTTCGCTACCGGCGCGCTCGGTGTGCTTGGGCCGACGCGCATGCCCTATGGGCGCGCGATCGGCACCGTGCGCTACGTCGCCGACCTGATGAGCGACTTGGTCAGTGATTTGTATGTGGACTAGCACGGGAGCAGATGAAGGTTTTGCTCTTCCTAATCAGCCTGCGTTAAGCGTGCACGACTATTCTTAAGACGGGTGTTATCGCCCGGCCGTTCGCTTTAGGAGTGGTGGAGATATGGAGACAACCGCGCAAGATCAGACGATGACGACAGAGGCGACGACGGACGCCGCAGAGAAGATCGCCGAAGCGGAGCCGACAACGGCCGCTGCCGAGGTTGATCCAATCGCCGCTTTGCAGAAGGAACTTCAAGAGGCGAAGGCTAAGGCCGATGAATACCTGGATGGCTGGCAACGCGCCCGCGCGGAGTTTGCCAACTACAAGAAGCGTCAGGAGCAGCAGAACGCGGATCTGCGCGCCTTCGCGACGATCGATTTGATCCGCAAGCTGCTGCCGATTCAGGATGATTTCGAGCGAGCCATCAAGACGCTCCCAGAGGGCATCACGCACATGACATGGATTGAAGGTGTGCTGCTCATCCAGCGCAAGCTAAGGCTGGTTCTGGAGAGCGAGGGCGTCAAGGAGATTGAAGTCCGCAAGAATGATCCGTTCGACCCTGCTCTGCACGAAGCCATCAGCCACGATGAGGCCGAGGGCGTGGAGAGCGGGCACGTCATCGAAGAGGTGCAAAAAGGCTACAAGATCGGCGACCGCGTGATCCGGCCGACCTTGGTGCGAGTAGCCAAGTAGACCCCGAAAGGATTGATCACTAATCCCTTTGGCAGCATAGCCGAAGCAGCAAAAGGGCACAGGCTGCCACAGAAAGGTGAAGCTTAAGGATGAGAGAGCAAGCATGGGAAAGATAATCGGCATTGACCTGGGAACGACGAATAGCGTGGTCGCGGTGATGGAAGGCGGCGAGCCGACGGTGATCCCGAGCGCTGAGGGCTCGCGGTTGATCCCATCCGTCGTGGCCGTGAACCCGAAGAACAACGAACGACTCGTGGGTCAGGTGGCCAAGCGACAAGCCGTGACCAATCCGGAGAACACGATCTTCTCGATCAAGCGCTTCATGGGGCGCAAGTACAACGACCCCGAAGTACAACGGGCGCTTAAGGTCGTGCCGTATAAGGTCGTGCCGGCGCCGAACGGCGACTGTCGCGTGATCATGGGCGGCAAGGAATACTCCCCCCAAGAGATCAGCGCGATGATCCTGCAAAAGATCAAGGCCGACGCCGAAGCTTACTTGGGCGAGCCGGTCACCCAGGCCGTGATCACCGTGCCGGCCTACTTCAACGACGCGCAACGCCAGGCCACCAAAGACGCCGGCAAGATCGCCGGCCTTGAGGTGTTGCGGATCATCAACGAGCCAACGGCGTCTTCATTGGCCTACGGCCTGGATAAGAAGAAGGACGAAACGATCGTGGTCTACGACATGGGCGGCGGCACGTTCGACGTGAGCGTGCTGGAAGTCGGCGACGGCGTGTTCGAGGTGAAGGCCACTAACGGCGACACCTTCCTAGGCGGCGACGACTTCGACAACCGCATCATGGAGTACCTCATAGACCTCTTCAAGAAAGAGAACGGCATTGACATCCGCAACGATCGCCAAGCGCTGCAACGGCTGAAGGAGGCGGCGGAGAAAGCCAAGATCGAGCTCTCGTCGGTGATGGAGACCGAGATTAACTTGCCTTACCTCACCGCCGATGCGACCGGGCCAAAACATCTGGTCACCCGGCTCACTCGCTCGCGTCTTGAGCAGCTGACGGAGGACCTCATCGCGCGCAGCCTAGGGCCGTGCGAACTCGCGCTGAAAGACGCTGGCATTGACAAGAGCCAGATTGACGAAGTGGTGCTGGTGGGCGGCATGACCCGCATGCCAGCAGTGCAGGAGGCCGTGCGGCGCGCTTTCGGCAAAGATCCTAACCGCAGCGTCAATCCCGACGAAGTTGTAGCCATCGGCGCCGCGGTGCAGGCCGGTGTGTTGGGTGGCGAGGTGCGCGACGTGCTCCTGCTGGACGTCACGCCGCTCACCCTGAGCATCGAGACGCTGGGTGGGGTTGCCACGCCGCTGATCGAGCGCAACACTACGATTCCCACCCGCAAGAGTCAAATCTTCAGCACGGCCAGCGACAACCAGACCAGCGTCGAGATCCACATCGTGCAAGGCGAGCGCCCGATGGCTGCCGACAACAAATCGCTCGGCAAGTTCATCTTGGACGGCATCCCGCCCGCTCCGCGTGGCGTTCCACAGATCGAGGTGTCGTTCGACATTGACGCCAACGGTATTCTGAACGTGACCGCTGCCGACAAGGCTACCGGCAAGACCGCCCACATCACCATCCAGCCCTCGTCCGGCCTGGCTAAGGAAGAGATCGAGCGCATGGTGCGTGAGGCCCAGGCACACGCTGCGGAAGACAAGGCGCGCCGCGAGAGGGTTGAGGCGCACAACGAAGGCGATAACGCCGCTTATCAGGCCGAAAAGTTCATCCGTGAGAACGGCGACAAGATCCCTGCCGATAAGAAGGCCGAACTCGAGGCCAAGATCACGGCAGTGCGCCAAGCAATCATGGGCAACGATGTGGCAGCCATGCGCAGCGCCACACAAGACCTCAAGCACACCCTTAGCCAGATCGGCGCGGCGATGTATCAGCAGGCCGGCGCTGCGACCGGCGGCGGCACGAGCAGAACGGCCGAGAATTCGAGCGGCGAGCAAAAATCGGCCGAGGGTGACGTCGTCGAGGGCGAATTCAGAGAGACGAAGTGAATCGCCTGTGCCTTTAACCGTCGCCTGATCTGCACGATGTAAGAGCTCCGCGCGCAGCACATTCCATGGCAACGACCAAACGCGACTACTATGAAGTGCTTGGCGTGCCGCGCAACGCCAGCAGTGACGAAATCAAGAAAGCGTTTCGCCGACTTGCGCGCGAGTATCACCCCGATGTCAACAAGTCGCCGGACGCCGAAAACAAGTTCAAGGAGATCAACGAAGCGTATGAAGTGCTGAGCGACGAGCAAAAGCGCGCTGCGTATGATCGCTATGGCCACGCCAGCGCATCGGGTGGCTTCGGCAGCGAAGGGTTCGGCGGCTTCAGCGACATCAACGACATCTTCAGCGAGTTCTTCGGCGGCTTCGCGCGCGCCAGTGCGGCAGCTCGTCGCGGGCCGCGACGCGGCGCCGACTTGCGCTACGACCTCAAGATTGACTTTCTCGAAGCAGTCTTCGGCGCAGAAAAGGAGATCGAGGTCGTTCGTAACGATGTCTGTCCGCGCTGCGCCGGCTCGGGTGCGGAGCCGGGCACCAGCCCGACGCGCTGTCGCACCTGCAACGGCACCGGCGAGGTGCGTCGGGTGCAACAGAGCATCTTGGGTTCGTTCGTGAACGTCGCCACTTGTCCCACCTGCAACGGCACGGGTGAGGTGGTTACTACGCCATGCCGACAGTGCGGCGGCCGCAAGCAGGTGCGCGTCACCCGCACGCTGGTGGTCAACATACCTCCCGGCGTGGACACCGGCACACAAATTCGCCTGAACGGCGAGGGTGAGCCGGGCGCGAACGGCGGTCCGGCCGGTAACCTCTACGTGGTCATCAACGTCGCCCCTCATCCGTACTTCCGGCGCAAGGACGAAGACATCATCGTCGAGGTCTCGATCAATGTGGCGCAGGCGGCGTTGGGCGACGAAATCGAAGTGCCCACCGTGGACGGCAAAGAGAAATTGGTGATTCCGCCCGGCACGCAAAGCGGCAGCGTGTTCCGCATTAAAGGCAAGGGCGTGCCCCACCTGCGCCGCAACGTGCGCGGCGATCAGATCGTCCTCGTCACCGTGCAGGTGCCTCAATCGCTCACCGCCGAGCAGAAGCGCTTGTTCGTTGAGCTCTCCAAGACGCTGGGGAAGGAAGTCGTCCCGCAACAAGAGAAGGGCTTCTTCGACAAACTGAAAGATGTGTTCGGCATGTAGGGCGTCGCGGCAAGCCCTAAGCCTGGTGTCGAAATTCGCAATTCTAGGTGCTGCGCTCTGGCTCACCGCCTGTGCTAGCTTGCCTGGGCCGCGCGAGGTCAACGTATTTCCCTCACCTGTCGCCTATGTCACCGCTGCGCCGTTGCCGGAGCTAACCGCGACGCCGACGACGGCGCCGCTTCCTACTTCTACCCCTCTGCCGCCGACGGCCGTCCCCAAACGCCTTCCTCAAGAGAGTACTGCGGCGATCGGCTTGTGGAGCGACGCGCTCACCTCAACACAATCCTTCCCGGGATTCCTCGACCTAGCAGTCGGTAACGCAGCGCGCGATTACCAGCGTGAGCGCAATCAACTGCTGGTGACGCTGGTTTCCCGGCGCGTCAGCGCAGCGAGCAGCGACCGGCTCGCCGACCTCCAGGCCAATAAGCCGGATTGGTTGCTCTACGACCGAAATAAGCGCGTCGTGTTCAGCTCCACCGACAAAGACGCGCCATTGCTCGACATCCGCAACGAGGTGGTGAAAGATCAGATTGCCGAGGATGTGGCCAGGGCAATTAACGAGGGAGGCTTTGAGGGCGTCTTGATTGACGACGTGGGCGTGGACTTGATCCGCCCAACAGCCGCGCCGGTGTATACGGGCACGCAGGCGTTTAGCGAGCAACAGCGCCGCGCTGCCGTGGAAGGCTTGTTGCGCACCATCCGCGCGCGCATCCCGGATAAGCTCATCATCATCGGCGGCTATGCATGGAAGGATGGCCGAGCATTCGCCGCGCGCAGCGACGAAGCCCAGACGCTCGCGACGTTAGCCGATGGCATTCACATCGCGGAATTCCTGCGCTCGCCCATCAGCAAAACCACTGAGTTCAAGCCGGAGGCCGACTGGAAACGCGACATAGACTACCTCAGCGTAGCCTCACAGGACAACAAGGTGGTGCTGCTCACCACGCGGCTGATCGGCGCGCCCGAGGAGTTAGTCCGCCAATGGCTGAGCTATGCCACGGCGTCTTACCTGCTCGGTAAGAACGGCGCGCACACTTACTTCCAGTTCGATGCCGGTGATCCGGCCTATTCCAACGATCCGGTTCTGAGTGCGCCGATCGGCGCGCCGGTCGAGGCCTACACCAAGCTCGGCAGTGGGATCTATCAGCGCAAGTTCAGCCGGGGGCTGGTGCTGGTCAATCCCACCAACGAGCAAAAGAAGACAACGCTCGACGGCGCCTACCAATCGCTGCAAGGCAATCCGGTGGACGCCAGCATCACCATGGGGCCGCGAACGGGTATCATTCTGCTGAGGCGGTGAGGCACAGAGGATGAGACTAAAGGACAAGCATATTGCCTTCTTCGTCGAGGAGGGGTTTGAGGACCTGGAGTTCTGGGCGGTATACATGCGTCTGCGGGAAGAGGGTGCCCATGTCACGGTGGTTGCGCCAAAGGCCGGCGCCACTTTCCGCAGCAAAAACGGCGGCCTGACTGCGACGAGCGAAGCGGCTGCGGATGCGATCGCCGCCGAAGCTGTGGATGCGGTTGTCGTGCCGGGTGGGTGGGCTCCCGACAAGTTACGCCGCTACGAGAGCGTGAAGCGGCTAGTGCGCGAGGCATACGCACAGGGTAAGATCGTCGGCATGATCTGCCACGCCGGCTGGGTCGGCATCAGCGCCGGCATCGTCAAAGGGCACCGCGCTACCGGTAGCTTGGCGATCAAGGACGACCTGGAAAATGCCGGCGCAACCTGGGTGGACGCACCGGCGTTCCGCGACGGCAACCTGGTGTGGGGCCGCGTCGTAGCCGACATCCCCGACTTTAACCGCGAGCTGGTGCGCGCGATTGCAGGTGACTGATCACCGACCGCCATTCAAGCATGATCCCCTTCGACCAATATGCCCGGCACGATGACTCGCGCATGTGCGAGTGGATTGATGGTGCGCTGGCGCTGTTGCCTTCACTTTCGCAAGCCCAAGCGCACGTCCGCGACCTGCTGCTCCAGATGCTGGGCGAGTATGTCGAGATGAACGGCATTGGGCTGGTCATCCCGGCGCCGTTCGCCATTCGGATGCCGGAAGAGATGCGCCGTGGACGCGAGCCTGATCTGCTGTTCGTCCCTAACGAGTTCGTCGAGACCGTGCAAGAGAGCTATGTGAACAGCCATGGCGTCGGGCTGGTGGTGGAAGTGAGCGACGCGCGGAATCGGCGGTTGGATCGCGTCGAGAAGTTTCGCGATTACCAACAGGCCGGCATTCCCGAATATTGGATCGTAGACGTAGACCGGCGGGAGGCTAGCTTCTTCGTCTTGGTGCGCCGACGATATGTGCGGGCGCAGCTAGATGAGAGGGGCTACTACCACTCGCGCGCACTGAGGGGGTTTGCATTCGCGCCTGCGACACTATGGGCCTAGTCGAGCGAACCAGCAGCCGATGCGCCGGTCGAGCCAAGGCGTTCAAGTCGCCCGGCGCATGGCATGCCGCCGGCTTCCTTGCCGAGGCCGACCTCAGCGCGAACGCCATCGAGCGCGCGCGCCGCGCTGCGCCGGCCTACATAGACCTGACCAGCAGCAACCCGACGCACCAGGGTTTGATCTTTCCAGTGGAGATGCTGCGCGCCGCTGCCGAGCCTTACTGGTTCGCGCGCCGCTATGAGCCGGATGCGCGCGGCCTGCTCGCGGCGCGCGAGGCGATCAGTCGCTATTACTCAGGTCGCACACCGGCGCTGCTTGTGCCGCCCGACCAAATCGTGATCACCGCCAGCACCAGCGAGGCTTACGGCCTGTTGTTTACCTTGCTGGCCGACCCGGGCGATAACTTCTTGGCGCCGAATGTCGCCTATCCACTCTTCGAGCACTTGGCTGCCGCACATCATGTCACGCTGCGCAGCTATCAGCTGGATGAATCATGCGGCTGGCAGATAGATGAGGCAACCTTGTTGCGCGCTGCCGACGCGCGCACGCGCGGCGTGCTGATCGTCTCGCCACACAACCCGACCGGCATGATCGTGCAGCAGCCAATCGCTGCGCTCGAGCGACTGGGGTTACCGGTCATCTGCGACGAAGTATTTGCCGAGTTCACCTATCGTGCGCCGCATACGCCGCCGCTCGCAGCGCTGCACCCTGCGCTGCCGGTATTCACGCTCAACGGCATCTCAAAGATGTTCGCCCTGCCCGACCTGAAGCTGGGTTGGATTGCTATGAATGTGCCAGCCGCCTCGGCATTCGGGGCACGCCTAGAGATCCTCAACGATATCTATCTGGGCGCGAATTCGCTCACGCAGGCGATGCTTCCGGCGTTGTTCGAGCATGGCTTGGCATTCACCGCGGCGATGCGCCAACGCATTCGCGCGTCCCTAGATGCGGCGCTAGCGGTGTTGAAGGGCTGCCCGGCATTGCAGGTTCGGCCTCCCGACGGCGGCTACTACCTCTTCCCACGCGTGATGTGCCAGGACGACGAAGAGGCGTTAGTCTTGAAATTGCTCGAGCGCGGCGTGCTGGTACACCCCGGCTTCTTCTACGGTTGTGAGGATGGCACACACATCATGATCTCCTGCCTGAGCGCGCCGGAGGTGCTGGTGCGCGGACTTGAGCTGATCGTTGAAACGCTTACAACTTGATGCAGCGGAGAGTATGCCAAGATCGCGAATTCAGTACGAGACTCAACCCGAAGCTCAAAAGGCCTTCCTCGTCGGCGTGGACGTGAAGAATCCCGCCTATCGCGCCAGGAGCGGCGTGCATTTGCCGCTCGAATCCTCGATGGAGGAGCTGGCGCTGTTGTGCAAGACTGCCGGCTTGGAGGTCGTCGGTCAGACCACACAGACGCTAGATGCGCCCAACCCGAACACCTTCATCGGACCGGGAAAGGTAGAAGAGCTCGTCGCTTGGCGCAACGCGCTCGACTTCGATGTGGTGGTGTTTGACGACGAACTATCGCCGCGCCACCTGCGCGAGCTGGAAGAAGCGCTAGGCGAAGACGTGATCGTGTTGGATCGCACCGGACTGATCTTGGACATCTTCGCCCAACACGCCCACACTCGCGAAGGCGCGCTGCAAGTCGAGTTGGCGCAATACGAATATCGCAAACCGCGCCTGACCCGGCAGTGGACGCACCTGGCGCGGCAGGCCGGCGGAGGCGCCGGTCGCAGCGGCACCGGCGGCGTCGGCCTGCGCGGACCGGGCGAGACCCAGCTTGAAATTGATCGCCGCCGAATTGACGAGCGCATCGCCAAACTGAAGCGTGAATTGGAAGAGGTGCGCAAGCAACGCGCACAGCACCGCGCTCAGCGCAAGCGCGCTGAGATCCCGGTCGTCGCCATCGTCGGTTACACCAACGCCGGCAAATCCACCCTGCTCAACGCTATCGCCAAGGCCGACGTGTTGGCCGAGGACAAACTGTTCGCCACGCTCGACCCGACCACGCGCCGGGTGCGCTTGCCGCATGGCCATCTCGCGCTGTTCACCGACACCGTCGGCTTTATCCAGAAGCTGCCGACTCAGTTGGTCGCCGCCTTCCGGGCCACGCTCGAGGAGATCACCGAAGCCGACGCGCTGCTGCACGTCGTGGACATCACACACCCTAATGCCCTTGAACAGGCGCAGACGGTCATAGATACGTTGAACGAGCTCGGCGCCGGCAACAAACAAATTGTGACGGCCTTGAACAAAGCCGACCGGCTTTCGCCAGAGCAGCGCGAACATTGGGCGGCCGGCCCGCTCGGCGAAGGCATCTTCATCTCTGCGCTGCGCAAAGAGGGCCTGGACGAATTGTTGGCCGAGGTGGAGGCCGTGCTCTTCGAGCGGCTGGTGCCGATTCGAGTGCGGCTGCCGTATAAGGCTGGCGATCTGATGGCGCTCTTCCGGCGCGAGGGTGCGGTGGATAGCGAGCTGCCCGAGGAGCGCAGCGTGCTGCTCAGCGGCCGCATCCCCGGCCGGTTGCTCGACGTGTTCATGCCCTATGCGACGAGTAATTCACCGGAGCGCACGAAGACAATCTCAGCATAAATCAAGCTGCGCGTAATCGTTTCACTCGTAGAATAAACACATCATGGGTTGGTCATTCAGAATCGCTCGTGTGCGGGACATTGACATCAAAGTTCACGCCACATTCTTCCTGATCCTAATCTTTGGCGCATTGCAGTGGGCCGGCAGCGTGCCCGGCAACCCCATCGAGGGGGCGCTGTTCGGCGTCGTGCTGATGATCCTGCTCTTCACCTGCGTGACGCTCCACGAGCTGGGGCACAGCCTCGTCGCGCAGATGTTCAACATTCCTGTGCGCGAGATCGTGCTACTACCTTTGGGCGGCGTCGCGCTCATCGCCAAAAGCCCGGAGCGCCCCATCCATGAGCTGTTGATCGCCGTGGCCGGGCCGGTGGTGAACGTGGTCATCGCTGCCATCCTGTTCGTCATCACCGGCGGCATCGGCATAGATCTGATGAACGTGAACGCGCTGCTCGATGCATTGCGCGAGCCGTCGCTCGCCACGATGCTGGTCTGGCTGCTGTTCGCTAACATCAGCCTGGTCGTGTTCAACTTAATCCCGGCCTTCCCGCTGGACGGTGGGCGCATCCTGCGCGCCATCCTGGCCATGGCCCTGGGCAACGCGCGCGCCACGCGGATCGCTGCGGTCATCGGGCAGATCTCCGCCGTCATCCTGGGCATCATTGGCATCGCCAACGGTCAGCTTTTGCTGACGCTGATTGCGCTGTTCATCTTCTTCAGCGCCGGCCAGGAACGTGGTTTGAGCGAGGCGAAGACGGTGCTCAACACGCTGCGCGTTGGGGACGCATACAACAAGCACGCGCTCAACCTCCAGATCGGTGACCGCGTCAGCACGGTGGTGGAGTACATCCTCACCAGCTACCAGCCCGACTTCGCCGTGATGCAGGGGAGCAACATCATTGGCATCGTCACGCGGGGCGACGTGCTTCGCACGCTGGCCGGCGACGCCGGCGACCGCTACGTGACCGAGATCATGCAGCGCGAGTTCCTGCGCGTCGAAGCGCACCAATCGCTCGATGAGGTGCGCGAGATCCTGATGACGCACGGCGCACAACTGGCAGCCGTGTTCGACGGGCCGCGCTATCTCGGCTTGATCAGCCTGGATGACATCAGCGAAGCGTTTACCGTGTTGACCTTCATGCGACGCCAGCAAGAGCTGCGCCAGCAGAACAGGACGGCGCTCTAAACCGTCGCCGAAGATCAGTCCGCCCGATGAAGAGCGTGAAATCTGCCCCGGACGAGTTGTTCACCATCCTCACCCTAGTGCAGACTGGCAAAGCCAACGGCGCCGCGCCGATCATCCTGCACCTCACCGACGACCTCGATGAAGCTATGCGCCTCGTCCATGCTGCAGCCGACTACGCAGATGAGGCCTAGCGGTGTAAAGTCGGTGACGATGAGGAGACCCATGGAATCCGAAAGCGCGCTCCCTTCCTTGCCCGACGCGCACGGCAAATTCGGGCCGTACGGCGGGCGCTTCGTGCCCGAGACGCTCATGCCGGTGCTTGACGACGTGATCGAGGCCTACGAGGAGCTGCGCGATGATCCGGGCTTTCGTGCCGAGTATGAGCATCTGCTCAAGACCTATGTCGGGCGGCCTTCACCC
Organism: Thermoflexales bacterium; assembly: GCA_025056965.1. Lineage (GTDB taxonomy): Bacteria > Chloroflexota > Anaerolineae > J036 > Brachytrichaceae > JAAFGM01. Next base: position 15,086 of record JANWVF010000163.1, on the reverse strand, counting down.
CTGACGCACGCGCGACGGCTGAGCGCCCAGCTCGGCGGCGCGCAAATCTACTTGAAGCGCGAGGATCTGCTGCACACCGGCGCACACAAGATCAACAATGCGCTTGGGCAGGCCCTGTTGGCCAAGCGCATGGGCAAACGGCGCATCATCGCCGAGACCGGCGCCGGCCAGCATGGCGTAGCCACGGCGACGGCGTGCGCGCTGCTCGGCCTGGAATGCGTCATCTACATGGGCGTGGTGGATATGGCGCGCCAGATGCCGAACGTGTTCCGCATGCGTTTGCTCGGCGCGGAGGTGCGCGGCGTGGAGAGCGGCACGCAGACGCTCAAAGACGCTGTGAACGAAGCCATCCGCGACTGGGTTGCGCACCCACACGACACGTATTACATCATCGGCAGCGCGCTGGGGCCGCACCCATATCCGTTGATGTGTCGCGACTTTCAGAGCGTGATCGGCAAGGAGGCGCGGGCGCAAATCCTCGAGCAAGCCGGCCGATTGCCCGATCAGGTGATTGCCTGCGTGGGCGGCGGCAGCAATGCCATCGGCATCTTCTATGGCTTTCTGAACGATGCGTCGGTGAGGCTGATCGGTGTCGAGGCCGGTGGCTGCGGCATTCAGACCGGCAAACATGCAGCGCGCTTCGCGCGCACCGAGCGCATCGCCGAGGAGTCTGACTGCGATCCTCACTCGCCGCGCGGCCAAGTGGGCGTCTTTCAGGGGATGAAAACGGTGGTCTTGCAGAACGCCGATGGCCAGATCGCCGAGACGCACTCGATATCGGCCGGGCTGGACTACGCCGGTGTCGGCCCAGAGCACGTCTATCTGCGCGACGTCGGTCGCGCCGAATACACTTCGGCGACCGACGATGAGGCGCTAGATGCCTTCCATGCGCTGTGCAAACTCGAGGGCATCATCCCGGCGCTCGAATCGTCGCATGCGGTTGCCGAGGCGATCAAGCGCGCACCCCAGTTGCCGCGCGATCATATCTTGCTGGTCAACCTGAGCGGACGCGGCGACAAAGACCTGAACACCGTCATGCAGGCCGCCGAGCGGCGCTGAAGACGCAGATGCCCGCGCGATGCATCACCCCTTGCCGCAGAAATGCAGCTCACCCCAATCTTGGATGCGACCATCGTGCAGCGTGGCGAATAGGCCGATTTTGTAGCCGCCCGGCGGCCAGTCGCGGCGATTGAGGCGGAAGTTGTCCGTCTTGAACGGCACTGGTTGACGCAAGCCGCGCGTCCCCATCCCGCACTCGTCGCCGCTGGGGTCAATGCGCAACTCCAGCGACTTGATGCCGTAGATGTGCCAGCGGATGACCAGCTCATCTGGATCGGGGCTGGCGTTTGGCACGAACTCGAACGGCACCGGCGTGCAGAACGTATAGTCTGGCGCGTCCGGGTTCAGCTTGGCGGCCCAGTGTGGGTTGGAGGGATTGCAGTCGGGTTCCGCGGGCGGTGGCGGCGTGGCCGTCGGCGGTTCGGTGGATGCGGTTGGCGCGACGGCTGCCACCGCCACAGGCGACGATTCAGTAGCTGCCATGAGCGGAACGAGCGTAGGTACCGGCGGCGCTTGTGCGATGCCCACGGTCTGTGCGGCATTGTTCGCCTGGACGAACTGTCCGAATACCCAAACCGTCTTGCCCTCGACGTTAATTTGCCACCATTGGCCATCGCTGCTTTTGCCGGTTACGCGGGCGGTTTGCCCTCGGTTTAACCGACCGAGCAATGCATAATTCGTTCCCGGGCCGGCGCGCAGGTTGACAAAGTCGTTCGCGACTGTGATGCCCGGCGTCGCCGCAGCCGTGGGCGTCGGCGCGACGACAGCCGCCGCGGCTGCCTCCGCCGGCGTGGGTGGTGATGGCTGGGCTGTGGGCTCAGTGGTCGGCTGCGGCGTCGGGATGGCCGTAGGAACGGCGGTCGGCTCGGGCGGCATCACATTGACCGCGATTACGTCGGAGAGCACAACGAGTTGATCCTGTGCATCGCGCGCCTCTAGATACAACACGTGATTGCCGATCGCCTGCGGCGTCCACGATAAGGACGCAACGGCGCCGCCGGGCTGCATCGGCAGGGTCGTCATGCGTTGGCCGTTGACCCAGATATGAACTTGAACGGAGACGGAGCCGCTATATTCGATGCGCAGCGGGGTCTCGACATTCACCGTCAGGCGCGCGCCCTGAGCGGGCTCGACGATCCGCAGCGTGGGCGCAGGCGTTGACTCCGGTGCGCCACACGCCGCCAGCCCCAGGGCAGCTGCCAGCGCGACGGTAACTAAACGGCGCTGGGAGATACTCGGGACCAGACTCGATTCAGCCACAGGCCGAAATTGTAGCGTGCAATAGAATTCCGGAACATCGTGAGCGTCGTTCAAGATCAAGACCTCGCCTTGCTGGTGGATACGCGCAACAAGGCACACCTGGTGCGCGTGCGCAGCGGTCAGAGATTCGAGACGCATCATGGCTTCATCGCCTACGATGCCATCATCGGCCAGCCCTGGGGCAGCATCATCCCTTCTTCGCTCGGTCATCCTTACCTCGTCGTCCAGCCCAGCACTGCCGACTTGATCACGCACATCAAGCGCAACTCGCAGGTCATCTTCCCAAAAGACAGCGCTTACATCTTGATGCGCATAAACGCTAAGCCGGGCGCGCGCGTCCTGGAGAGCGGTTGCGGCAGCGGCGGATTGACCCTGGCATTGGCCACCGCCGTCATGCCCACCGGACATGTCTACTCGCAAGAGATCCGTGAGGATTTCATCGCCCTGGCACGGCGCAATATGGAGCGCGTCGGCTTGGAGCAGTATGTCACGTTCATTCACGGCGATAGCACGCAAGGCTTCAAGGTAGAGGGTAAGGTGGATGCCGTCTTCCTGGATATGCCCGAGCCGGAGACCTGCGTCTCACAGGCGCGCGAGGTGCTTAAAGATGGCGGCTTCTTCGGCGCGCTGGTGCCGACTACCAATCAGGTGGTCAACTTGCTGCGCGCGCTGGAGCGCGCTGCTTTCGGGCTGATTGACGTAGAAGAAATCCTGATCCGGCGCTACAAACCGGTGGCCGACCGCCTGCGCCCGCAAGACCGCATGATCGCCCACACCGGCTTTCTGATTTTTGCGCGCGCCGTCGTCAAACCCTATCACCTGCCCATTGGCGCCTGCGAGGCAAACGATGATGAGGAAGAAGCCTTCCCCGGCGAAGCGTGAGCGACCGCCATGGAGCTGCTGAGTGCGTTGGGCATTCGCCCCGGAGACTGCGTCGCTGTCGTCGGCGCCGGGGGCAAGACCACGCTGTGCTGGCAGCTTACGCAGGCGCTCGTAGGACGGGGTGAGCGCGTGATCTTCACGACCACCACGAAGATCCGACAACCGGCGATGGGGGCATTCGACCGGCTACACATCGGGCCGCTGACGGGCTTCGCGCTCACCCTGAATGCCGCATCCGCATGGCGCAGCGCATGCATCGCCTCGGCGGTCGCCGGTGTGCCGGATTCGACGCCCGTCGGCGAGGCGGGCATGCCCACCGTGCAGACCAAACTGGCCGGCTTCGCGCCGGAAGCGATTTGCGCTTTAAAAACTCAAGCGCAGGCCTTGCGGATCTCGATCTTGGTAGAGGCGGATGGGGCGCGCGGGCTGCGCATCAAAGCGCCCGGGGATGACGAGCCGGTAATTCCGAATTGTGCGGACGTCGTCTGCGTCGTGGCCAACCTCGACGTCATCGGCCAGCCGCTCGACGAGCGAGTTGCGCATCGGGTGGAGCGCGTCGCGCGGCTGACGCAGACGGCGACCGGCAGCACCATCACACCGACGCTATTCACCGCGCTTCTGTCGCATCCGCAGGGCGGATTGAAGGGCGTGCCGCCGAGCGCGCGCAAGGTGGTCGTGTTGACCCAGTATGACGCGGATGAGCCGCACCCGGCTTCATCGCGTATCGCGGCTGCGCTGTGTCCGGGCAGCTTCGACCGGGCTGTCGTCATCGCGCCGCGGGCGTCGCAGCCAATACTGCTGCGCATTGGCCCATCCCAAAACTAGCCGGGTGACCAGTTGGCAACCGTCCGGCGGCGCAGTGTAATTTGAATCCTCTCCTCATATCCTGCGGCGATGAATTCAACACGCAGGGATGTGAGACTTATGGAAGAGAAGTCGTTCAATTCCCCCTCCTCTGCCGAGCCGGACGGCGAGCATTCCGGCTTCCAGCCGCGCGGCATCATCCTCTTCGTCTTTCTCATGTTGCTCGGATACGGCCTGTACTGGGCGTATCTCTGGTTCCTCACCGTGATTGCGCGTGGAGCGGGTGGCTAGTCCACCGGGAGAAGGCTCAACTATGGAAATCAACAAGTTCGAGCGTTACTGGCTCATCGCCGTTGGGATCACACTGGGCGCGTTTGCGGCAGCGACCATCATCGCGGTTACGGTGTTCGGCATCCGACTGCCTGCGCCGGTTGAGCGCATAGACCCACAACGGCTGGATCAAACGATCTTCGCTAATCCGGGCGTGCGCAAGATTGCCGATAACCGCTACGAGGCGGTGATCGTCGCCAGATCGTGGGCGTTCGATGCCGGCCCAGAGGCGGGCAATCCGGCTGTGCTGCGCTTCCCGCGCGGCTCACAGGTGACCTTCTACGTCACCAGCAAGGACGTGATGCATGGCTTTCAGATCGAAGATCACACGCTGAACCTGGAGTTAGTGCCCGGCCAGGTCGCGCGCGCCACGGCGAACTTCAATCGTCCGGGCACCTATCACATTATCTGCAACCATTACTGCGGCGCCGGCCATCAAGTGATGTACGGCACCATTATCGTGGAGTGAAAGACAAGGTGAAGTGAGAGGCAAGTGAGGTTTTCATGGCCAGTGTGACCTTCCCCCAAACCCTAGAAGCGCCTGCGACGCCGACCACGCTGAAGCTGGTGAAGCGTGAGCGCCTGATGATCGGCGCGCACATCATCGCGGCGCTCGTTTCGTTGATGTTCGGCATCTTCATGGGGCCGTTTCAGACGTTCCATCGGTCGCCGACGTTCGTGCAGTACTTCCCGACCATCCCGGTCTTCACGTTCTACTATCAGGCGGTGACGGCGCACGGGGTGATGAACGCGCTATTCTTCACCACGTTCTTCATCATCGGCTTTAGCTACTTCGTCATGGAGCGTTCGCTGCAGCGGCCGATCAAGTCTGTAGTGATGGGCTGGGCGGCGTTCGCCTCGATGGCGATCGGCCTGGTCATGATGTTGTTCGTCTTGCTGACCATGCCGCAACAGTCGGCGGTGCTGTACACCTTCTACCCGCCGATGATCGCGCCGGCCCTGTTTTACATCGGACTCGTGCTACTGGCGCTGGGGTCTTGGCTAGCGTCGGCGAACATCTTCTTGACCTACCGCGACTGGAAGCGCGAGCATCCCAACGAGCGCGTGCCTCTGGCGGTGTTCGCCCTCGTCGTGAATTTCATCGTCTGGTGCATTGCGACGATCGGCGTGGCGGTCGAGATCGTGTTCATGTTGCTCCCAGCCTCGCTGGGCATCTTGAAGGTGACCGACCCGCAATTGGCGCGCACGCTGTTCTGGTTCTTCGGCCACCCGCTGGTGTATTTCTGGCTCATTCCGGCTTACGTGTCGTGGTACACCATGCTGCCGCGCCAGGCCGGCGGCAGGTTGTTTAGCGAGCCGTTGGCGCGGGTGGCTTTCATCTTGTTCTTGGTGTTCTCCGTGCCGGTCGGTGTGCACCACCAGTTCAGCGATCCGGGCATCAGCGCATCATCAAAAGGCATACAGACTCTGTTGACGCTGATCGTCAGCATCCCCAGCTTCATGACCGCGTTCAACGTCGGCGCGGCGCTGGAGAATGCGGCGCGCAATCGCGGAGCGAAGACGCTGTTCGACTGGCCTTTCAAGCAGAAGTGGAACGATCCGGTCGTGGCCGCGCAGCTCTCCGGCATGCTGCTCTTCATCGCCGGCGGGTTCAGCGGGCTGATCAACGCCTCGGCCCAGCTCAACGCGACGATCCACAACACTTCTTGGGTGCCGGCACACTTTCATCAGACGCTGGGCGGCGCGGTGACGCTTACCTATCTAGGCATCATGTACTGGCTGCTGCCGGCCATCCGAGGGCGCGCGCTGTTCAGCAAGAAGATCGCGCTGGCCCAGGTATTCACCTGGCTGATCGGGATGATGCTGTTCGGCTTGGCCATGGGCGAGGCCGGCCTGCAAGGTGTGCCGCGCCGCGCGCTCACCAGCCAGTCGCCCTACCTAAGCCCGGCCGGCGCATTCTGGCTGGACGTCACGGCGGTCTCCGGCGTCATCCTGCTGGTCAGCTCGATTCTGCTCTACGTCAACATCATCGGCACGCTGTTCTTCTCACGGCAGCCGATGCCCGAAGCCGAAGTGCCCATCGAGACGGTGAGCGGCGACCGCACGTCGCCGCTGTGGTTCGAGCGATGGGGCATCTGGCTGGGGATGCTGGGCATCCTGCTGCTGATCGCCTACGGCCCGGTGATGACCGAAGTACTGGACTTCCAAGAAGGCTGGAACATCCTCCGCTACATGCCGACCACCAGCGCACCGATGCCCTAGCGAGCGGCGAGCGTTGTGTATGGCCGGAGCCTGTCACCCGGTCAGGGCGCAGGCTCCGGCCTGTTGTGTAGTTCTGCATGGCAAACTGGATCTGCGATGGCTTCGATCAGTAGCATTCCCCCGGTGGCGAATCGCCACCCGTCGGCCTCGTTGGCTTTGCTTACCGTTGCGTCGGTGCTCATCGGCTTTGGCGTAGTGGCGTCCTTTCTCGGCGCGGCCTATTTGCAAGACGTCGCCCTGCTGGCCGAAGCGCCGGCTGCGTTCTGGGCGTTCATCTGTGGCCAACCATTGGCCGACACCATGATTGCCCCGCTCATCCTGATCGCGGGCGCGCTGAGCGCGATCCTGGCGAGCGCACTGCTCCTTCAGCCGGCGACCCGCCTGCGCGTGGTCATCGCCGGCGTGACGCTGCTCAGCACGCTGGTTGCCGCCGGCAGCGGCTACGTTTTCGGCGCGGCCAATCGAGCAGCCGTCCAGCCCCTGAAGGCGATAGCCTATCTGACCCCACCACGACCGATGCCCGACTTCGCCCTCACGAACGACGCCGGCGGCGTCACGCGGTTGAGCGATCTGCGCGGCAAGACGGTGTTGCTCTTCTTCGGATACACGCATTGCCCCGACATCTGCCCAATGGCGCTGAGTCGCATGCGCAAACTAAAAGCGTCGCTCGGCGAAGACGCCAAGCAAGTGGCGTTCGTGTTCATCAGCGTAGACGGGACGCGCGACACGCCGGCTGTGCTGCGCCGTCATGTGCGCCTCTTCGATCCAGACTTCATCGGCCTAACGGGAGCGGAGAGCCAGGTGCGACTCGTCGCATTGGAATACGGGGCACACTTTCGATCGAATCGCACCGGCAACTCGCGCACCTACACCGTGGACCACACCGCAGACACCTACGTGATTGACGCGCAGGGACGCTGGCGGTTTGCCTATGGGATAAGCGCGCCGATCGAGACCGTGGTGCGCGAAGTGCGCCAAGTGATCCGCGTGGCGTCGCGTTAGGATTGCGCGACGCCTGCGCGGCACACATGATCCACCATCTCGCGCGCCAGGCCAAGATAACGGGTGGGATCGAGCAAGCGATTGAGATCGTCCGCGGATAAGTGCGCGCGCACGAGCGGCTCTTCGGCCAGCACCTCGCGAAACGCGCGCTTCGTCTCAACGGCGCGCATCGCACAGGCGTAGACGATGTCGTGAGCCGTCTGCCGCCCCACAGCCTGCCCCAGCGCGAACATGATGGCTTCTGAAACGATCAAGCCGTCGAGGGCGTCTACGTTGGCGCGCATGCGCTCCGGATACACATGCAGGCCGTCGAGCACACGTGAGGTGAGGGCGAGCGCGCCGTCGGCCATGATACACAGCTCCGGCAAATAGGCCCATTCCATGTGATTAACGGCCCAGTCGCGCTCGTGCTCCTGAATTAGGCCGTCGAACGAGGCGCGGGCGCGGTCGAAGCATAGGCGGGCCAAGGCGACGATCGCCTCGCATAGCATCGGGTTGCGCTTGTGCGGCATGGTGCTGCTGCCGACCTTGCCTTCGGTCCACGGCTCCTCCAGCTCCATCACCTCGCTCTTTTGTAGTGCGATGACCTCGCGGGCGATCTTGCCGCACGTGCCGGCCAGCATCGCAACAACGGTGGCGAACTCGGTGAAGCGATCATGAGCCACGTGCCAACTGATCGTCGGCACGCCTAGGCCGAGGTGCGCCATCATGCGGCGGCGAATCTCGAAGCCGTGCTCGCCGACGCCGGCCAGCGTGCCGACTGCGCCGCCGAACTGGCCGACGAGCACGCGCGGTTTGCACTCGCGCAGGCGGGCGGCATGGCGGCGAAACTCGTCCAGCCAAATTGCCACCTTGAAGCCGAAGGTGATGGGCAGGGCGTGCTGGCCATGCGTGCGACCCGGCATGATGGTCTCGCGATGCCGCTGCGCTAGGTTGGTCAGCGTTGCTTCGAGGTGGCTCAGCCGTCGCTCGAAGATCGCGATTGCATCCTTGAGCTGGAGCACGAGAGCCGTGTCCATGATGTCTTGGGTGGTCGCACCCCAGTGGATGTATTCCCCGGCGTCGCCGTCGCAGATAGACTTGAGCGCACGGATCAGCGGCACGATGGGATGAAGCGTGTGATCAATCTCGCGCTTCATCTGGGCCGCGTCAATCAGCTCGGCCTTGGCTTTGCGGGCGATCTCCTGGGCGGCTTGGTATGGGATCACGCCGATCTCGGCCTCGGCCAGCGCCAACGCCGCCTCCACGTCCAGCCAGCGCTGCAGCAAGGCCTCGTCGCTGAAGACGGCGCGCATGTCATCGGTGCCGTATAGGTCTTTGAGAAAGATGGAGTCGGTGATGTGAGATGGCATCCGGCGCGGAACTCGCGATTGCGTTGTTCGATGAACTCGGGCTTGATGCGCGAGGGCTCTGGCTTATTTGACTGCGCCAAACGTCAGCCCCCGCACGAGGTTGCGCTGAACGATCAGCACGAACGCGATGGCCGGGATCATCATAACGGTTGACATAGCGGCCATACCGCGCCAGTCAATCGTAAATTGGCCGGTGAAGTCGAACAGCCCTACCGGCGCAGTTTTAGAGTTGACCGTGCGCGTCAGCACGCTGGCGATCTGAAATTCGTTCCAGGCCGCCAAGAAGGCAAAGATTGCGCTGGCGGCCAGCCCCGGCAACGCTAGGGGCAGGTTGATGAGCGTGAAGGTTTGCCATTCGGTGCAGCCATCGAGCTGTGCGGCTTCGCTCAATTCAGGTGGAATTTCGCGGAAGAAGCCGTCCATCAACCAGATCGTGAAAGGCACGTTGACCGTGACGTAGACGATGATAAGGCCGAGCTGGGTGTCAATTAGCTTCAGCGGGCCGGCCTGGCTGATGCGCGCGAACAACAAGAACAGCGGCAGGCTGAGCGCGATGCCCGGCACGGCGCGCGAAAGCATGATCGCCAGAAAGAGGGCGTTCTTGCCTCGAAAGCGGTAACGCGCAAATACGTAGCCGGCCATCGTGCCGAGCGCCACCGCGATCGCCGTGCTCACCAGGGCGACGATCGTCGAGTTCAAGAAGTAGCGGTCAAACGGAATGGCGCCGGTCATTTGAGTGGCCCGGCCGAAGAGCGGCATAAAGCCCTCTAGGGTCAGCTCGCGCGGAATCCACACCGGTGGCTTGGCGTTGACCTCCACCGGATTGCGCACCGAGGTGAACACCAGCCAGAAGGCCGGCACGAGCATGACGATGAGAATGAGCCAGACTAAGACGTCGAGCAGCGCGCTCGACAAACGACGGCGAGGTGAACGGCGCATTACAGAATCCTCGACTTCAGCAACTGGCGGAATAAATACAAGGTAAATGCGACGGTGACGATGACCGTCACGAACGACATGGCCGCGCCCAGGCCGAACTTAGATTCTTGGATCGCCACGCGCGGCACGTAGGTCCACAGCAGCTCGGTGCGGTGGGCCGGCCCGCCGCCCGTCATGATCGAGACGATGTCGTAGCCGCGGGCAACGTCCAGCGAAAGGATGGTCAGCGCGATAGTGATGAATGGTCCGAGCAACGGATAGGTGATCATGCGGAATTTCTGCCAACTGTTCGCGCCATCCACATCGGCTGCCTCGTAGAGTTCTGGCGAGATGGACAGCGTGCCGGCCAGCAGGATGATGGCCACGACCGGGGTGTTCATCCACACCGTCGCCACGCCGATGGAGAACATCGCTAGCCAGCGGTCCACCAACCAGGGGATCGAGCCGTTGAGCAGGCCCAGCGACGTCAACACGTTGTTCACCAGGCCAACCTGATCGTTGAAGAACCAGCGGAACTGGAAGCCCACCATCACCGGCGCGAACATCATCGGCACCATCAGCAGGGTGCGCAGCAGCGATTGGCCGCGGATCGTGCGCGCCAGGGCCTGAGAGAGGAACAACCCCATCAGAAAGGCCGCGTTGACCGTGACGAACATGAACAGCAGCGTGTTGAGGAACGCTTGGCCGAAGATGGGGTCTTGCAGCAAGCGCTGGTAATTGGCGAAGTTGTTCCAGGCCGGGATCGGCCTGAGCAGCGTGTATGAAGTGAAGGACAGGTAGAACGAGTAGACCAGCGGGAAGACGACGACAAAGGCGATGATGGCCAGCGACGGCGCCAACATGGCGATGACGAATCCAGACGTGCCGGAACGCCGCGCCGACGTGAAACGCCGTTCAAACACCGATGCCTGCGTAAGTTGGGCCATGCTGTTAGATCGGCCTCAGCTCCGGGGCGCAGCGACGGCCCCGGAGCTGAGGAACAAGCCGATTCGAGCCAATCACAGGCTACTTATTGTAATAGCCGGCCTCGGCTAGCATCTTCTCCACCTCGGCTGCTGCTTCGTCCAAGCCCTGCTTGGCGTCAATATCGCCCAGCATGATGGCCTGCAGTTTGGGCGTCAGGATGTTGGTCAGCGGAATCCACTCGGCGATCAACGGTGGCGCGAAGAAGTCGTTGGCGATGGCTATTTGGGCGATCTCCAGCCGCTTCTTGTCCAAAGGATTGTCGCTCTTGGCGGCGTCGGCGATGATGCGCGCCCAGACGGTGTCGCGAACAGGCAGGAAGCCGAGCTTAGCTTCCTCGTACATGATCTTCTCCGAGGTCAGGAACTTGATCAGCGCCGCAGCGGCTTCCTTGTTCTTGCTGCTGGCCGGGATGCTGAAGGCATGCGCGCCGGCCCAACCGCTGCGGATGCCGGCTTCGCCCACCGGCTGGCGGATCAAGTCGAACTTGCCGGCCACCTTGCAGCTCTTCGGATCCTGGAAGTATGAATACCAGCCGAACCATTCGTTGTGTACGGCGATGTTGCCCTGGCAGAAGTTGTTGGCCACGCCGTCCCACAACAGGCTGGTCATGTCGGCCGGCACCAGCTTGCGCGCATAGAGCTCGCGGAAGAACTGCGCGGTCTTCACGCCAGCTTCGCTATTGAAGGCGGGCTTGAAGTTCTCATCAAGCATCTTGCCGCCGTTCGCCACCAGGATCTCGTAGAAGCGACCGCTGAGCGCCTCCTCCTTGCCGGCGAAGTTCGTGCCAAACAGGCCGGGCTCCTTGCCGGTGAAGAACTCGGCGTGGTCGAAGAATTGCTTCCAAGTCTCCGGCGGCGCCAGGTCATAGCCATACTTGGCCTTGAATTCGGCCTTGTACTGCTCGTTGTTGTATAGGTCGGTGCGATAGTGGACGACGCTGATGTCGGCATGGCGCGGGATGAGCCACAGGTGGCCGTCGCGCGTGGCGCTCTTGAGGATGGCCTGCGAGAAGTCCTTCAGCTCCTCTTGGGTGAAGTATTTCTCCAACGGCTCCAGGAACGGGATGTATTGCGAGAAGAACGAGGTGTGATTCCAGACCACGTCGTAATCGCCGGTGCCGGCGGCGAAGTCGGTCTTCAGCTTCTTGTCAATCTCAAAGCCATCGCCCTTGTACACGATTTCGACTTTCGCGCCGGTGGCCGCCTCCCAGTCCTTGATGGACTCGTACATCTTCTCGTACTGGCCGCCGCCGATGAACGCAGCACGCAAGGTGACGCCGTCGAAGCGGCGATCCACACCGGCGACCGCCGGTTCATCGCCGGCGGGCTGGGCAGGCGCAGGTGCAGCCTGAGTCGGCTCAGCAGCCGGCTGCTGCGGGGCTTGAGGGGCGGGGGCCGGCGGTGCCGCACATGCGGCAAGCACGATGCCGGCAGCGATCAACAGGACGAGCGATTTGTGTCTGAACATGTCTCAAAACCTCCTATTCTTAAAACGGAATCGCGCGCGGGCGAGCGCCCGCAGCGGAACCTAACAACCAGCGAGGGCGCAGTTAGTCGGTATGGAACACCTCCTCCATCGTGTGCCAGTGTTCGCCGGGCTTGCGCCCCTCGACGGGCACTTGCATCGGCATGCAAATCGCCCACCACTCTTGCGTCATCGGGTCAGCGGCCATCTTGGCCATGTCGGCCTCGAAGTCGTCGCCGACATACTCGAAGTAGGCGAAGAGCAGGTTGTCGTATAGGTAGATGGAGTAATTGCGAATGTTGCACTCTCTGATCTTGCTCAGCACGGCCGGCCAGACCGCAGCGTGCAACTGCTTATAAACCTCGATGCGATCCGGCTTAATGCCGATGACTTGTCCGAAGCGTTTCATGGGGACTCCTTAAGTCGTGAGAGCTAGCTGATCCGATAGACTTTCTGAGCGGTGCCGCCCAGCACGGCGTCAATTTCGGCCTGACTGCGCCCTTTGAGGGCTTCGTTCGTCTCGCGCCAGACTTTGGCGTAATCGCCGGCCAGGATCGCCACGGGCCAATCGCTGCCAAACATGCAGCGATCGGCGCCGAACAGCTCGATCGCCGCGTCAATGTAGGGCTTCAAGTCGGCTGCCGACCAGTTGTTCCAATCGGCGGCGGTGTTCAGGCCGGAGATCTTGGCGTAGACATTGGGATACTGGGCGCAACGCGCCATGGCCGCGCGCCATTCGTCTATCTTCTTCTCCTTGATGGGCGGCTTGGCCAGATGATCAATGATGATCTTCAGCTTTGGGGCATGTTCGGCCAGGGTAGGCACATGGCCGATGTGCTTGGGGAAGATGGCGACGACGTCGAACGTCATGTCGCGCTCTTCCAACAGCTTCAGGCCCTGCAACACGTCGGGGCGAACCAGCCAATCCGGATCCGGCTCTTCATGGTTGAGGTGGCGCACCCCCCGCCACTTGGGATGCTTGGCGTAGCGGTCGAGGAGCTTGGCCGCCTCGGCGTGGTCGTAGAGCGGCACCCAGCCCACCACCGCGCCGATCCAATCGTAGCATTCGGCCTGGGTGAGCATGGAGACGGTGTCCTCGTTGTTGTTGGCGCTTTGCACGAGCACCGTGCGATCAATCCCGGCGGCTTTCAATTGGGGCTCTAGGTCTTGCGGCGCGAAGTTGGCGTAGATCGGCCCGTAGGCCGGCACTAGCCACGCATACTCGACCTTGGCCAGGTTCCAAAAGTGCTGATGGGTATCTATTTTCATTGCAGTCTCCTTTTGAGAGAAACTCTTAAGCCGGCAGATATGTGCTTCACGTCGGCTTGGTCAGACCCGTGCGAGGGTAGTGATAGGCGCGCGTCTGGCTTTCGTCCTTGTAGATGTACCAGACGCACGGCGCCTGATGATCGAGGGTGTGATCGAGCGGGCGCAGCGGATGGCCGCGTCGGCGGCCGGGCAGCCATTCCATAGCGATCGCGCAATGGCTACAGTACCAATGCACGCCGACTTTGCCCCACGTCCAATCGTGCGCTTCGCGGTTGACGCCGTCGGTGCGGTAGGCCGGACGGCCGGTCTCCGGATCGCCACGGCGCAGCACGCCGCCCGTGCCGCAAGGATCAAAGGCGATGACGAAGCGATCGTCTTCCTCGCGCACGATCACGTCGCCCTTGCGCGAGGCGCCGCTGAGATGGCCGCGCATGCCCTCGACCGTCAGCGCGACCTTCTCCCACGGCGTCATCTGATCCCACGTGGCGTAGCGGTCGCCCCAAATGCTCTGGTGCGTCTCCAAGATCGAATCGAGCACGTGCTGCTCGGTAGTCTTGGACAGATAGTTCAGCATTTCGTTGATCCAGGCCACGAGCACATCGTGCGGAATCTTGAACTCCAGCCACAGGCGTTCCAGCGCGTCCGAAGCGCGCCCGATGTCGCCTTCGCGAATCGCCGCTTGCAATCTTCGCAAGGGCGCGACGCCGAACTCGAAATCGCGCCAGGCCTTGCAGATCGCGGCGGAGAGCGCCTGGGCCGTCGGCTGCGCGGCGTTGGCATCGCGCACGATCATGAATCGGATGATGTCCTGCGCCCAGGTCATCAGGATGTCGTGCATGATGCGCAGCTCTTTGAGGTAGTAATCCGATAAAGCCAGCGCTTCCTCAGTGCGCCCGGCGGTGAACGCATCCTCCAACATGGCGTAGGTGGAACGCCCGATGGTGTCAATGTCGTCCATGCGGATGACGCGGCCGAGCTTAGCGTTGTATTCGAGTTTCAACATAGTCCCTCAGTCGTCACAGAAGGCCGATTCAGCTTTGTCCGGTTAGCTCTTTGCGCACGATGGCCGCGCCCTTGACCATCGCCTTCATCTTCTCAACGGCCAACCAGCGCGCCGTCTGGCTAAAGCCGCAGTCGGACGAAACCCAGAGCTTCTCGGGCTTGACGTAGCGCAGCAGCAGCCGGATGCGCTCGGCGACCAGCTCCGGCGTCTCCAAGGAACGGCCCTTCACATCAACGACGCCGGCGCAGAGGATCTTGTCGCCGCCATACTTGGCCCATAGATCGGCCTCGCACATACAGCGATTGGCGAACTCCATGTGCACCACGTCCACGTTCATCTGTTCGAGATAAGGCGCGATGTGCTTGTAGGTGCGGTCGGAGGTAGCCGGGCGCCCGCGGAAGTTGCCGAAGCACAGGTGTATGCCGATCGTGGCGTTGACGCCCTCGACGCAGGCGTTGAACATCTTCACGAACTCGGGCATGCCGCCGGGCATGGTCCAGAAGGCCGGCTCGTCGAACTGGACGTGACGCGCG
>JANWVF010000158.1 GCA_025056965.1 Thermoflexales bacterium | reverse complement strand
CTGTTTGCGCTGGTCATGCGACTAACGGATTTGGCGCTGCCGTTCTCCAATACGTCAGGGCAGGAAGTGCTGCGCTATGGCCGGCCGCGTCGCATGCGCACGGCTTACCTAGCAGTGGACGCCGATCTATTCCGGCCCGATGACCGGCCTCGCGCACGGCAGGTGGTCACTGCCTGCTATGCGATTTCGCGGGACGCGCTGTTGCAGAAAGGCATCGAGCCGTTTGTGCGCGCCGCCGAATATCTGCCAGATGTCGAATTTGTTGTCATCGGTGGGTTCGTGGATGACACGGCGAACTATCTACGGCAAATCGCTGCGCCGAATGTGCAGTTCACTATGCGCCGCTATTCCGCTGAGGAGTGTGCCTGTGCCTATCAACGCGCGCGCGTCTATGTGCAGGCCTCGGCGCACGAGGGATTCGGCGTCTCATTGGCCGAGGGCATGGCTTGTGGGTGCGTGCCGGTGGTGGCAGATCGCTATGCTCTGCCGGAGACGGTCGGGGAGGCCGGCATCATCGTGCCGTTCAATGATCCGCCGGCTCTAGCGCGCGGCATCGCTGAAGCTTTGTCCAGGCCCGAGCTGGGTGAGGTCGCCCGCCGGCGTGTGCTGAACCATTTCACGCTGGCGCATCGTCGCCAACTCCTGAAGGAGGAACTGGAAGCCGTGTTCGGCGGACGGTCGTGAGCTATGTGCGGCATTGCAGGCATTTATCGCCTAGACGGTGCACCGATTGACTTGCAGCAACTGCGACGCATGGCGGATTTATTGCGCCATCGTGGGCCGGACGATGAAGGCTACGCGCTGTTCGACACATGCTCTGGCTATGCGCTGCATCTGAAAGGACCGGATAGCCCTGCGGCTCTAGACTTGCCCGACGTCCGCACCGCGGAAGCGCCGCCGGCCAACTTGGGGTTAGCCGAACGCCGGTTGGCCATCCTCGACCTTACGCCGGCTGGGCACACGCCGATGGTTAGCCGAGATGGGTTGCTGACCATCGTGTTCAACGGCGAAATCTACAACTATGTCGAGCTACGTGAGACGTTGCGCGAGTTAGGTCACGTCTTCCACAGCACAGGCGACACAGAAGTATTGCTTGCAGCGTATTCCGAATGGGGTGAAGCGTGCGTAGAGCGCTTCAACGGCATGTGGGCGTTTGCCATCTGGGACGCGAAGCAGCGACAGCTATTCTGCAGCCGCGATCGCTTTGGCGTCAAGCCGTTTTACTACGTTCACATGCCTGGACGATTCGCTTTCGCCTCAGAGCCCAAAGCGCTATGGGGCGCCGGACTGGTCGAGCCGCATCTCAACGTGCCGCTGCTGGAAGATTTTCTGGCCGGCTATGAAGCCAGCCGGTTGGACGAGACCCTATTTGCCGAGATTCGGCAACTGCCTGCGGGTCACACCTTGATCGTGACGGGCGAAGGCGTCTCGGTGCGACGGTTCTGGTCGTTGCCGGTCAATCCGGAGCTTGGCCCGCCCAGGCCGGAGCCAACAGCAGCCGAGCGCGTGCTGGAGCTACTCACCGATGCTGTGCGCTTGCGCCTGCGCAGCGACGTGCCGATTGGCACCTGCCTCTCCGGCGGGCTGGACTCGTCGGCTATCGTGGCGTTGATCAACCGACTGATGTATAGCGAGCATCATATGTCGCGCACGCAGATCGGCGCACAACAGAAAACTTTCACTGCTGCTTATGAAAATGACGCCAGCGACGAGCGGCACTTCGCGCGGTTGGTGATCGAACAAACCGGCGCTGCCTGGCACTGCACCTTCCCGACGGCTGAGACGCTGCAAGCCGACCTGGAGCGCTTCATTTGGCATCACGATGAGCCGCCGATTACCACGTCCATGTATGCGCAGTGGTGTGTAATGCGCCTGGCCCGCGAGTGCGGCATCACCGTGACGCTGGACGGTCAAGGGGCGGATGAGTTATGGGGGGGCTACTTGCCGTTCGACGTGTATCTCTCGCAGATGCTGCGCGCCGGCCGCTGGCTGCGCCTGATACAGGAGCTGGCTGCCGTGCAGCGCGTGGGCAGCCGCAGCGCTGCCGAGGTGTTGCAACGCACTTTGGCCTA
>JANWVF010000126.1 GCA_025056965.1 Thermoflexales bacterium | reverse complement strand
TCGCCGACCATGGCTGCCTACTCAGGCCACAGAACAGCAGGTGCGCGTGCTCGCTACTGAAGCTGACAAGGTTGCTTTGGCGCAGATCGCTGCTGCTGCAAGCTTGCCGATTCCCGATCCGCTGCCCGAGAGTCCTCGGTCGGCGCTGACAGGAAAGGTCGTGACATTGCCTGAGCAAGATGGAGCGCTTGATCCATCCGCCGACGCGCAGATGATTCATAACCTGCCGCCATATTTCAACTGGTGCAGCCAGGGCAAATGCACACCGATCCGTGACCAGCGAATGTGCGGGAGCTGCTGGGCATTCGCGACAGTGGGTGCGATGGAGTCTGCCGTGCTGATTGCGCGTCCCGACATCAGTCCGAACATGCTGAACTTTTCTGAGCAGTTTCTAGTGTCCTGTAACCGTCGCGGATGGGGATGCGATGGTGGATGGTGGGGACACGATTACCACACCAATTTACCGATTGTGGGCGAACCTATGGCCGGGCCGGTAGGCGAGCGATTCTTCCCATACCAGGCCGCCGACGTGCCGTGCAGAAGCCCGTACCCGCACTTCTGGCAAGCGAAAGCTTGGAGATATGTTGATCCTGTTAATCCTTTTAGTGTTCCATCGGTCAATCAGCTTAAGCAGGCGATTCTGCGTTATGGGCCGATCTCCGTCGCAGTCTGGGCCGGACCTGCCTTCATGCACTATCGGGGTGGTGTGTTTAGGACAAACGAAGCGCCTTCTAAGAATGCTGTTAACCATGGCGTCGTGCTAGTTGGGTGGGATGACAGCCAGCAAGCATGGATCATGCGCAACTCTTGGGGCGCAAGTTGGGGCGAGGGCGGCTACATGCGCATCGGCTACGGCGTGTCTAACATCGGCTATAAAGCCAGCTACGTAGATGGCGCACGTTTGTTCAACCGCCGCGCGTTCATGCCCATAGTTGGCTTGCGCCCCTCAAACCTCAATACCTTTCCTATCCCCGATGGGGACTTCGAGGGTCGAGTCGAAGCTTGGTGGCTTGGTGGCTATGCAGCAGTCACCAGTTACCCGCGGCGCAGCGGTCAACGCAGCATGTGGCTTGGCGGCATTCCCGGGTACACCGATGCGATCCGACAGCCGATGCTCATTCCACCGCAGGCCACACATTTGCGATTCTGGCGCTTCGTGCATGCCGGCGCTAACTGTGGCGGCGATTTCGCCCGTGTTCGCATCGGTGGTCAAGCGCTGCGCACCTATCCGCTGTGTGATGCCTCGGTGATTCACGGCCAGTGGGTAGAAGAGCGAATTGACATTCAACCCTTCCGGGGTCAGCAACACCAAATCGTGATCGAGGCGATCATTGATCAAACGAGCGGTGCAGCATCGTTCTACGTGGACGACGTCGCATTCGTCCGTTGAGCAACCGATGCACTGACATAGAAGTTGCCACAGTCATCTGAGATGCCGAGCTACCTTTCTCTCCGGGTAGCTCGGCATATTTGTCTATAGGTTGCCAGTGATACAGGTCTCGGCGCTGGCCATGTTCCGGCGCTCACCAACCTGAACAAGCGCATATACTCAATCGCGTGGACGCACAACAAGCCAAATCCATCATCGAGGCCGGGCGCGTGATTGCCATTCTGCGCGGCGACTACAGCGGATACTTCCGGCCGATCGCGCGTGCGCTGGCCGAGGCCGGCATCAGGGCAGTGGAGGTGACGCTGAACTCGCCCGGCGCGCTCGACGGCCTGCACGAAATGCGGGATGAGCTGGGCGACCGATTCCTGCTAGGCGCGGGCACGGTGCTGAATAAGTCTCAGGCGCTCGAGGCCATCGCGGCCGGCGCCCAGTTCATCGTGGCGCCGAACACGAACCCGCGCGTGGTCGAGATTTGCGTAGAGCGCGACATCTGCGTCATCCCCGGCGCCTACACGCCCACCGAGATCATGAATGCCGTCGAGCTAGGGGCGCACCTGATCAAGCTCTTCCCGGCCGATTTGGGCTACTTCAAGGCCGTGCGCGCGCCGCTGAACCACGTGCCCTTCGTGGCCACCGGCGGCGTCTCGCTGGATAACGCCGCGGAATACATCAAGGCCGGCGCCGTCGCGGTTGGCATGGGCAGCCAACTCATCGGCGAGTATGTGAAGCAGGACGGCGGCCTTCGGACGCTCGGCGAGCGGGCGCGCCGGCTCGCGCAGTCCCTAGGGCTTGAGCCGCAGAGCGTCCGAGAAACTGCCTAGGGGACGAACCGGCACATTGACCGACTCGCCCCTCGCGCGCACCCGGCGCACCTACCACTACGATCGGCTACGCGCCGTCCCGCAAGGCGTCATCGAGACGGCCAGCACCACCTTCTTGCTGCTGATTGCCGTCAAAGCCTTCGACGCCGGCCCGACGCCGAAGTCGCTGATTGCCGCTGCCGGCAACATCGGCTTGCTGCTCTCACTCTGGCTGGTGCCTTGGGTCGAACGCTCCGGTCGGCCGATGATGCACGCTGCTGCCTGGATGATGGCCGGCGGGGCGCTGGCAATGCTGATCGCCGCAATTTGGCCGACGCTGACCATGCTGGTGATCGCAACCATCATCGCCGTCGGCGCCAGCAACGCCATCATCCCGCTGTTGACGGCGGTGTATCAGGACAACTACGCGCCGCGCGAGCGCGGCAGATACGTCTCGCGCACCTTCGTCATTCGCATCGCCGCAGCAGCCATCTTCGCCGAGCTGGGCGGGCGGCTGCTGAGCGCCGACATCGCGCGCTTCCGCTGGCTGCTCGCCGCCTTTGCCGTCGCTTTCGCCGCTGCCGCCTACTGCTTGGCGCGCATCCCCTCGCGCGCCTTGCGCGACGCACGGCCTGCCCCACGCAGCGACCTGCCCGGCGGCGTGAGGATCGTTCCGCGCAGCGCATTTCTGGGCGCGTTTACCTCGCTTAAGGCGTTGCGCACTGATCGGACGCTGCGCTGGACGCTGGCCTCGTGGATGCTGATGGGATTCGCCAACCTAATGATGTGGCCGCTGCGCGTCGAGTTTCTGGCCAATCCGAAATACGGCCTAGCGCTGGATCCTCAACAAGTCGCACTCTACACAGTAATGATCCCCGGCCTAGCCAGGCTGTTGCTCACGCCGCTGTGGGGGCGTCTATTCGACCGCATGAACTTCTTCCTGCTGCGCATTATTCTGAACGTCGGCTTTGCCTTGGGCATCGCATCGTTCTTCACCGGCAGCGGCGCGCTCGGCTTGATCATCGGCGCGTTCATCTTCGGGGCGGCCAACGCCGGCGGCGAGATCGCCTGGAACCTGTGGGTGACCAAGTTTGCGCCGGCCGACCGCGTGGCCGAATACATGAGCATCCACACCTTCTTCACCGGCGTGCGCGGCATCGCTGCGCCGATCCTGGCCTTTCAACTGACCCAGACGCTGGACATCGCGGCGATCGCGCTGATGTGTGCCGGGTTGATCCTACTGGCATCACTGATCCTCGTGCCGGAGATGCGCGGGCGGTAGGGCA
>JANWVF010000067.1 GCA_025056965.1 Thermoflexales bacterium | reverse complement strand
CGTGCGCATACTCAGTTTAGTATCGCACAATGCACGGACGATCACATACCCCGGCGGGTCGCGCTTGCCCAGGTCACGCCGAAAGCTTGAATCTGCTCGGCGAGCAGCTTGATAGCCAGAGGGGTCTCGTCACTCATGCCCCAATGTGATGCGTAAGCCCCGTGAAGCGTGAATCTGCCCTAGCGCAACCAGAACGATCTGCGTTACAATGACGCGCTCTTGTCACAAGGTGAACCGGGCGGCAAGCCGCGCATTCATCCCGACGCGCCGCCTCGTGTAAGAAGGAGCGTTTCGAGACATGGGTCCACTACCAAAGCGCAAATTTTCATGGGGCCGGACACACCGGCGACGCGCACATCATCATCTCGTTCCCGTACAACTCATCGCTTGCGACAACTGCGGCGAGATGAAGCCGCCGCATATCGTGTGTCCGTCGTGCGGCTACTACAGAGGCCGCAGGGTCGTTCGCATCGGTGACGACGCAGACGAGAAGAAGTAAGCCTCACTGAGTCGAACGCGTGACGACCGCATACGTCTTTCCCGGCCAAGGATCACAGTTCGTCGGCATGGGCCTGGAGCAAGCGCAGCACCGCCCGATTGCCAAAGGCGTCTTCGCGCGCGCCGACGCCGTGCTGGGTTTCCCGCTCTCGCACCTGTGCTGGCACGGCCCAGAAGCCGAGTTAAACGACACGGTCAACACGCAGCCGGCCATCTTCACCCACAGCATGGCGATGTACGAGATGGTGCGGCTCTCTGGCGAGATCGAAGCGCCTGCTTTCGTCGCCGGTCATAGCCTCGGCGAGCTGAGCGCACTGTGTGCCGTCGGCGCATTGACGTTCGAGGACGGTGTAAAGCTGGCGCGCGAGCGCGGCCGGCTGATGAAGGAGAGCGGTGAGCGCACGCCGGGCAGCATGGCTGCGGTCATTGGCTTGGATGCCGAGGCATTGGAGGCAGCATGTCAAGAAGCTTCCCGGCAGCACACGCCGGGCGTCGTCGTCGCTAATGACAACGCGCCGGGGCAAATCGTCATCTCCGGCGGCAAGGCGGCTGTGGCGGCTGCGGCAGCCATCGCCAAGGCCAAGGGCGCCAAGCGCGTCGTGATGCTCAACGTCAGCATTGCCTCGCATTCGCCCCTGATGGCCGACGTCGCCGATGCATTTGCGCGCGTCGTAGAAGCAACGCCGATCGCAACGGCCACCGTTCCGGTCGTAGCCAACACCTCGGCGAGGCCGATCACCCATCCCGACGATATTCGCGCCGAGCTGGCTGCCCAGCTCACCGCGCCCGTG
This sequence comes from Thermoflexales bacterium, assembly GCA_025056965.1. Taxonomy (GTDB): domain Bacteria; phylum Chloroflexota; class Anaerolineae; order J036; family Brachytrichaceae; genus JAAFGM01. The sequence continues at coordinate 19,690 of JANWVF010000067.1, read as the reverse complement.
CGCTGGGTGGAGAGCGTGCGTTTCATGCACGATCAGGGGGTGACGCACTTCGTTGAGTTAGGCCCAAAGGACGTTCTGTGCGGATTGATCCGGCGCATCGTCGAAGGCGCCGAAACGCGAGCGATTGGATAGGCCGTCGCGTGAGACTCCGCCGATCGAGGAACACAACATGGGACAGTTGGGAGGTAAATCCGCCATCGTCACCGGTGCGTCGCGCGGCATCGGGCGTGCTATCGCCATCGAGCTGGCTCGGCGCGGCGCAGCGGTGGTTGTGAACTACAACACCAGCGAAACTGCGGCGCACGACGTCGTCAAGACCATCACCGAGTCCGGCGGCACGGCCATCGCCTTCAAGGCCGATGTGAGCAAGCTGGATGAAGCCGCTGCGTTGGTCAAAGCTGCGCTGGATGCGTTCGGCAGGCTGGATATCCTGGTGAACAATGCCGGCACCACCCGCGACACGCTGCTCATGACTATGAGTGAAGAGGACTGGGACACGGTGATCAGCGCCGATTTGAAGAGCGTGTTCAACTGCTGCAAGGCGGCCGTCCGGCCGATGATCCGCGCGCGCAGCGGGCGCATCATCAATATCAGCTCGGTGGTCGGGCTGGCCGGGCAGGGCGGCCAAACGAACTATGCCGCGGCCAAAGCCGGCGTGATCGGCTTCACTAAGTCGCTGGCCAAAGAGCTCGGCTCGCGCAACATCACCGTGAACGCCGTGGCGCCGGGTTTCATCCCGACCGCGCTCACTGATGTGCTCACCGAGGAACAGAAACAAGCCATTCTCAAAGCAACGCCGCTGGGCCGATTCGGCACGCCCGAAGAGGTGGCCTATGCGGTATCATTCTTGGCCAGTGATGAGGCTGCCTTCATCACCGGCGCAGTCCTGAGCGTAGACGGCGGCCTAGTTATGCAGTAACACCATGGCTCAGTCCTCCGTGACGATCTCGCCCGACGTGGTGCGCACCATTGTGCGCAACACGGTGCTTGCCATGCCGAGCGTGCGCGGACTGGTGGACCACACGCGCGCCCTGCGCCCTCGCGACACTTACAGAGGGGTGGAGGTTGCCGTTAACAATGACGAAGTGCGCGTCACGTTGCACCTCACCGCGGCACAGGATGTCTCGCTGGTCGAACTGGGCCGGACCATTCAGTCGGAAGTGCGACAAGCGGTTCAGGAAATCATCGGACTCCGCGTATCGGCGGTAGACGTGTATTTCGAGGATGTCACGGCATGACGCCCGCGTGCTTGCACTGCAAGCGCTCTACGAGGCTGACACGGCGCATCATCCCGCCGATGAGGTGTTGAATCGCCACTTGGCAGAGGTGATGCGGCCGGCCGCAGTGCGGCAATATGCTGCCGAGCTGGTCAACGGCATCGTGCGCGAGAAAGCGTCGCTCGACCAGATCATCAGCACGCTGGCTCCTGAGTTCCCGGCCGAACAGCTCTCGGCCATTGACCGCAACATCCTGCGCATCGCGCTCTATGAGATGCGCTGCGGCGAAGTGCCGCTCAAGGTAGCCATCAACGAAGCAGTGAACATCGCGAAGGAGTTCGGCAGTGAGACAAGCTGGCGATTTGTAAACGGCGTGTTAGGCGCCGCAGCGAAGCTATGAACGGAACAATCCTGGGCATCGGCCCACTGGAGGTGCTCCTCATCCTGATCATGATCCTCCTGGTGTTCGGGCCGGAGCGCCTGCCGGAGTTCACGCACGGCCTGGGCAAGGCCTTGCGTCGCTTGCGCGAGACCTATGTTGCCTTCACCCAGGAGTTCAAGGGTGAGCTACAGCCCATCGCCCAGGATCTGGACGAAGTGACGCGCGAGATTCGCCGCGAAGTACAGGCCATCCGCGAAGCAGCGGATATCCGCGCCATCTTGCAACCTTACGCGGACGACATCGGCCGGGCGGCCAGCCTCAATGCACCGCCGAGCGGGACGACCTTACCTGCAACGAACGGTCTGAACGCCGCCACTCCGCCCTCAGGGGCATCTACACAGACTCCTGCATCGGCCAACGCCACGACGCAGACTACCCCAACAAGCAGCGCTCCGACCACCGCACTGCTGCCAAGCGCCGGCACATCGAACGGCGCGCATATCGCTCTACCGCCCCCATCCGCTCCGAGCGCGATCGTCGAGTTACCGGATGACAACCCTTGGGCCTCGGTCGGCGCGACGATTCGCACCGACCGATTGGACGACGATAACCCATGGCGGGGTTGATCGTGTAATGTATAACTACTATAACTACTATCGAAGTCAGGCTGAGGTGAGGGCATGGCGCAGAACGTTCAACCCGCGAGCGAGCTTCAGGAAGAAGAGGGCATGACCCTCATGGAGCACGTGCGCGAACTGCGCGACCGGCTGCTCAAGGCCGTCATCGCGCTGGCCATCGGCACGGTCATCGGTTTAGCCCTATCGGAGCAGATTTTGAAGATCCTGCTTGCGCCCTATGGTCCGGCCAGGTTGCTGGTCACCAGTCCAACCTCGCCGCTGACCAACGTCTTTACCGTGTCGGTGACCGCCGGTGCGATCTTAGCGCTGCCGTTCATCCTATATCAGATCCTGGCCTTCATCTTCCCCGGTCTGCTGCCGCATGAGAAGCGCTGGATTCTCATTGGCCTGCCGTTCGGGTTCGGGCTGTTCATCCTGGGCGCAACCTTCGCGTTCTTCGTCATGCTGCCGGCAGCGGTCGGCTTCCTCACGGGCATCTTTCCGAGCGTCTTTCGAGTCGAGTTGACGCCGGACGAATACATCCCCTTCGTTGCCGGCGTGATGTTCTGGATGGGCGTGGCATTCGAGATGCCATTGATCATCTTTATCTTGGCCAAGGCCAACGTGATAAACGCCAACGTGCTCAAGCGGCATTGGCGCTGGGCGGTGATCGTCGTTGCCGTGCTGGCCGCGTTGATCACGCCGACGCCGGATCCGATCAACATGAGCATCGTCATGGTGCCGCTGCTGCTACTCTACGCATTCAGCATCGTCATGGCCTATATCGCCCGCCGGAATGCCACCGTTCCGGCCATGCTCGACCCCGAAGAAAAGGTTAAGGACGCCGCATGATTCTGCACCTCGCCCCTCGTGCCGACTGGGAAGCTGCGCCGGCCGATCAACCTTATCGCGCGGCCAGCTTGACGCGCGAGGGCTTCATCCACGCGACAGCGGGCGAGGCACTGTTGTTGCACGTCGCCAACGCGCTCTACAAGGATCAACCGGGCGATTTCGTCGTGTTAGAAATTGACGAGTCGCGGTTGACCAGTGAGGTGCGCTGGGAGGCAGCGTCCGCGCCGGCCGATCGCTTTCTCCCGCCTGAAGTTGCCGTCAGTGACACCGGGCCGACCGTCGAAGCGCCACGCTTCCCACACATCTACGGGCCGATCAACCGCGACGCGATCATCAGCGTGCGCTTGGTGACCCGCGATGCCGGCGGTGCATTCGTCGGCTTTACCCCCTTGCCTGCCTCGGCAAACCCGCTCAACCTCAAGTCGCCGAGTCAAATGGCCGATGAGCTTCTGGAGGCGACCGATGCGTTCTCCGAGGCGCTGGCCCGCTTTAAGGACAGCGTCGAGGGCCGCATGGCCGAACTCGATGAGAAGCTCAAGAAGCTCTAGGGATGCGCCTGTTTGAGCGGCTTCTAAGCGTCGGGGCTGAGGATATTGACTTTAGCCCTCAGGAACGTGGATTCATTGAGTGGTATGAATTTCTGCTCAATCCTCGCCGGCTACGTGGGAGCGACTTTTTGATGCGATGGTCGCAGGGCGTGTGGAGTGAGAGGCGCATCATCCAAGCTGTTCAGGAAACGGAGAAATTCTTCGCAGTTCCATACGGGCCGAGCAGCGTCGCGCCAGAAGATATAAGAGCTTTAGAGATCTATTTCGAGCGGCTGGACAAAGCAGGCCTTGGTAGAAGCAAACGCCCTGACGTGTTGATCTTCAAAAGTTCAGTGCAAGGCGAAGTAGATGCTCTCATACGAACGATTGGTGGCCCGAGCGAGCTCCCTTTCACACCGGAGGACGATGAGCGGCTGAGAGAGCTGCTTAAAGTAGCCATATTGGCAGTTGAGTGTGAGAATAGCTTGTGGAAGGCTAAGCGTATGCCTCAGTACGGCTTAGCACTCAAGCCTCAAAAGCGACTTGGCGGTAAGCCTGGGCTAAGGAAAGGCGCTGTTTCACCGACACTGATCCTGAAGGAAGAGGATCGAGAGCTGCTCCAAGCTTGGCAAGATGCAAACGGCATTCCGGTGCATATCTGGCATGTCTTTTATGACGCAGCATTTGGCATCTCCCTTGACAGGGCGCAGGAACTGATCCGCGATGGATATATCTTGCCGGAGAGCCAAGTATTTCAAGCACCCAGCGGAGCGACGACAAAGAAAACCATCTACAGGATTTACTATCAGCATGCATACGAGGTAGGGAACACTACGCAAGAACCTGAGCTGGTAGCTAAATACGTCGAAGACAAGAACGGGCACATCCTTCCCTACGTGCACTTTGAAGGCGGCAAGATAAATCTCAGCTCAGAGACATTGCAACTCCTAGATAGCTACGCGAATGAGAAGTCCTAACGCTCGCCGGATTTCATCGGCGCAGGAAGAGCGAAAGCGACTCAGAGAATACGGACAATTCTGGACACCGGAGTGGATTGCCGAGCCGATGATTGATTATGCTTTGGCCGATCACGCCACGACGCTGTTTGACCCCGCTGTTGGAGAGGGCGCCTTCTTTCGCGCAGCCAAAGCGGTCGCCGAAAGGCGGGGAATGAGCTTACAGCTAAGCGGTATGGAGATTGATCCCCGTGCTCTAGCGCAGGCAACAGCCTCTGGCCTGAGTCAGGCTGACTTGGCGAAAGTGAGGATTGGCGATTTTGTCTTAGATCCTCCCAAGGAAAGCTTCCCGGCTATCGTCGCGAATCCACCCTATGTCCGTCATCATCGTCTGTGCGCCGAAAGAAAGACACAACTGCGCCGGCTGAGTGCGCAAATCATTGGCAAATTACTTGATGGACGTGCCGGCTTACACGTGTATTTTCTGATTCAGGCGTTGACACTGCTCAAGGAAGGCGGCCGACTTGCTTTCATCGTGCCTGCCGACACGTGTGAAGGCAAATTCGCTCATGATCTTTGGGTTTGGATTACGAGCAACTTCGCCCTCGATGCTGTGCTAACCTTCGTGCCCGAAGCGTCACCCTTTCCCGGTCTCGATACAAATCCGCTCGTATTATTTATACGTAAAACCAGACCTACAGAAGAGTTCTACTGGGCAAGATGTTATCGGCCAGAAAGAAGTGCTATCGCGCAATGGGTGCGATCCGGATTCGGTGAAGTGGACTCGGCCGACTTGTCCGCTGTTCGTCGAGAGGTGCGCGAGGGGATCATGACCGGTCTGTCACGCACTCCGCCTCCTCCAGTCTATATCGCTCCTAAGTATGTACTGGGCGATTTCGCACAAGTGATGCGCGGCATCGCAACCGGTGCGAATGACTTCTTCTTCATGACGCTGGAGCGCATGAATCGCCTTGGTCTGCCACGTGAGTATTTCGTTAGAGCCATTGGACGAACGAAAGACGTCCCTGCCGATGAGATCACCGACTCTTTGCTTGCATCGCTAGCGCAGCGCGGCAGACCCACCTGGCTACTCTCATTAAATGGCGATCCAATCGAATCATTCCCAGAGACGGTGAGGAGATATCTGCGCGAGGGTGAAGCGATAGGGTTACCGCAACGGCCGCTCATTGCACAGCGCAGGCCGTGGTATCGCATGGAGATGCGAACACCTCCTCCTTTCCTATTCGCCTATCTAGGGCGGCGCAAGTGCCGATTCATCCGCAACACTGCCGGCGTTATTCCGCTAACAGGCTTTCTGTGTGTGTATCCGAGAAGCCATGACGCGGAGTTTCTAGACCGCCTATGGCGAATTATGAATCACCCCGATACCATCGCCAACTTGGCAATCGTCGGCAAGTCGTATGGCAATGGCGCAATAAAAGTCGAGCCTCGTCTCTTAGAGCGCCTCCCTATTCCAGACCACGTCGTAGAGCAGTTCGGCTCGCCGATTCAACTCCGCCTACTAGAGCCCGGAAGTCGTTGTGCCGGCCACGGCTAGGCCGACGAGCGCATCATCCATCCGCCTCTGCCCCAGAAGTCATCTGGCTCAGCACATCCTGAGCGCGCCGAACTGCTTCGCCGAGCGGCACGATCTCACGCCTATCCGAGTCACGGCGCTTGAACTCTGCGCCGCCGGCCGCCAGCGACTTCGGCGCAACGGTGACGCGCAACGGCAGGCCGATCAGGTCGGCATCGGCGAACTTCACCCCAGGCGACTCGGGACGATCGTCGAACAGCGTCTCGATCCCTGCCTGCTGCAGCTCGCGATAGAGCATTTCGGCCTTGGCGAGTGCATCGCCGTCGCGACCGGCCAGCGCTACCAGATGCACCGAGAACGGCGCAACCTCACGCGGCCAGATCAAGCCATCGTCGTCGTGGTGCGCCTGGGCGATGCACGCCATCAGCCTGCTCACGCCGATGGTTGCGCCGACCATCATTAGGGGCTGCGACGCGGCGTCCGCTGTTGGCAGCCCGCCGGCGCGCTGCGCGTCCGACCGGCGCATATAGCCGACGGATATGCCCTGAACAAGGCGCAGCGGCGCGCTGCAGCGCGGGCATGCGTCGCCCTCACCGGCGGCAGCGATGTCGGCCACGATATGCGCCGTGTAGTCTCGCCCGTAGTTCGTGTTTAGCAGGTGATAGCCCGGCTCGTTTGCGCCGGCGACTAAGTTGGGGGAGGCGGCCAGTGCATCATCGGCGACGATGAGCACCGGCATCGGCGAGCGTCGAATCCCCTCGGCCAGACCGATGGGCGAGGCATACCCCGGCACCGCGCCGATCGCGCGGATTTCGTCTTCGGTCGCCGGCCGCAGCTCGACCGCGCCGAGTGCGGCAGCCAGCTTGGCTGCGCTGACCTCCATGTCGCCGCGAATCACGGCAAAGACGAAATAGTCTTGCCGGCCCTCGGTTGTGCTGCGCGTCGCTACTATGAAGACCGCTTTTGCCGTTTTGCGCCGGGGGAGGTTCAGGAAGCGCGCCAGTGCCTCGATGGTCTTGGCATCGGGAGTGGCCACCTTCTCGATCGGGCGCGGCGGCTCAACATCGCCCGGCGGCTTGCGGAAGGTCGCCGCGCGCCGGTCGGCGGCGTAACGACACCCATCGCAGACGACGACCGTTTCTTCGCCCTCCGGCATGGGATAGAAGAAGCGATGAGCCATGTCATCGCGCAGGTCAGCCTCGACAACAACGATCGGTAGACCGCAGCGCTGGAAGGCGCGCGATCCGGCTTCGCGCAGCGCGCCATACAAAGCCTGTAAGCCGACCTCATCGGCAGTCACCCCGAGCACCTGCAGCGCCGTGAACTCACGCGCGTAGAGCAGGCCGTCGCGCGGGCGCGGTTCATCGCGAAACTGTGGCCGCACGTGAAACACCAACTGCGGCAGTTGGCGCTGCGAACGGATCTCGCTCCTCACCGTCTCGGCAATTGCGGCCTCCCAGGACGTGCCCAACACCAGGTCGCGTGCCTTGCGATCGGTGAAACGCGCCGCTTCGGTCGCGCTTGGGCCCGCGAGCTCGACGGGCAATGCAACCGGCAACTGCACCTCCTGCGCGCCGATTGCGCCTAACTCCGCGCGCAACACGCGCACGATGTTGGCCAGGGTGCGTTGACCAAGCGGCAGGTGCGCGAACAGGCCCGGCCCAAGCGAGCGGATAAAGCCGGCGCGCAGCAGCAACCGGTGGCTCGCGAGGGTTGCACCGGCAGGCGCTTCGCGCAGCGTCGCGCCGAACAGTGACGACTGGCGCATGTCAGGGCAGTTCGCGCTCCAGCCAGGCGAGCGGATTGACGGTCACGCCGCCCACGGCTAACTCGAAATGCAGGTGCGGACCTAGGCTGCGGCCGGTGTTGCCGGTGTAGCCGATCACATCGCCGACGTTGACGATCTGGCCCGGCTCGACCTCGAACTTCGATAGGTGACAATACGCGGTGAACACGCCGCGCCCGTGATCCAAAATAACGACGTTGCCGCGGATGGGGAATGCTTGGGCGGCTGCAACGCGCCCGGGCGCGGCTGCCTTGACCGGCGTGCCGACGCGCGCCGACAGATCTATGCCGCTGTGAAAGGTGTCGAGCATGCCGCGGTTGAAGCTGCGTCGCGTGCCGTAGTACGACACGATCTTGCTGTTGATCGGCCACTGGAGCGGACCCTGCCACCACTGCGTGCCCGAGAAGTCGCTGAAGATCGCATCCAGTTCGGCGCGCTCCTCCTGGTTCACTTGGGGCTCGAGCAGCGGCGTGAGCTTGGCACTGAGGACGAGCACCTCGCGGCCGAATCTTCCGGCGCCGATCTGCAATCGGCCCTGCACGACACTGGCCATGCCGTTTTGTGTGATGGCGCGGATGATGATCGGGTGGATCCCCGGCTCTTGCAGCGCCGAAACGCCGCTCAGCGCGATGTATACGCCTTCTTTCTGGGCGAAGCGCAGCGGCCGGTCGGCCAACATGCCGGTGATTTGTTGCAGGGGTGCGCGTGTGGCGACGCGCACCACGATCACTTCACCTTGGCGCGGCAAGGTGGGTGAGACCTCGATCCACTCAAACGGCTCCGGTAGGTTGCTCGCCGCCCCGGCTCGGGGCACGCGCAGCGTTTGCCCGAATAGCAGGCATATGCTGCACGGCAGATCGTTGACCCGCCGCAAGGCATAGGGCGAAACGCCGTACTGCGCCGCGACGCTCACCAGCGTGTCGCCGGCCGATACGCGGTACAGCTGGATGTTGTTCGACGGCGGCGCCGGCAGATCAATCTTTTGCCCAACTAGCAAGAGATGCGGATGAGTGAGTCTGTTGCGTTGGGCGAGGTCGCTCACCGAGAACCCCGATTGCGCGGCGAGGCTGTGGAGCGTCTCGCCGACTTGGACGAAGTGCACCAGCGGGTCGTCGCCCCGCGGCAAGGCGACGGGGAGATCGGTCGGCTCGGGCGTCGCGACTACTTCGATTACTGCTGTGGGCAGCTCAACAGGCGACTGGACCGGCTCGCCGGCATCGGGAGTAGGCGACGGGACTGGGTCTCCGGCAGGTGGCGCTTGCGCAAAGGCACTCGAGAGCGACAGCGCCGCGGAGAGAAGCACAGCGATGGTGCAGCGGGCAAAACCGTTCAATGAATCTCGAACCACGGACACGGTGACGCGCGGATTGTATCAACGACGGTCGGCGCGAGCGCATGCTCGCTCCATGACATCTCTGTGTGCCGACGATGCTACTCGTCAAACAGCACTGTTGGCTCGACGTAAGTTCTGACGCGCCGGTTCATCACGCACTCGTGAATCCATTCGCTGAGGTGGCCTTGTTTCTGCGCCAGGGACATATCGCTGCGCAGAATCGCCATCGGGTAATTGACGCGCAGCGCGCGCAGCGGCAGCACATGGCGCGTGATGCCCGCGGGCAACATGACGCCGGTGCGCGCCAGCTCGATGATCTCGGCCGGCTCATAGCGCGGAAAGACTACTACCGCGCTGGCATCGGGGAACGACCGGCGCACCTCGCTCAGACTGTCGCTGGTAGTGCGCTGCACTCTCGCGCAACCCTCGTAAACATCTACTAATTGATTGAGCCGCTCGGTGCGCTCACGCATGCTGCCATCGCTGCACAGAATATCGGCCCTGTGAGTGTGATCGCACGAGATGAAGGCCAGCGCTTCGCGCCGCGCCAGCAGGGCGCGCGCATGGGTCAAATCTCCCTCGCAGAGGCGCAGGCCGGGGATGCGCCGAATCTGAGCCAGCAGCTCCTCCACGCTGCATTGAGTGATGGCATGGTGCCATACGAACAACTGCACCTGGCTATAGTCCACTACCTGGACGAGCACGTGCGGCACGCCCAGCAAGCGCATGGCCGCAATGCGATTGGCGCCGTCGAGCACGATGAACTGCTTGTCGCCATTCCCGAACGGCGCGACAATCGGAGGGTTGCGCAGCACGGCCTCATCACGAATGCGGGCCAACAGCGGATTGACGCGGCGCGGGTCGGTGCGCTCGTGCGGGATGAGTAGCTCAATCGGCTGAATGCGCAGATCGGGCAGTTGCATGAGTTGTCCAATTCTAAGCAGTCGTGACCGTCACATCCTTTGAGTCTCTCTGGTCGTATGCGTCTAGCGCGCTACAGGTGATAGTGTCGTTTCGCACGCTGGCGGCCATTAGCCTCGGCGCGGTCGTCTATTGGCTGATTCCACGCGCGCATCGGTCGAAGGCGCTCATTCCCATCAGCATCGCCATCGTGCTGCTGGGCTATCAACGGCCGGTGCTGTTGCCGATCGTCACCGGCGCGATCTGCGCACTTGTCTATCTCGCCGTCCACCGAGGGATGCCTCGAATGTGGATCGTCGCCGCGCTTGTCGCGCTCTACGCCGTGTTGCACGGGCTGTTCGGCCTGCTCACGTTCACGCCCTGGCTGGACTGGTCGGGGCTCACGCCGGAGTATGTGCTGCCCACCATCGGCCTCACGGCGGCGTTCACCTTCCTGCGAATGGTGCACTTCAGCGTGGACTACGGATCGGGCGCGTGGCCGGGCGAAGCGGCGGCACGCGAATCGGTTGCGCCGCGTCCGCTCACCTATGCCGCTTGGTGTCTGTTCTTCCCCACTTTTGTGCATCTGCCGCTCATCCGCTACCAGGCTTGGTCCGAGCAGTTCACGAACCTGCCGGAACGGTTGAGCGGAGATCACCTGCGCAAGGGCATCCTCCGCATCGGCCAGGCGCTGTTGAAAGGCGTCTTCTTGGGGGTCGTGTTCGTCACGTTCAACCCAAACGCGATCCTGCTCAGCCCAGATGGACGGTCGTTCTTTGAACTCTTCGCCGCGGCGATCGTCTCGGCCATCGCCTACTACATCGGCTTTTCGGCCTTCATAGACTTAGGCATCGGCGCGGCCAGCTTATACGGCATCACCCTGCCAGAGAACTTCGCGCCGGTGCTCAAGATGGTGCGCATCCATCGCATGCGCGACTTCTGGCGCAATTGGAACATCACGACCACGCGCTGGCTGAACGATTACGTGTATCAACCGCTGGGCGGGCATCGTCGTCATCCGGTGCGCAACGTGCTGCTGACGATGACGGCGTGTGGGCTGTGGCACTCGGTGAGCCTACTCGGCGCGGCATGGGGCCTAGGACTAGGGCTGCTGCTGGTCATCGAGCACGGCTGGAACCGATTGCGCATACGGCATGGTTGGCCGGAGGTGCCGCCGGCGCTGCGCAGCGTGCTGCTGTTGTGCGCCGTCGCATTTGTCAACCTCGCGCTCACACCCTACGGTTACACCGCGCAGTCGGCTAGGTATTTTTACCCGCTGCATTGGCTGGGCTTGGCTTAGGTGCGTATACTTCTGCGCTGCACCATTCATCCAATCTTGTGAACGCTTATAAAAAGGAAGACCGCTCTCATGGGACTACTCACCGGCAAGACGGCGCTCATCTTCGGCGTCGCTAACGACCACAGTATCGCTTGGGGTATCGCTAAGGCCTTTCACCGCGAAGGCGCGACGCTGGGCTTCAGCTATGCGGGCGAGAAACTCGAACGGCGCGTGCGCCCATTGGCCGAGTCTCTCGGCGCCGACTGGATTGAGCCATGCGACGTGAGCAAGGACGAGGACATTTCAACGGTGATGGAAAAGGCGCGGGCGCGCTTCGGGCAAATAGATATCCTAGTTCACTCGATCGCCTTCGCCAATCGCGAAGACCTGACCGGACCATACCTCAACGTCACCCGCCAGGGGTTCATGACGGCGATGGACATCAGCGTGTATTCGTTCACGGCGCTGGCTCGCGCCGCCGCACCGTTGATGCGCTCCAATGGGGCGTTGCTGACGATGACCTACATTGGCTCGCAGCGCGCCGTGCCGCACTATAACGTGATGGGCGTGGCTAAGGCCGCGCTGGAAGCGAGCGTCCGCTATTTGGCCGCCGACCTAGGCGCCGACGAGCGCCGTATCCGCGTCAACGCCATCTCAGCCGGGCCGATCCGCACGCTGGCCGTCGCCGGCATCGCCGGTTCGCGCACGCTGATCAACGAGTTCAGCAAGGTCAGCCTACTGCGCCGCAATATCACCATCGAAGATGTGGGCAACGCGGCGGCTTATCTATGTTCCGACCTGGCCGCGGGCGTCACCGGCGAGGTGCACTACGTGGATGCCGGCTTCAACGTCGGCTTCCCACTGGGCGGCGACGGCGAATGAGGGCGCGCGCCTGGAGCCGCAGCTTGAGGGCGGCTTTGCAACCGGCCTAGACTTCCGGGGCGTGGCGCGCAGCGCTACCTTATCTCCTCACGGCGCACTTCGAGGCTGCCGCACCCGCAGCTCCAATGCGTTTGCTTCAATGCACACCGTCAGTACAATTCCTGAGGTTACGCTCGCAATTCAAAAGACATCCTTCAAAACAGGAGAGCACGGGTGATGAGAACCAGATTGCATGTGCGTGCGTTGTCGGCCCTAGTATTGGCCGCGTTGATCCTAACGGGCTGCGGCGCTCCTTTCCAATTGGTCTTCCCTCGCATCTTCATAGAGGTAGACAAGGAAGGCTTCCCTACAGTCGCCGGCATTAGCCCCGGCATGTTAGCCTTCTTCGGCCTAGACCCGAATCAGTTCAAGATAGATCCGGTCACTGTGGGCAAGCTGACCGATTCCAACCTACAACACGTCGAGTTGCTCTTCCGGAACGACGGCTTGTATTGGTGGGCGAACGGCAAGGCCCTCGTCCCGCTGACCTGGGATGATGCGTCGTTTGATAACACCAAAGATTTGATCACACGCTTCCTCGGGTTGGACGAAGCGACAAGCGGTATCTTGAACAACGTACTCCTGCCGTTGGCGCGCAGCATGGAGCAAAACATCATCATCCGCTTCCCGATCAAGGACGGACAAGCCGAGATTCCGCTGCGCGAAATGGGCGGGCCGCTGCCTGCGCCCGGCACGACGGTTGATCCGTCCCTCATTGGCGGATTGCGCTTGACGTTTGATGATGCCGGTGTGCCGTCCATCGCCGGCGTGTCGTTCGACGAGATTGGGAGACTGGCCGGTGCCGACCTGAGTGCCGCCAAGCTGCCGCCCGACACGATCCGGCAAGTGCAGGGCATCGGCATCCAGCACGTCACCCTTCGCACCACGCCGGAGGGCATCAAGATCTGGACGAACGACAAACCCCTGCCCACCCTGCGCTGGAGCGAGGAGACGCTGGCTAACACCGCTGATACGCTAGCCAGCTTGGAATTGATCGAGCCGGCGCTGGGCGCGGCGATCAAGCAGTTCGTGCCTTATCTGAATCGCGCCGACGTGGATGTAGTCCTCAAATTCCCAACTGGCGGCGCCGCGCCCATCCCTGAGCCGGCGCGGTGAGCCCCCGACGCACACCGAAACCAAAAGCCCCAGGCGGTCGCCTGGGGCTTTGTTGCTTATGGGTCAAGGATGCCCTCGCGTATATCCGTCGGCAGCGGAACGGGGCGTTCGCATGTGCTTTGGAGCTGGATATGCCTGCCCTCGGCGGAGGCTTCATGGATGGCGTGCATGATGTCAAGCACGTGATAGGTCAATTCACCGCTGGCGCGATGAGGTCGGCCGGATTGCATGGCGTAAGCCATATCGGCCACGCCGAGGCCGCGCGACTGCCGACTGTAGGGATGTGTGAGAGGCACTTCGCGCCACTCCGCCTCGCCCGCCTTGGCGAGATACACCGGCCCGCCGAAGCCGTTGGGGTCGGGCACTTGCAGCGACCCCTCGCTGCCGTAGATCTCGATACAGGGCATTGAATGCTTCCACACGTCGAAGCTGGTGACGATGGTACCAATCGCGCCCGAGGCGAAGTCGAGCAGGCCGGTTACGTGCGTCGGCACCTGCACGGTGATCTTTTGTCCATGCTTCGGCTGGCTGGTAATCGTGCGCTCGGGGAAGGTGATGCGCGCCGAGCCGGTGACACGTCGCACCGGTCCGATCAACGTCACCAGCGCGGTCAGGTAGTACGGCCCCATGTCGAACATCGGTCCGCCGCCGGGCTGGTAGTAGAACTCCGGGTTGGGATGCCAGCTCTCGTGGCCGTGGCACAACATGAATGCCGTCGCCGCAATCGGCTGGCCGATCGCACCTTCGTCAATTAGTTTGCGGCACGTCTGGATGCCCGCCCCCATGAACGTGTCCGGCGCACCCCCGACGCGCAGCCCCTTCGCCTGGGCGAGGGCGAGCATCCGTTGGGCTTCCTCTCGGCTGAGCGCCAGCGGCTTCTCGTTGTAGACGCTTTTGCCGGCTTCGAGCGCGGCGATGCCGATTTCACCGTGCGCCTTAGGGATGGTTAGATTGATGATGATCTGTATGTCCGGATGCGTCAGCAGTGCCTCTACGTCGAAGGCGTGCGTGTCAAATTCTCGCGCGCGGGATTCGGCGCGCGACTTGTCGAGATCGGCACAGCCGACCAAGTTGAGGATTTCGAGCCACTTGCAGGCGCGGAAGTACACCGGACTAATGTTGCCGCACCCGATGATGCCGACGTTGACTTTTGAGGTCATAGGCGTTTCCGTTGTGATTGATATGAGGTTGTGTGCGAGACTCACAGGCATTATCCATCATGGCAGCAAGTTCGCCACCGGCAGCACGGTCATCGCTGCTGCCGCCGCCAAGGTGAGCGCACCGACCAGCGCCTCCGCCGCGATGCTGATGCGAAAGCGCCGGGCAGCCTCATAGGAGGACGCTGCCCGCGCGCGCCAGGCGCGGAGTTGTGGACTGATGATGAACTGGTGAAACGCGCCAAAGGCGATTAGCGCAGCGAATAAGCTGCTCTTGACCAGTAACGCGCGGCCGTAGTCGGTATTGAAGAGCGCCTCAAAGCGGTCCAGGAAGCTGGCGCTTTGCATGATGCCGGTCAGCCCGATCACTAGCACAGACATGATGGCCAGCGGCGAGAACTTCTCTATCGTTGCGCCCAGGCTGGCCAATAGCTCGCGCCGGCGCAACACGATCGGCACCAGCACGATCGCGAAGTAGGCTACTCCGCCGAGCCAGATCGCAGCGAAGATGAAATGAATCCAGTCGGCCAGCACCGGCAGCACCCATTCCGGCAGCGATGCGCTGCGGCTGGATAGGCTTTGCGTGAGAATGAGTGCGGCGCCTGCAGCAACGAGGGCGGGCGATTCGGCGCGCCCCCCTCGCAGCGCAAGCGCCAGCCCGCCCAGCAGCGTCAGCCGCACAATGAACAAGACGGCCTCTCGCGTCGTCGCTGCACCCTCGATCAAGCGCAGGATGAAATCCAGGACAAACGCGGCAGCGGTCAGCAGCGCCACCCATCGAATGAGCCGCACCCGCGCGGACGCTGCTTCGGCACGCAGCGCGGCCGTCGCCTGCGCGCGCATCACCAGCGGTGCGAAGGCAACCGCGCCGACCAACACGGTCAGCGCAGCAAAGACGAACCAGCGCGCGAGCAAGCTCATTTGTGCGCTACTACCCCGAAAGCCGCCGGCGCCGGCTTGACGCGGTGAAAGCCGGCCTGCTTGAGTCGCTCGACGACGCCGCGCGCAATCCGGCCGCCCGACGCGCTGTTCAGATCGCCGATATAGTGAAACAGTCGGCCACCGGGCCTAAGCACGCGGAACAACTCGGCGTAGAAGGCCGCCGAATACAGGTCGCCGGCCAGCGCGAAGGCCGGCGGATCGTGAATGACGCGCGAGAAGTATCCATCATCAAAGCGCCGCACCTCGTCGTAGCTGTCGCCGATGATGCGGATGATCTTCGGGTCGTCGAACAACGCCTGGGACCATGGATTGAAGCGCGCGATCTCCTGCGCTGCCGGGTCGAGCTCAACGGTGATCACCTCGTCGGCGCTTCGGGCTGCCTCGATGGCGGTGTAGCCGAGGCCGGTGCAGGTATCCAGCACGCGCCCGCGCGGCGACGCAGCTCTGATCTTCGCCAGCGTATCGTGATACGGGTCGGTATCCTTGATGCGGTGCATGGGTAAGCCGGAGACAAGCATGGTCGGCGCTAGAGGGGTTGGATACAGGCTGTAGGTGCGGCCGGTCGCCTCGGAGTAGGTTTGAATCTTCTCGGCGTCCTCGCCGACGCGATAGCAGCCGCTCTCAGACGCGGCCACTCGCTCGATGATCCGCCAGGCGATGCGCCGTCCGTCGGGCAGTCGCACGCCGTCCGCATCGAGCACCACGTCGCAGCTCGAACGGTTGAGATTGAGCGAGAGGCGCGCGGTGGATTGGCCGGCGCGCCGGGCCTCGAGCAACGGCACAGCTTGATAGTGCGAAAGCACGATGGCGTCAAACGTCATCCGCGCAAGTGTATCCCAGCCAGGCCCTCGTCGCCGATGCGCGACTTCTGCGATACTTTCCCTCAGCTATGGCTGACACGACTTTCCTGGTGACCGGCGCGCTGGGCTGCATCGGTGCGTGGACGGTGCGCAATCTGGTGCAAATGGACGCGCGCACCGTCGTGTTCGATCTGGGCAGTGACCTGCGCCGCCTGAGACTGATCATGACCGACGACGAACTCGCGCGCGTGACGTTCGTGCGTGGGGACATTACCGATTTCTCGCAGGTCGAGAAGGTGATGAACGACTACGACATCACACATGTGATCCATCTGGCCGGCCTCCAGGTGCCGTTCTGCCGCGCCAACCCGGTGCTCGGCGCACAGGTCAACGTAGTCGGCACGGTCAACGTGTTCGAGGCGGCGCGGCGACGCGAAGGTCGCACGCAGCGCGTCGTCTATGCCAGCAGCGCAGCCGTGTATGACGTGGATGACGCCAAGCCGGGCGAGCCGGTGCAGCACGACGCGACCGGCCACCCGGCCACCCTCTACGGCGTCTACAAGTTGGCCAACGAAGGCACGGCGCGCGTGTACTGGAAGGAGAACAAGCTGCCCTCGATCGGCCTACGGCCGTATGTCGTCTTCGGGCCAGGGCGCGACCAGGGGTTGACCTCTGCGCCGACCAAGGCGATGTTCGCCGCGGCGGTGGGCCGACCGTATCACATCGCTTACGGTGGCCGCGCCGACTATGAGTACGCCGACGACACGGCTAAGACATTCATCGCCTGCGCGACGATCCCCTTTGAGGGCGCGGCGGTCTATAACACGCCCGGCGTGGTACTCAGCATGTCCGAGGTCGTCGCGGCTATTGAGCAGGCTGCGCCGGAGTTACGCGGTCGGATCACCTTCGACGACAAACCGCTGCCCTTCCCTGAGGAGATGGACGGCTCACCACTGGAGCGGTTGCTCGCGCCGGTGGGCGGTGTGCCGCGTAAGCCCTTTGCAGAGGCGGTCGCGGAGACGATCGCCATCTTCAGGCAGGCCGTGGCCGACGGCCGCATGGCCGGCGACGAAATGTTGAAGTAGCGGCGGCCATGCCGCTATGGGCATCCGCTCCCGCATAAATTTCGTCGCGAGTTTGCGCGCCATTCGCAAGCCGCCCTAGCACCGAGAGGCCTCACAGGCGATCATCCACCACCGGCGGGCCCGCCCAAGCCCCCTTCGGTCAAACGACGCAGGTCGGACAAGACGGCATCCACCTCCTCAATCGTAAGCGGCGTGCCATCCTTCTTAGTCAACGTGCCGCCGGCGATGCGCTCCGCGGCTACTTCGCGGATCGTGACATTGCGTTTCATCGCTTCTTTCACCAGCTCGGCGCCGGCTAGATAGCCGATGATGGGATTGAGCGCCGTGACTACGATCGCGTTCTTCGCCAGCCAGCCGGTGGCTTTCTCGGGCTGCGCGACGATGCCGACGACGCAGAACTTGACGAAGGCGTTGATTGAACCGATCGCCACCTGCATCATCTCGTTGAGGTTGTGGGCGATGACGGGCATCATCACGTTCAGCTCCAACTGACCGGCCTGCGCTGCCAGCGCCACCGTGTGATCGCAGCCCTGGATGTGGAACATGGCCATGTTCAGCATCTCGGCTAGCACCGGGTTGACCTTGCCCGGCATGATGGATGAGCCCGGTTGCACGGCCGGCAGGCGGATTTCGTCCAGGCCGGTCGTCGGTCCAGAGCTGAGCAAGCGCAGATCGTTGGCGACGCGAGTGAGCGTGGTGGCCAGCGTGCGCATGCTGGCGCTGAAGTCGGCCGGGTCGGCCATGCTCTGCATGCCCTCGAACAAGTTGTCGCTCTCGTAAAGCGGTTGGCCGAGGATGCGCGATAGGACCTGAACCATGCGCTTGTGGTATTCGGGGTGCGCGTTGAGGCCGGTGCCGACTGCGGTGCCGCCGATGGGCATGCGTCGCAGCATGTCGGCAGCTCGGTTGATGCGCTCCAGGTCGCGCTCCACGGCACGCGCGTAGCCGCTGAATTCTTGTCCTAATCGAATCGGCACAGCGTCCTGCAGATGAGTTCGCCCGGACTTCACGATCGGGTCGAACTCTTTGGCCTTGGCCCACAGCGCGTCAATCAGCCCTTGTAGCGCAGCCTGCAATTCCGGCAATCGCCACAACACGCCCAGGCGAATCGCGGTCGGCGTCGTGTCGTTGGTGGACTGTGCCATGTTCACATGATCATTCGGGCTGACCGGCTTCTTCTCGCTGCTGTTGAGCGGCACACCTAGGATCTCGCTGGCGCGGTTGGCGATCACCTCATTGGTGTTCATGTTGTGGCTGGTGCCGGCGCCGGCCTGGAACGGATCCACGACGAAATGGTCGTTGAACTGACCAGCCATCACCTCCTCGGCGGCCTGGATGATGGCGTCGGCGATGCGCGGCTCAAGCAACCCCAAATCGCGATTCACCTCGGCAGCCGCGCGCTTGATGGCTGCCATGCTCCATACGAAGGCAAAGTAGGGCCTGCGCCCGGTGATGGGGAAGTTATTGACGGCGCGCTGCGTCTGAGCGCCGTAGTAGGCATGTGCGGGCACGCGCACCTCGCCCAACGAATCTCTCTCAATGCGGTATTCCATAGGCGTCTGAGTCATGAACTTGCGCAGATGTAAAGAGCATTCGATCACGCCGTGCCGAATTGGCGATCGCCGGCATCGCCAAGTCCGGGCACGATATAGCCGATGTCGTTGAGATGGTCGTCCAGCGCCGCGAGGTAGATCGGCACGTCGGGGTGTGCTTCGCTTAGCTTCTTCACACCCTCCGGCGCGCCGATCAAGCCGACAAACTTAATGCGCTGCGCCCCCCACCGCTTCAAAATGTCCACGGTCGCCACGGCGCTGCCGCCGGTCGCCAACATCGGGTCGAGCACCAAACACAATTGCACCGTCGGACTGACGGGCAGCTTGTTGTAATACTCAACCGGGTGCAAGGTGCGTTCGTCGCGATAGAGCCCGATATGCCACACCTCGGCGGACGGCAGCATCTCCAGCGCGCCCTCGACCATGCCCAGGCCGGCGCGCAGAATCGGGATCAGCCCGATGTTTTCGGCCAACTTGTAACCGATCGTCGCGCCCATCGGCGTAGTGATCGGCAGCTCGATGAGGGGCAAATCGGCCGTCGCTTCGATGACGAGCATCATCGCCAGCTCGCGCACGACCTCGCGGAACTTCTTCGGCTCGGTCTTCTGGTCGCGGAGAATAGTGAGCTTATGCAGCGCGAGGGGATGGTTGCAGATATGCAGTTGCGTGGTCACGTTTGTCGCCTCGACGTGTTGATCTTCTTGATTCTACCGAAGCAGATCGGCGCGAC
>JANWVF010000056.1 GCA_025056965.1 Thermoflexales bacterium | reverse complement strand
TGGACCTGTTCCGCGCCGAGGTCGAGGCCTGGGCACAGCGCATCGGCGTCACCCCGCGCGAGATCCGCATCCGCCCAATGAAGCGCAAATGGGCGAGTTGCTCCTCGCGAGGGCGGCTTACATTTAATAAAGAGTTGCTGTTTCAGCCATCAACATTCCGCCGGGGCGTGATTGTCCATGAGTTGCTGCATCTCAAAGTACCGAACCACGGTAAATTGTTCAGAGCGCTGCTCAAAGCCTACCTGGAAACATGAAGGTCTCGCCCGATAGCGATGCCCAGCGTGAACGCCGGGGCTGAGCGGATGGACGGCGACGAGCTAGCCGACCCACGCCGAGATCACGGCAAGCCATACCCGCTGAATTCTGGCCATCATCGCCGGCGCAAGGTGTAGACGAGCCTCGCAGCGCGCGATGGCAAACGCATCGCTCGACGGGCGTGCCGACTGCAAGTTGCCGCACGGCCATCCGCGGCGATGCGGCCTCTTTTATGCGTTACGCATGGCCGACGCCGCGCGCACGCTCAACCGCCGTTAGCAATGCGCGCTTGGTCATGACATACGACAGGTGCTTGCGCTGCTCCGCGCTGCCGCGCATGTCGGTGATCGGTCGCGCGGCGGCTTGTGCTACGCGCGCAGCTGCCTCGATCGCTTCCTCCGTGACCGGTTGGTCAACCAGCGCCTGGCCGGCTTCCGGCACGAACAGCGGCGTAGGGGCGACGGCGCCGAGCGCGATGCGCGCAGCGATAAAGCGCGCCTTCGCCTCGTCGAGCACAACCATCGTGCCGGCGCTGGTCACCGCAATGTCCATCTCGTTGCGCGGGATGAAGCGCAAGTAGGCGGCGCCGGAGTTCGGGCGCGGGGGCGGCAGCTTGATCGCGACCAGCAGCTCGCCGGGCTGCAATACCGTGCGCCCCGGACCGAGGAAGAACTTCTCAAGCGGGATGGCTTTAGTGACGTTGCGCGAGGCGACGATGCAAGTCGCCTCATAGGCGATCAGGATCGGAATGGAGTCGCCGGCCGGCGAGGCCGTGCAGATGTTGCCTCCCAGTGTGGCGCGGCTTTGGATTGCGATGCCGCCGATCAGCGTCGTCGCGTCAATTAATCCGGGATAGTGGGCGACGACCTGGGCGTCGTTGTAAATGCGATGAACCGGCACGGCTGCCCCGATCGTCAAGCCCTCCTTGGGGTTGTAGCTCAGCTGGTTGAGTTCAGGAATGCCCTTGACGTCCACCACGACCTTCGCGCTGCGCCGGCCCTCGCGAAGGAAGACGATTAGATCCGTACCGCCGCTCAGGCATTTGGCTTGATCCCCTTCACGGGCAAGGATCTCGGTAGCTTCCGAAAGCGAGCGGGCGGGAACGTAGGAGAACGCTTGCATATTCGGGCTTATACCACAGCCAGCGCCGATGCGCCAATCGGCATGGCCGACTGCTCGACGATCGCGCTGCTCACGTTGGGCTTGCGTGCCACACGCCGCTGCCGGCGGTGCCGGCGATCAACGTGCCGTTGTCGAGCAGCGCCATGCACACCACGTCCGGCTGGGTCAGCACCTTGCGCCAGCGTCCGTTCGAGGCAAGATACACGCCGGAGGTCGTCGCCGCCCAGCCGGGCAGGACGAAGTTGACTTCGCCGGCCCGCAGGCTTTTGACCGGCTGCCAAGTTTCAAACGGCGCGGCGGCTGCCCAGAGGCCGTTGCCCTCCGTACCGGCGTAGAGCATCGCACCACGGTGATTCGTCGCCATGGCCAACGACGTAAACGGACCTACCTGCGTCGGCATGGACAACTCTTGCCATGCTCGCCCGCCGTTGATGCTCATGAACACCGCGTAATCGCTCGCCGCGAAACACGTCGTGTCCTCGCCGAACTCCGGCGAAGTCACGATGGCGTTGATGCCCAGGTCGAGCAACCCATAGTTCCACGCATGCCAGGTGATGCCGCGGTCGGCGCTGCGCAATACGCCGTCTTCGGCTGTGGCAGCCAGGGCGACGCCATCGCGCTCGAAGGCCGGTGAGATGACCAAACCGAGCACCCGCGCCTTGATCGGCAGATTGGCCAGTTGCCAGTTCTGCCCGCCATCGTGGGAGAAGGCAATGTCGCCGTTGGAGCCGACTATCCAGGTTTTGTCATGGGCCGCGACTGCGGTGAGCGGCACTTGGGCAAATTGAGGGGCGATCGGCTGCCACTCACCCTGCCGCGGGTCGAACTGCCACAAGCCCTGTTCGGTGGCGGCCAAGCAAGCGCCGCCCGGCCGTGGCGCAAGCGCGAAGATCGCAGATGGTTCGTCGAAGTGCGTCCAATTCATGTTCGGTGTGACCCGAGCAATTCTATTCGTTGTGCGCTCGTCCTCACTCGCGCCGCGCAGCTGCGAGAGGAGCCAAGGCAGCGCGACGACGTGCTTTACCCTTTGATCGCACCGGACATCACGCCCTCGACTAGCTTGCGCTGGAAGACGAAGAAGAGGATGAGCAGCGGAATGGTCGCCATCACGCTGCCGGCGAAGAGCAAGTCGTAGAGCGGCGCGCGGATGGTAGCTTGTTTGAAGTTGGCCAAGAAGAGCTGCACCGTGCGCAAATCGGGCTTGCTGATGATCAGGTTGGTGAGGACGTACTCGTTGTAGACCGAGACGAACGTCAAGATGCCCAGCACGACCATGCCGCCAGCCATGATCGGCATGACGATGTGTGTGACGATCTGGAATTGCGACGCCCCGTCAATCGTCGCCGAGTCAATCAACTCGTCGGGGATGGTAGAGGCGATGAATTGACGCATGAGGAAGATGCCGAACGCCGTCGCTAAGCTGGGAATCCAGAACGGCCAATAGGTGTCCTTCCAGCCAAACGCGCCGGCTACCAGCAGGTAGAACGGCACGAAGTTGATGGCCGCCGGTAGCAGCAGCGTGGCCAAAATGATGCTGAACAACTGATTCTTGAATGGGAAGTTGCGCTTGGCAAAGGTGTATCCGGCCAGCGTGTTGAAGAACACCTGCAAGGCGACGGCCACGCTCGCGATCAGCAGCGTGTTGAAGATGTAGCGCAAGAAGTCATAGTTTTGGATGTTCTGCAGGCCGGATGCGGCTACCTCTTCCGGAGTGGCCACCTGCAACAGCAACCGATAGGCGGTGAGCTGTGGGCCGTTCGGTGGCCATAGCTGCGGATAAGAGCGGAAGAACTCTTCTTTCGGCATTAGCGACCCGACCACCATGGAGTAGAACGGGAAGAGGAAGATGACCCCTAGGATGGCCAAGAAGATGTAGAGCAGGCCGTAGCCGATCACCTGGCGCACCGAGCGCGAGCGCTTGGTGCGCTGAGCCGAGGGAGCAGGAGCGAATGCAGCCATCGAAGAGTTAACTCTTGAGGTTGCCTTCCACCGTCCACCAACTCCGCAACAGGCGAAGCTGGATGAAGGTGATGACCAAGATCACGCCGCCCATGATGAAGCCGAGCGCCGCACCTTCCCCGAAGCGGTTTCCGGCGATCAAGTCCATCATGCGCATGAACATCGTGTAGGTGTTGTTCTGTGGACCGCCGTTGGTCAGCAGCTTCACTTGGGCATATAGGTTGATCAGGCCGATGGTAGCGGTGATGATCATGAACAGCAGCACCGGTCGCAGCATCGGCACGGTGATGCGGAAGAAACTCTGCACGGGACCAGCCCCGTCAATCTCGGCCGCCTCGTATATCTCGCGGTCAATTGCCTGCAACGCGCCTAGGAAGATCAGAATGTTGGTGCCGCTGCCCATCCAATGCAACAGCAGCGTGACCGAAATCTGGGCGGGGATCGCCTCGGTCAGCCATGGCACCGGTGGAATGCCGATTCTGCCCAACAGCAGGTTCACCCAGCCGTAGTTCTTGTCCAGGAACTGCGAAAACACGATGGCGACGATGAC
Source organism: Thermoflexales bacterium (assembly GCA_025056965.1). Classification (GTDB taxonomy): domain Bacteria; phylum Chloroflexota; class Anaerolineae; order J036; family Brachytrichaceae; genus JAAFGM01. Next base: position 8,830 of record JANWVF010000056.1, on the reverse strand, counting down.
GCCGGAGGTGACGAAGGGCAGAAAGTACAGGGTGCGGAAGATGCCGCGACCGCGCAGCCGTCGCGCGTTCAGCATCACGGCGACGATGAGGGCGAACGCCAGGCCGGTCGGCAAAATCCAGCCCAGCAGCATCATCGTGTTCAAGAAGGCTTTGCCCAGCAGCGGGTCGCTGGTGAGCAGGCCGATGTAGTTGTTCAGGCCGACCCATTCCATCGGCTTTTGGCCACCCGGCCAGCGCGACAGGCTTAGCCGCAGCCCCCAGATCGTCGGATAGACGCCGAAGACCAGGAAGACGATGAAGAACGGCGAGATGAACAAATAGTCCACCCGGTGCTTCCACATCTCTTTGAGCAAAGCGCGCCACTTGCCGCCGCGGGCCGCCTGTGGAACTGTGCCTGCCGTTTGCAATACCTGCGCCATCGCTCCTCACATGTGTGCCGGACACCGAGCGCCGCGAGCAACTCGGCGTCCGGCAAACGCGCTTGAAACGCGCGGTGACTCACTTCAGGCTTTCCAGCAACTTCTTGTTCTCTGCGCGCAGGTCTTCCGCCCACTGCTTCACGCCCGCTTTGATGTCGAGCTCGCCTTTCATCATGGGGATGAAGTATTTGTCGTAAAGCGGTCCACCACCAGCGATGCCCGACAAGCCGTAGGCCGGCGTGCGGTAGTAGTCCTCGCGCATTAACGTCAGCGCCTCGTTCAGCGTGTCGGTCCAAGTCTGGTCGCTGAAGAGCGTCTGCTTGACGTCCTTCAACTTGGTTGTCAGCCATGGCAGGTAGGGCGGGACGATGCCCCAATCGGCCGTGACCTGTGCGCCTTCCATTGTAGCGAAGGTGAACTCCATGAACTTCTTCACCAGGTCAGGCACCTTGGTCTGGGTATAGGAGCATAGCGTCGCGCCGCCCCACACGTTGGTGCGATGCTTCTCGCCGCCTTCGTAAATCGGCAGGATCACGCTCTTCCACTTGCCCTGGCCGGTTTCGGGCGTCTTCACCTCGGTCTCGAAGAAGCCGCGCATCCAGGGCGGTGAGTAGGTGCCGCCGAGTTTGCCCTCTTTGATCGCAGCCCAATAGGGTGGCGAGAACCAGGCGGCATCCAGGCCTGCCTTGGCATCCCAGGCCATCTTGGCGTATTCCACCGCGCGCACGGCGGCATCACCCTGGTCGAACAGGATTTCTTCGCCGCTCTCATCCGAGACGTTGCCGCCTAGCGCGTAGAACGGACATTGGAACATTAGGCTGCTCTGGCCGCCCCCATCTGCGCCGAATACATACAGGCTAGCATCGGCCTTTTCTTTGACCGTCTTGGCGGCGGTGAGGAAGTCCTCGTACTTAATGTCTTTCTCGAACATCGGCACGCCTGCCTTCTCCAAGATGTCCGGTCGCACCCACAGGGTGTTGGGGGTGATGTCGCCGGGCATGCCAAAGTAGCGACCGCCCACGCGCGCCTCGGCCAGCTTGGCGGGCACCAGGTCCTTCTCGTACTGCTTGACCACATCGGTCACGTCGAGCAGCACGCCGCGCCGTCCATAGAGCTGCACCTCGTTCGCTTCTAGCCAGTTCAGATCGGGCGCGCCCTCGCCTGCGGCCAGCGCCGCCTCTACCTTAGTCGTGCGATCGTCGGTGATCTCGACCTGGGTGAACTTGACACCTGGATGCTTCTTCATGAAGGCCTGACCGGCGTCGTAGATCGGGTGATCGGCGTGGCCCCAGAAGATCAGCTCACCTTTCAGCTCACCATCGGCGGCAGCGGGTGCTTCCGCGGGCGCCGTTGGCTGTGCCGGAGGCGCAGCGGCAGGCGCGGCACAAGCTGCCAGCGCACCGGCGGTTACACCGAAAGCCGCGGCTTTCAGGAAGCGGCGTCGGGACATGGGTTGCGTTTGTTTGAACATGCAATCTACCTCCTTCTTTCACACTCTGGTTTGGCAAGCGATGGACGATATATAGGTCGCCATCGCGATGCACTCGGTAGTGGTGTGGCGGCGCTTGTGCAGATTTTCCGACTGATCGGACGTTGCCGGCGCGATTGCGGTGCGGCGGCGGTGAGGGCAAAATGCCGTCCAACTCCGTCAGAAGCACACAAGTAATAGCACAACTCCGCCGAACGTGGCAATCCGTTTAGTTCACAATTCGTTCACAAAGTGTTCACCTTGAGGTGACCCATGTGGTATTTGCTGATCGCAGCGCGGCGCAAAGATCCGCAGTTTGAGGTCTCGGCTCATGATCTGTTCCTAAGCACGGTGCGCCTGCTCATCTTGGTCATGATGCTGACCTACTGTGCCTGGCACATAGTGGCCACCCAGATCTGGCCGGAGCAGTTCGGCGGGGCGCTCTGGTTTGTCGCACTCTGCGTCTTGCCGGCCGGCGGCTTGGCGTTGTGGCTGTCTGCGCGGCTTATGTTAGTGTCAAGCATCGTCTGGTTGATCGGCCTAACCGCCGGAATTACGGTTGCCCTGTATCTCTTCCAAGAAGGCGACGCGGCCTTTTTGTACGCTTTTGTCCCCTTGCTTGCTGTAGTCATGATCGGCGCGCCGGCTGCCTTGCCTGCCGGTTTACTAACGGCAGGGCTGGTGATCGGGATGCCGTACTGGCCGGGGATGCCGGCGCTGTCGGCCGGTCAGCAGTGGATCGCCATCTTGAGCGGAGGAATCGGGGCGCTCGTTGGCTGGGCTTCTTCCTCGGCGCTGACCACGACTACTGAATGGTCGCTTCGACACTTCATGGAAGCGCGCGATGCTCTGAGAGAAACTCAGCGCCATCGCGCCCAGCTTGCCGACATGGTGAAAAATCTGGACCAGGCTTACTACCGCTTGGAGCGCGCCAACACGGCCCTGGTTGCCGCTCGTAAACAGGCGGAAGACGCCGAACGAGCCAAGACCGAGTTCATCACTAACATCAGCCATGAGTTGCGCACGCCGCTCAACCTCATCGTTGGCTTCAGCGAGGTCATGCTGACTGCGCCGGAGAGCTATGACGGCGTCGCATTGCCCAGCGTCTACCGCTCCGATCTCAGCGCTATCTACCAGGCAGCACAGCATCTGCTGGCCTTGGTAGATGACATCCTAGACATGTCGCGCATCGAAGTTGGTAAGCTCTCGCTCGTCCGCGAACAGACCGACTTGGCCGCACTGATCAAGGAAGCGGCAGAGACCATGCGCGATTACATCAACCTGAAAGGGTTGTGCCTGCGCTTGGAAGTGGCGCCTAACCTGCCGCCAGTGCATGTGGATCGCCTGCGCATTCGCCAGGTGGTCTTGAACCTGTTGGTCAACGCCGTGCGCTTCACCGAGCGGGGGCAGATCACGATCTGCTGTGACCTCGTGGGCGAGGACGATCGGACACCCAGCCGCGCAGTTCGAGTCGCCGTAAGTGACACAGGACGGGGTATCCCCGAGCGAGACCTGACGAATATCTTCGAGGCCTTCCATACGACCGAGTCGCCGCTCTCGACATGGCACGGCGGTAGTGGCCTGGGCCTGCCCATCAGCCGACAATTCGTCGAGCTGCACGGCGGAATGATGGGCGTGACCAGCGAGCTAGGCAAGGGCAGCACGTTCTGGTTCACGCTCCCGTGCGCCCAGACGTCCTCTGCTACGGTTCAAGCGGAGCGTCACCGTCCGCATGTGCCCCTGGAGCATCCCGAGCGATTTATTGTCGTGGTCAACGCAGATGCGCGGGTGAGTGAAGTAGTTCAGCGCCATCTCAGCGGCTGCCGCGTCCTGCACGCGCCCGATTCGGAAGCAGGCGCTCGGTTGGCCGCCGAAGTCAAGGCCATCGCGCTGCTCCTGGATCACGATGCGCCGCTGCCTCGGACGCCCGCAGAGACATTCATCGTGCAGTGTCCGTTGCCCGACCGGCGTGAGATCGCGCTGAGGCTGGGCGTCCGCGACTACTTAACCAAGCCCATCCTGCGCCATGAGCTTAGCCGCGCGTTGGAGCAGCTGCCAGCTAGGCCGCGCACCGTGCTTGTTGTGGATGATGACCCGAAGATGGTGCGGTTGCTGCAGCGGATGTTATGCGCGCATGCTGGCGTGCAAACAATCATCGCGGCGCACACCGGCGCAGAGGCTCTGGCACACTTGGCAAGCTGCGCCGTGGATTTGGTGCTGCTGGACTTGGTCATGCCGGAGATGGACGGGATGCAGGTCTTGCAAGCCATGGCGGAGCGCGGTTGGGCGGATATTCCGGTCATCGTCATCTCCGGCCACGCCGAAGATCATGCCCGCCTGCCGCTGCTCGGTCCGCTGGTTATCCGCCACAGCGCGGGCTTTCGCTTGGGCGAGATGATTCAAGCCGTCGAGGCAGCCCTGCGCAGCCTGGCTCCCGGCTGGGATAAATTGGCCGCAGCTACGACAAAGATGCCAACGCCTGAAGCAGCTGCGCCTGCGTCACCGGCTTCTTCAGATAGCCCGCGGCACCGAGTTGCGATGCCAGCTCCGGCTGGTGCATGACCGAGCAAATGATCACCGGCGTGTGGCGAGTGCGTTCATGCGACTTGAGCGCGCGCAGCGCTTCCCAGCCGTCCTGTTTAGGTAGCATCACGTCGAGTACCACGGCATCGGGCGCAATTTCGTCCACCGCGGTCAAGGCCTCGCCCAAGTCCGCCGCGCCGACCACTTGCCAAGCATGCCCAGTCAAATAGCGCCGGAAGAGCTGGATCAGGCCGGCGTTGTCATCTATCACCAGCAGCGTTCTGATCGGTGCACCTTCGATCGGCCAAGCCAAGCGCACCTCGTTCGCTTCGGTCATCACCTCGCCGCCCATCAGGCCCATCAGTTGCCTTGCCAAAGCCAGCGCTGATTCGGTCAGCGTCGCCGACCATGGTGAGATGCGCACGCCGCGCAATTGCGCATCGGCGAAGCCCGTCAGCGTCAGCGCAGACGCTTCGAGTGTTTCGAGCATATGACCGATGATGTCTAGGATCGCCTGCCGGAGCAGGACGCGATCTGCCTGCACGCAAAGATCAGCGGCCGGAGCGCAGACCAATGTGCGGCCTTTTGCTTGGACCAGCGGCAGGAGCATTGTGCATAGCTCTTCGAGCACTTGCCCGAGGTTCAAGTGCTCGATCCGCGCACGGATCGAAGCCAGCTCCTCAATGTCGTAGTTGAACCCTTCGCCGCAAGCCATATCCATCGCGAACAGCTCCGTCCGGCGCTCCCACAGCGCCCGCGTCAGCCCTTCGACCATGCGCGCCTTCTCCTTAAAGTACAGCGTGCGGCCGAGTCCCAACGCCTTCATCACCTGGGCAGGCGTCTGACCTTCGATGAAGTGCAACTCTAGGATGCGGTAGGCGCGCCAGTCGGGCGACTGCGCAGGCGTGCCCGATTGCGGCGACATAGAGAGGATCGCGTTAATGAGCAGACGGCGCAGCTGTTGGCCGCGCTGCACGCGCGTGAGCGCGGGCTCGGCCAGCAGCCCAGCTAGCGGATGCGCTTGAAGGTGCAGCGAGTCGTAGAGATGGTTCAGGGCATCCTGCACCCAGGCCGCGAATTGCGCGTAGGAAATCGGCGTCAAAGCGTTCACCTGTCGAAGCTATCGCACGCGCAGCGGCGCGCCAGCGATCAATAGATAGGCTTCGTCCGCAGCGCGCATGACGATTTGGTTCGCCCGCCCGAGCGCATCGCGATACGCGCGCGCGACCGGATGCTCGGGCACGGTGGCCATGCCCACCTCATTGCTGACCACAATCCAATTGGCCGTCGAGCCGCGCATGATGGTCAGCAGATCGTCCACCAGCGCGGCAGCCGCGTCCTCCGCGTTTGCCGATGGATCGTTGCCCAAGAAGAGCGCCCCACTCACAAAGAGTGATAGGCAATCGAGCAGGATGACGCGCGGGTTACCGATCGCGCGCAACTGCTCGCGCCAGTGATCACCTAGAGCCACGGTGGGCCAAGTCGCCGGTCGGTTCGCACGGTGTCTTTGAATGCGCCGTTGCATCTCTGCGTCGGCGATGTCCTCGCGCAGCGTCGCGACGAAGCACACCGCATCCCCACCGCGGATTCGCGCCATGTCTTGAGCAAAGGCGCTCTTGCCGCTGCGCGCGCCACCGATGACAAAGGTCAAATGCATCCTCAGCTCCTGCCTCGGCGTTCAACGATGCTTCCGGCGAAGATCGCATCGCGAGTATAGATGATTGCCGGCGCTCGCAGAGATCCCGACGAAAGTCCTTAGGGCTTACACATCGGCGATTCTGTATTAACTCGGCTGCCGCCGACGGGGATTGCCGGTTTTCTGTTAGCTTCGACTTTTTCCGCGAGCCGAGGCGTCAGCATGCCCGCGTTACGCATCCGCCGCCGTCCGCAGACGGCCGGATCACTCTGCCAACCGGAGCAAGACGCGGTTCTTGGCCGTGCGGGTTACTTGCGCAACCTTGGCCGGCAAGAGCACACTACAGAATGCTGCCAGGCTTTGCCAGCGTTGAGAGTCAAGCGTGGTGTGTTCTGCACGTGGTGGGCAGCGCAGAGACATGCTGAACAAACAAAATGAAGAATTTGCTAGGGAATGTCCCCTTAGCGCTCAACCGAGCATCAGCCACCTGAAGTCGGCTTGGCCAAGCCATGACCCTGAGCGGAGGCCGCGCCGGTATTGCGGGGCGCATGAAGGTGAAAAGGCTTCCGCGACTTGAAGCACTTGTTCGGGATGACCGAGCTGATGAACAAACAGCAGGCGTGTGTGAAGATCAGGTGAAACTCGGCGCAACTATTGCCGACTTGCCTGCGCTCACCAGACGCACTCAAAAAAGCCAGATGTCTCAGGATAAGTCAACATGCGACAACGTGCTTTGAAACGCGGGTCGCTGATCAGAAGACGATTAGATGTGTTCCCACTTATAAGATTACCTTGCTCATCTACCGCAGCGTGTAAATGCACGAAGCGAGGGGCACGGGCTATGACGTAATCCACATCCCACTTGCCAAATACATCTCCATGACCCAGGAGGCCACTGGGGAACTGAGGCTTGAGGTGAGCGATATGGGCATCGGTTAGGCCGAACATGTCTAAGACATACACATCCAACGGCAGCTCGTAGCTAATTTGACCGGCCTCGGTCACTGCGACTACTTCGCCGGGCTTGAGATGCTCCCTGATGTAACGTGTTCGTTCGGTTGGTTTCTGCAGATGTTTTAGGATGCGCGTCTCCGCCACGCCGAGGGAGAGGATCGCCACTTGTATACCGACTAACCCGGCCAGCAACAGATGTTGCCGCTGAGCGCTAATCTGCCGAGCTATCCATGCAAGCCCGCAATACGTCAGAACGGCAGCAGCAGGAAGAATATGCGCCAAGAAGCGCTGCGCAGGCATCCAATCACCCCCGCCCACGAAGGTGAACGCAGCGTATCCAAGCACCGCAAGCAACAGATACAAGAACCGCACGCTAGGCTGCAGTAGCACCGCAACCAGCCCGGCCACAAGCAAGGGCAGCGCACCACCCAGCGCCAGCACGCTGGTATACAGGTAATACGCCCCCTCAACGAACGCACGGGGATGCAGCCCCATGGATTTGGCATATACGGTGTTGGGCATCGGGTAGCCGTAGTAACTCAGCCGCCAAGCCATGTGGACTGCGATCGGCGCAAGCCATAACGCCAGGCGCAGCCAATCATGCGGCTGAACCGGCTTCCCCTCGCGCCACAGTCGCACCCCGCGCACGATGCTTGCCAGCAAGCCGAACATCAGCCCCTCAAAACGCGACAGAGCCAGGAGCGCAAAGAGCGGGCCTGAGAGCCAGCCGCGCCCGGCCTCCTCTTCGCGCGCGAACGCGAGTGCTGAGGCGGCGAACAAGCAGGCGAATAGCATTGTTTCTAAGCCCGCGACGGCCCATACTCCGAAGGGAGCAGAGACGGCGAGCAGGATGCTGGCGCCGACGCCGCGCCAGCCGTTGCCGACCAGAGCGGCGGTCAGCAGAAGCGTGACCACGCCCAGAAGCACGCCGAGCGCCTTTGACGCCAGCACGAGGTCAACGCCGAGGGCGTGGAGCGAAGCAAGCAACACGACCCACAGGAAGTTCGAATACCCCTCGACGCGCTCGCCGATGTTGAACACCAGACCGTTGCCGGCCACCCACTGCTTCACGTAACGAAAGGTGATGAAGGCGTCGTCTATTGTGAACTCCCGAAAGAGCGCGATCTGTAGGCTGAACAGCGCGAAGCAAGCCAGCCAGGCCAGAGCTAGTCCGGGCTTAGAGGGAATACGTAATCGAAATATCATCGTGCTGCAGACTTACTCTGAGACCGATGAGGGCATTTTAGCGAAAGGGTCATCATGCACGTACGCGCTCTCCCTGCGGAACTCGTCGTCGCAAAGGCAGGGGCAGAAATTCACCTTGGACACGTACGCGCAAGCGGGCACAGCATATCCGCGGCTGCAGGACGACGCACACTAACCGAGCGAACCTCGGCAAGGATTGCTGGCTCGTGCGAGGTGCCTAGTCTAGTTTGCGCCCTACGACCAACATGCCGCCGCCACAGTCGGTGACCGGCGCATCGTAGAACGGACGGAGCTTGGCGATCAGCCGGTCGTATACGATGCGAGCCATCACCTTTTGATAGCCCAACCTCCTCAGATGCGGAGAGGCGAGCAGGTTGAAGAGCGAACGCCGCCCAATGCCGTAGGCGCGGTTCATCCGATCCCATTGTTGCTCCGCTTCCGGCGAGACGTAATAGCGCACCTCAACCAGCTTGACGTTCACTGTTGCGAGCAGCACACGCCATTCGTCCGCAGTGTGATAGTGGTAGTGCGCAAGGAGCTGATCTACGGCGCGCGCGTATTGCTCGGCAGCTGCCTTGGTCGGCGCAGCGCGCACACCGTCGAGCAGTTCGCGAAACCGGTCA
>JANWVF010000052.1 GCA_025056965.1 Thermoflexales bacterium | reverse complement strand
TGTGCCGAGATGCACAGTAACCCGCGCGGCGAAGCTGTCATCGCGCGATCCAGAAACTGTGATCCGGAGGGTGATCCATGACGATCCACGATCCGTTGTGCTCGGCGTCGGCGACGCCTATGGCAAGCGGCGCCGATGCGTCTGCGCCGTTGCAAAGCCGGGCAACCGAGAAGAAGGAGAGCGCTTACGCAACGGCGCTCGCCCAGTTCGACCGCGCCGCTCAGATTCTTAACCTCGACCCCGGGCTGGCCGACACGCTGCGCGCCTGCAAGCGCGAACTCACCGTTAACTTCCCCGTGAAGATGGACAACGGAGAAGTCCGTCGCTTCACCGGCTATCGCGTCCACCACAACACGGCGCGCGGACCGACCAAAGGCGGCATCCGTTACTCGCCCACCGTGGACTTAGACGAGGTGCGCGCGTTGGCGATGTGGATGACTTGGAAGTGCGCCGTGGTGAATATCCCCTACGGTGGCGCGAAGGGCGGCGTGGTGTGCGATCCGAAGCAGCTCTCACCGCGCGAGCTAGAAGGATTGACGCGCCGTTACACCACCGAAATCTCCCCCTTCATCAGCCCCGAGGGTGACATTCCCGCGCCGGATATGGGCACGAATCCACAGATCATGGCCTGGATCATGGATACCTATTCCATGCATCGAGGCTACTCCGTGCCGGCCATTGTGACCGGCAAGCCGATCAACATCGGCGGCTCGGCCGGGCGCTTCGAGGCGACCGGCCGCGGCATCATGTTCACCGTGCGCGAGGCCTATCGCACTTTTGGATGGAGCTTCGACGGCATCAGCGTGGTCGTGCAGGGCTTCGGCAACGTCGGTTCGATCACCGCGCAGACCGCCTACGAGATGGGCTGTAAGGTGATCGCCGTGAGCGATGTGCAAGGCGGCATCTACAACCCCAAAGGGATAGACATCCCGCGCCTGCGGCGCTACCTGCGCGAGCACCCCACCGTGCAAGGATTTGACGGCACCGACAAGATCACCAACGCCGAGCTGCTCGAGTTGCCCTGCGATGTGTTGGTGCCGGCGGCAATGGAGAACCAGATCACGCGCGCGAACGCGAGTCGGGTCAAGGCGCGCGTCGTGGCCGAGGGCGCGAACGGCCCGACCACACCCGAGGCGGACGAGATCCTGATGTCGAACAACGTGCTTGTCATCCCCGACATCCTCTGCAACGCCGGCGGCGTCGTCGTCAGCTACTTCGAGTGGGTGCAGAGCCTGCAGCAGTTGTTCTGGGAAGAGGACGACGTCACCCATCGCCTGGAGCGCATCATGGTGCGCAGCTTTCATGATGTATACGAGCAGTCTATCCGCATGGATCTAGACCTGCGCACCAGCGCGCTTGTGCTGGGCATTGGCCGAGTCGCCGAGGCGACGCAAACGCGCGGGTTATATCCGTAGTCCGCAGCGACCGGCCTCTACGCGCGAGCCATCAACCGATAGACCTCCGCGGTGCGGTCGGCGATGTGGCGCATGGTGAAGCAGGCCAACACGCGCGCCCGCCCGCGCCGGCTCAGTTCCGCCCGCAGATGGGGCTGCGCGAGCAGTGTCATCAGATGCTCGGCCAGCGCCTCATCATCTTCCTCGGCGAAGGTCAGCCCGGCATCGCCAACGACATTCGGCGCTTCACCGCAGCGCGAGGCGATTACCGGCGTGCCGCACGCCATCGCCTCGATCAAGACGCGCCCGAACTGCTCCTTCCAATGGGGCAGCGTGCGCGAGGGCAAGACGAACGCATCGAGCGCGCGGTAGAACTCCGGCATGCGCGTAGATGGAAGCGGCGGGCGGAACTCTACCCGACCGGCGACCTGCACCTGCTCTGCCAACGCGCGCAGCGCGGGCAGTTCGCTGCCTGCGCCGGCGATGACCAAACGGGCCGAGCTCGGCAAGCGGGCGAAGGCGCGGATCAGCACATCTACGCCTTTCTCGCGCACCAGCCGCCCGGCATAGCCGATGACAAATGCCGAGTGGTCGCCGCGGGCCTTGGCCGGGGCGAATATATCCTCGTCCACCCCAAACTGCGGGATGACGTGAATCGGCCGGGTGAATCCCTTGGCTTGCCAGACCGCGCGCGCTGCTTGGCTGCCGGCGACGGCCGCGTCGCTGCGTCGCAGCACGTCGCGCTCCATCCAGCTAAACGGCGGCGGATAGCGCCGCCGGATGTTCTGCCAAGAGAAGAAGAGCGCGCGCGGCGTTGGTCGGAGCGCCTTCGCCGCGCGTAGCGCCAGCCATGTCGCCAGGTTGTAGGGCTCCTCGTCTATGTGCACGATGTCCGGCTGCGTTTGCGCCAGCGCCCGGGGCAGGGTGGGGTAGTAGTGAAGGTGAAAGTTGCCGTTAAAGCGAATCGGGATGACGCGCAAGGCGTAACCGTTGATGTGCGCTCGTTCGAGCGGCTGATCGCCCCAAGCCGGCGGCACCAACACGGTAAGCGCGACCTCGGGATGGGCGGCGATGAGTTCGCACTTGCGCTGATACGCGCCGACCACCAGCGCCTTGGAGATCAAGGTTACGCGCATGCGACGGCCGCTCGGTCGCACGACCATTCGCCTTCCTCTTCCGGCGCAGCCGCCTCATACGCATCGTCGGGCAACATGCCTTGTTCATAGCGCCGCCGGAAGTCGTCCACCAGGTCATGGAACGCGCCGACGCTCTCGCAGGTCACCAGCTGCGCGCGCAACGCCGCCACGTGCGGCATGCCGTGCATGTACTTGACCGCGTGTTTGCGGAAGAGGATCAAGCCATGCTCGCCATAGTAGGCGATCATCGCCTGCAGGTGGCGCTTGAGCAGGGCGATCACCTCTTCGACGGTGACTTGGTGACGATCCTTGCGCTGGAAGATCCACGGGTTGCCGATGGCGGCGCGGCCGATCATCACCCCGTCGCAGCCGGTGTGCGCCTTGATGCGTGCGATGTCGGCCACGGTTTTCACGTCGCCGTTGCCGATGACCGGGATCTTCACTGCTTGCTTCACCTCGGCAATGGCGTCCCAGTCGGCCACGCCTTTGTAGCCTTGCTCCTTGGTGCGGCCATGGACGGCGATCAGCGACGCGCCGTTGTCCTCGAGAATTTTGGCGACTTGGATGTAGTTGCGGGACTTGGCATCCCAGCCCAGGCGAATCTTGCCGGTGACCGGCACGCGCACGGCTTTGCTCATGCGGCTGAAGATGCGCCCGATCTTCTGCGGATCGCGCAGCAGTCCGGCGCCGGCGCCGCGCCCGCTCACGCTGCTCACCGAGCAGCCCATGTTCAAGTCAATGATGCCGGGACCGAGTTGCTCGATCTTCTGAGCGCAGGCCACGATGCGATCTTCGTCGCTGTCGAAGATCTGAAAGGTGAGCTGTGGCTTCTCGCTGGGGTGGTAGTCGAGTTGGCGCAGCGCCGGCTTGGCATCGCGCAGGATGGCCTCGCATGCCGTGAACTCGGTGTAGCTCATCGCGCTGCCATACTCGCGGCAAATCAACCGGTAAGGCAGGTCGGAAAATCCATCCATCGGCGACAGGATCAGGTCGCCGTATACCGGGATGTCGCGTACGTAGAACGTTGGCTGCATCGCCCCCGATTTTCCCACGATCGGGAAGCGCGCCGCCGCCTCACCGCGCGCTCAGCAGCGCGCTCAGCACCGAGATCAATCCCACCGCCCCGCCGATCACCATCACCCAGCCGCACAGCCGAATGATGCGCAGGCCGTTCTTTTCGCCCAGCATCCAGATGATGAAGTTGCCGATGCGGTGGCCGGGCGAGACGATCTTGTGCTTAGGGCGCAGCACCACGGCCAAGCCACACAACAAGATGAACGCCGTCATCGCCACGCCGAACAGGCGGAATGGATACATCTGCTCCGGGGTCATTTCGGTTCTCTCCCTTCGTGTTGTGCCATCTCGCGCATCAACGCCGGCCCGCCGCGCACGGCCAGCCCAAGTCGGATCAGCCCATCGAGCAGCGGATGGGTGTGAGCGCGGTAGTGCTTTTTGTAGAACAGCCACATCGCGCGTTGGAACTCATACCGTGCCTTAGCGCTGGCCCGGCTGGCGGCGCGTTTAACGTGCCGCACGGTCACCTGTGGGTAATACACCACGCGATAGCCGGCTTGCTTGGCGCGCAGGCACCAGTCCAAGTCTTCGCCATACATGAAGAACTGCTCGTCGAGCAGCCCGATGCGGCCGATGACCTCGGCACGCAGCATCATGCATGCGCCGACCACGGAATCCACATCGGCCTGCTCGTTCTCGTCCAGGAAAGTCATGTTGTAGCGGCCGAAACGCTTGCTGCGCGGGAAGAGCTTGCTCAGCCCGACCAAGCGATAGAACGACACCTCTGGCGTGGGAAAGCCGCGCCGACACGCTTTGTCCAGGGAGCCGTCCGTCAGCACCAGCTTCGGGCCGACGACGCCGATGTCGGGGTGCGCGTCGGCAAAGGCGACCAGTTGGCGCAGTGCCTCAGGCGGAACGACCGTGTCCGGGTTAAGCAGCATGGCATAGCGCGCCTGCCCCCCCTCCGGAAAGCCGAAGCGCCTGAGCCCCAAGTTGTTCCCGGCGGAGAAGCCATTGTTGACCGGGCTGCGCACCAGCAGCACTTCTGGGAAGTCGGCGGCCACCATCTCGGCGCTGCCATCGGTTGAGGCGTTGTCCACCACGCAGACTGCAAAGCGCAGGCCGGCTTGTGCCCGCAGCGAGCGCAGGCAATCCCGCAAAAGCTCGCGCGTGTTGTAGTTCAAGATAACGACGACGAGGTCGAGGAGCGATGCGCACACGGTATACGCCGATTCTAAGGCCGCGAACCGGGATCACCGACGTGGCTTGATCTCGAACAGTGCCGCGCGCCGGTTCTGCGATCCGCCGCCGACGGCCTCGTAGTATGGCACATCGAGATAGCCCACCTCACGGAGGGCATAGCGCGCGCGCAGCGTCGCCAGCGCTGCGCGCAGTTCTGCCCCATCGTCCAGCAAGAAGACCGGGCGTCCCGTCGCATGCAGCGCATCCACGAATCGCGTGAGTTCATCCGGCGTCCAACCCGCCGGTCGGAAGGCCATGCGGCCAGCGTGCAGGTCCACCGCGCCGCTGTTCAGCGAGCAACCGATGACGGCATGCTCCGGCGTCATCCGGCGCAGACGCTCGAACGAGAGCCGTTGCTCGCGCACCAGGTAGCCGAATCCCCCAAAGCCGCGCGTGATCGGCAAGGCCAGCGTTTCCATCGCCCGCAGCACAAATAGAAAGGACAACGCGCAAATCACGCCGATGACCGTCACGTGTTTGAGCGTCCGGAGGAGAAGGGGAGTGAAAGGCCGGCGGTGGCAATCCGATGCCCGCTCGGCCCAAGCCCAGGCCGTGCGCCACAGTTCGACCGCGCCGATGGCGGCCAGCAGGTGCAGCACCGGGAATAGGAAGAGGATGTCGCGCAGGCGCAAATAGGCGTAGGCAATGTGGAAGAGGAACAACACGCCGACGTAGGCCGCCAAAACGGCCAGCGCGTAGCGACTGCGCCGCCACATCGCCGCGCCGCCGATCAAGATCAGTGGCGTCAGCCAGCCGAACTCGCGATAGTGATTCAATTCGCTGAGCGTGCGCCCTAGCGTCTCGGGCAGTCGCGCCAGTGAGAAGTTGCTCAGCTCTTCCGAGCCGACGTGGAACGGCCCGCCGAACGCGACCGTGTGGTAAATCAACACGGGCGACGCTGCGACCCAGGCTGCGATGGCGCAGGACGCAAGCCGTAGGACATACGGCCTGAGGCGATCCTTCCAGGCCATCTCCGGCGCGACATTTGTTGTGCTGCCCATGAGCGCGAGCGCGATCGCCGGCGCCATCAGCACCTGGGTGTAGCGAATATCAAACGCGATGCCCAACGCCAGGCCGCTCAGGACGGCCATCCTCAGTGAGCTACCGGCGCGTAGCGCCAGCGTGAGCGCCAGAATCGAGAAGAGCTGCGCGGCGATGTCGGCCATCGGCATCATTTGCCATTCCACCTGTTGGTACGAGGTGGCGCCGAAGAAGACGGTGAGGGCGGCCACGGCGAAAGGCTCGCTGCATTCCTGGCGCGGTGCATGCTGGCCGAGGGGCGATGACTGATACACGCTGCCCGACACGCAGCGCGCGAACCATGCCATCGCGCCGAGCGCGATCAAGTTCAGCAGCGGCGTGACGAGATACAAGCCGCGCTCGCCGGCGAGGGCGTAGGCCAGGCCGGTGAAGACGGCGTACCCCGGCGGCCAGACGGTGGTCGCTTCGTAGCGCTCTCCGTCGGGGATGCGATAGCCAACGTGCACGATGGGATGTGAAGGGATGTCCAGCGCGTAGGTGAGCTGCGCCAGGGGGAAGGCGTGAAACACCGTGCCGCGCGTGACCAGATCCACCCCCATCTGCGCGTAAGCATAGGGGTCGCTGCCTGTGACGCCGTGGGTGTGTAATACCATGGCCGTCCAGGCCGACCAGCCGAGGGAGGCCGCCACGAGCAGCCCTGCGCTCCGGCGCGCGAATCCCTCATCGCCGATCTCTAGTGCCTGTGCCGCCCATCGTCCGCCGATCACGAACGAGAGCGCCGACATGACGATGAGCGATAGCAACGGCGAGAGCACGCCGTTCAGCGCGCCTTCCAGTCGCACGCCGCTGAAGCTCAGCCATGCTGTGAGGTAGGTGATCATCAGCGGCGAGAGCGAGGAGAGCATCCAAAGCCGGCCTGCGCGCGGCTGGGCTCGGTTCGGCGCGATCAGCGCGATGATGAGCGGCGCCGGCAAAAGTGCCAGCAGCGCCGGCGCCAGCCAGAGCGAGAGGCCGAGGTTGGCGCAGACGATCGCCAGGCCAAGGCCGTGCGCGGTCAGCCATAGCGCTGCAGTCGTCGCGCTCCAGTCGCCGGCCGTGCGCGGTGGGCCAAAGGCCAGCGCGCGCAGGCAGTCACCCGCCAGCCCATCTGCGCGCGCGCGCGCCATCGCGCGCCTCGCCAGCGGCGCCAGCGCCACCGCGGCGGCGCCCAACCAGCCCGCCCGCAGGCCAAGGACGGGAATCGCGAACAACCGCCCCAGCCCGACCAGCGCCACCAGCCCACCCGCGATGAACCAAGCAAAGGCGACGTCGCGCGGGATGCGTCGGCCACGCCTGAGCCACCCGACGGCCAGACAAGCAATTAGCCCGGCTGCCACGACCGACCACATAGTTGGGCCGGCGGGTTGCGCGGTCACTGCGGCGTCCAGCCAGTAATCGAAGCGCAGAAGGTTGTCGAGCCGCATAGCGGTTGATGCGTGTTCAACAGGCGCGCACTGAGTTGCCTGCCGGGAGCGCGCTGAATATACTCGGTTCAATGCCGCAGGTGCTTTCAGCGTTTGATCTGCTCGTCGTCGGCTGCGACGTGCTCATGCGTCAAGACGGCCGATACACCGTCGTCAACGCTCACGATATCGCCATCGCCGGCAATCGCATCGCCGCGATTGCGCCGACCAGGGCGATTGACCGCGCCCAAGCGCGCGAGATCGTGGACGCCGATGGTCTGCTCGCCATCCCCGGCTTGATCAATTGCCACACCCACGCGCCGATGGTGCTCTTCCGCGGCTTGGCCGAGGACGTCACCATCGAGTCCTGGTTCAATGACTACATCTGGCCGTTGGAGAGCAACGAGGAGGCGGAAGATATTTACTGGGGCGCGCTGTTGGCCATCGCCGAGATGATCCAGAGCGGCGTCACGACGTTCGCCGATCACTACTTCTTCTGCGACGAAATCGCCCAGGCGGTGGACGAAACCGGCGTGCGCGCCAACATCGGCTGGGCGGTCTTTGGTCACGAGGGCGAGGCAAAGCTGGAGCAAACGGTGGCCTTCGCGCGACGCTGGCAGGGCGCAGCCGGCGGGCGCATCACCACGTGGCTTGCGCCGCATTCACCCTATCTCTGCGATCGTGACTTCCTGGCGCTCAC
Source organism: Thermoflexales bacterium (assembly GCA_025056965.1). Classification (GTDB taxonomy): domain Bacteria; phylum Chloroflexota; class Anaerolineae; order J036; family Brachytrichaceae; genus JAAFGM01. The sequence goes on along the minus strand of JANWVF010000052.1, from coordinate 36,596 downwards.
GGCTCGGCGCGCTAAGGAATTGAACACCGGCATTCACATCCACTGCAGCGAGACCCACGATCAGGTCGCGCTCAGTTTGAAGAGGCACGGCGTGACCCCGCCGGTCATGTTGCAGCAGGCCGGCGTGCTCGACGTGCCGGTGTTGCTGGCGCACGGCATCGGCCTGACGCCCGAGGACATCGCGATGCTCAAAGATCACGATGTGGCAGTGGCCCAGTGTCCCAAGACCTACATGAAGCTGGCGATGGGCACGGCGCCGGTGCGCGCTATGCGCGCGGCCGGCATCATCGTGGGGATCGGCACCGATGGGGTGGTGAGCAGCAACACGCTAGATGTGCTCGAGCAGATGCGCCTGTTGGCGCTCGACCAGAAGCAGGCGGCCAAAGATTCGACGACGATGCCGCTTCGCGAAGTGGTGGACATTGCGTTCGCCGGCGGCGCAGCGGCGCTGCGCCTGCCGGACATCGGCGATCTTTCCGCAGGCAAGCTGGCCGACATCGCCCTGCTGCGCCAAGACGGGGCGCACCTCTTCCCGCGCTACGACGCGATTGCCAACCTCGTCTATTCGAGCCGCGCGGGCGATGTGGATACGGTGATCTGCGACGGCAAGTTGCTGATGCGCAGCGGTCGGCTGCTGACCGTTGACCTGCCGCGCGTCAAGGCCGAGATCGCTCGCCGGTTGGAGCGCCTGAACCAGCGCGTAGCCGAGAAGCGCCTGGCCACTTATCCTACTTAGATTTTGTCGCGCACACCGACGCGGCACGCCCCGGACGACGCATCGGCCTATGGTCACGGCACTGGCTGCAGGTAATTCTGCACGCCCCATCCGATGGTGCCGTCGCTCGGGTCGCGCAGCTGCCACCACACGAAGCCGCCGTTCTCCTGCGGGCCGCCCACCACTTCGTAGATCGTCCCATCCGGCAAACTGCGAATTCGTTCTGCCGAGATCGAAGGTTCGCGTCGGAAGTTAAGGCCGTTGCCGCCGGTGCCGAAGATCATCACGCGCACCCCGACGCCGATGACCCCAGGCCGACTCTCGGTGACCGGGGTCGGCTCCGGTGTCGGCGTGGCGGTCGGCGCGATATACGGCGTCGCCGTCGGTGGAATTTCCTCCGTCGGCGTAGGGAGGATGATCTGAATCGTCGCTGTCGGAGCGCTGAAATTCAGCGCGGGGCGATTCTGGTTGACGAACGATGCGGCGAGGAAACACGCCGCGCCGACCAAAGCGAAGCTGACCGCCATGGGGATGATGGCCGGCACGCGCTGCTCAGGATAGGCACGTGGCTGCCGGGGCAGGCGCCTAAACGGCTTCAGATCCTCTTCCCAGTGAATCCTCTGGTCGTCCACGCCGCCGCGACGGTCAGGAGTCTTCTGTACAGACATGCTTCAGCAGTCTTCGCGAGCCCAACTCGCAAACGGCATTCTACTCGGTGCGCAGCTTTGCCGAATCCCTGAACTTTCGCCAGGGAGTCCCGGCAAGCGAGGCGGGTTGCCGGTTGTGCGGGATTGATTCACACTAGCGCATATGGATGCTGTGCGCCTGATCGTTGCGATGCCGCTCATCGTGATCGGATGCTTGCTGGCCGCGGCCGGCGTCGTGTTGTTGCGCCGCTCGCTGTCCTACACGGCGACGGCGACGGTTCATAGGACGGACGTGCCACAAGGCACAGACGCATCGCATCATTCTCCTGCGCTGCTTCGGTTCACCACGCGCGACGGTCGGTCGGTTGAGGTGTCGCTCCCGCGCGCGCCCGGATACGAGGCCGGCGAGCAAGTGACGGTCATTTACGATCCAGCTTACCCGGAGATCGCCCAGATCGCTTCGCCGCTGCGACTGTGGCTATTGCCGGCCGTGTTGGCCGTGGCCGGGGTAGCGATCGCCGTCGTCGGCGCGACGAACCTGGCCTCGGCGGTTCGTTGAGGCTTGAGTCAATACACCGGCATGCGCGGGTCAATCTCGCGCGCCCAGGCCAAGATGCCACCTTTGACGTTCTTCACCTTGCGGAAGCCGACGTCGTTGATCAGGAAACGCACCACGTCGGCGCTGCGCGCGCCGCTCCGGCAATACACCAAGATCTCGTCGGCCTGGCTGAGCTCGTGGAGGTGATTTTGGATCTCCCCCTTCGGGATCAGCCTTGCGGCGTCGAGATGAGCAATCTGCCACTCGTACGGCTCGCGCACGTCAATGAGGAGCGCGTTCGTCTGCTCCAGCCCGGCTTCAAGGCGCTGCTTCAGCTCCTGGACGGTGATCTCCGGCACGCCGGACGCCGCGTCTCGCGCGGCGCCGTCGCGCAAAGGCACGCCGCAGAACGCCTCGTAGTCAATTAGTTCGCGTATGGTAGGACGCTCGCCGCATATCGGACAGGCAGGATCTTTGCGCAGCTTCAGCTCGCGGAAGCGCATTTCCAGCGCGTCGTAGAGCAGCAGCCGGCCGATCAGCGGTTCGCCCACCCCGGTGATGAGTTTGATGGCCTCGGTGGCCTGGATCACGCCGATGACGCCGGGCAACACACCCAACACGCCGCCCTCTGCGCACGACGGCACTAGGCCGGGCGGCGGCGGCTCCGGGTAAAGGCAGCGGTAGCACGGGCCATGCTCGGCCCAGAACACCGATGCTTGCCCCTCGAAGCGGAAGATGCTGCCGTATACGTTCGGCTTGCCGAGCAGCACGCACGCATCGTTGACTAAGTAACGCGTGGGGAAGTTATCCGTGCCGTCCACGATCACGTCATAGTCGGCAAAGATGCGCAGCGCGTTCTGGCTGGTCAGCGGCTCCTCGTAGCCGGTCACCTCGACGAACGGGTTAATGTCCCGGATGCGCTGCGCGGCGCTCTGTAACTTGGGCTTGCCGACGGTGCTTTGACCGTGGATGACCTGACGTTGCAGATTCGACTCGTCCACCACGTCAAAGTCCACGATGCCCAGATGACCCACGCCGGCGGCAGCCAGATACATCGCCGCGGGTGCGCCCAATCCACCCACGCCGACCAGCAGCACGCTGGCCTGCTTGAGTTTCTTTTGACCGGCCATGGCGATCTCCGGCAAGATCAGATGGCGCGAATAGCGGCGGATTTCCTCGTTGGATAGGCGCACGTCGTTCGTCTCTGCCACGACCGACGCCGGCGCAGTGCCGCCGGCCACGCTCGGCACGATGCTCAGCGTGGCTCCATCGGGCACCGGCGTGTCCGGCCCTTGCAGATGGCGCACGTCCTCGTCGCCTAAATACACGTTGACGAACGAGCGCAGCTTGCCCTCTTCATTGAAGAGATGTCGCTTTAATTCAGGGTAAGCCGTGCTCAGCGCGGCCAACACCTCTGCGACCGTGCCGGCGCTGCCCTTGATCTCTTTGGCTCCGCCCACATACGGCCGCAGGGGAGTGGGGATGCGAATCGTGACTGACATGCGCACAAGGATACCCGATTCCGCGCAGCGGCAGACGGCTCAGCGGCTCGATCCAAAGCGGGCGGCGCGCATCGGCGGGTGCGGTGCGCCTTCGCGCGGCTGCTAATTGCCAACGATCAACGCTTCCTCGTCGAACCCATCGCGCTCGCCGCGTAGCAGCCACGACTGCACGGTTGTCGCCTTGCCCTCGCGCACCGAGACGATCACATAGGAGAGGCCCGGCCAGGCCTGTTGCCGATCCGTCTCCGAGGGTTGCGAAGGGTGATCCGGGTGCGAATGGAAGACGCCTACGACTTCTAGGCCGCGGCGATTTGCCTCGTGATCCGCCCGAATGTATTCATCCGGCGAGATGAGATAGCGGTTGTGCCGGCCCTCGCGTGGGTTCACCTCGTCCCAGGCATTCGCAACTAGGATCACATCATGCACACGCCGGGCATTCGGATGACCCGGGTCATCCAACTCACCGATCAAGATGCCGCACGCCTCTTCGGGGTAGCCGGCCTCTAGGTGGCGGATCATTTTGTCGAAGAGCGTCTTGGGGATTGTCAGCATGCTTGCGCGACCTACCAGAGGCGTTCGCTGGTGTATTTGTAGCCGGCGTCGGCCAGGATGGTGACGATCACGCCCTCTTTGAGGCGCTCGGCGACGCTGAGGGCGCCGGCGACGGCGCCGCCGGCAGACGGACTGACGAACAGCCCCTCCTCGCGCGCAAGCTGCCGCGCCACGTGGTGCGCTGCCTCGGTCGTGATCTCGATGTTCTCGTCGGCCAACGTCGGGTCATAGATCTTCGGGCGGATCGCCGTCGGCATATGCTTCCAGCCCTCAATCGCGTTGAGCGGCGAATCCGGCTGCAGCGAGATCAGGCGGATGTTCGGGTTCAGCTCGCGCAGGCGACGGCCGGTGCCGGTGAAGGTTCCGCCCGTGCCCAGCGCAGCGACGAAGTGCGTGATGCGCCCTTGGGTCTGACGCCAAATCTCCTCAGCCGTGCCGTGATAATGTGCCAGCCAGTTCGCATCGTTGTCGTACTGATTAGCGTAGAAGAATGCTTCGGGCGATTCGGCGTAGAGCTGACGCGCTTTCTCGATCGCCCCGTCGCTGCCGGCCATCGGATCGGTGAAGACCATGTCCGCCCCATAGGCGTTCAGGATCACCTTGCGCTCAGGGGTGACGCTGGCGGGGATGACCAGGCGCACGCGATAGCCCAGCGCCGCGCCGAGCATCGCGTAAGCGATGCCCATGTTGCCGCTGGTGGCATCCAGCAGCGTCCGTTCCTTTGTTAAGTGCCCGGCCGCGATCGCCGTCCGCATGATGTTCAACGCGGCGCGGTCCTTAACCGAACCGCTGGGGTTGAACCACTCGGCTTTGACGTAAATCTCGACCGGCGCGACGTGCGCTGCGATTCGTCGTAACGGGAGCAGCGGCGTGTTGCCGACCAAGTCGGTTAGCGCAGAGCCGGGCGAAGCGTTCATACGTCAAATGGAGCGCAGAGGGGCAGCTCGCACATCTGCGCTCGCTGCGAGGTCGGCGCCTAAATGGCGCATGAGTAAGCGCAGGGCAGCGTCGCCGGTGGCCTGCTTGTTGCCGATTCGGTCTTGAGCCCACACATTGCGTTCAACCTGCTCGCCCAGCGGCGAGCTGACGGCGACGTAGGTCAAACCAACCGGCTTATCCACACTGCCGCCGCTTGGCCCGGCGATGCCCGTCGCGCTCACGCCGACGTCTACGCTGAGCGTGCGCCGCACCCCCTGCGCCATCTCCAGCGCGCATTCCGCGCTCACCGCGCCGCGTTGCCGCAGCGTTGCCTCGTTCACACCCAGCAGGTGCTGCTTGATCGCGTTGCTGTAGGCGATGATGCCCCCCGTGAAGTAGGCCGAGCTGCCGGGCCGGTCGGTGATCACATCGCCGATCTGGCCGCCGGTGCAGGATTCAGCCGTGCCGAGCGTCCAGTTGCGCCGCGTCAGCGCGTCTGCGATCCAGTCGTTCGCGTAGCGCCGCCATTGCCGGCGCAGCTCATCGCGCACGAGCGCCACTGCGCCGCGCGCGCTGGCTGCCTCGTTCGGCGGCAGCGTGCGGATCAGCGTCTCAAACTCATCTTCGTCCAGGGTGAGCATCGTGCCGTCCGGAGCCATCCAGATGTCCAGGGCTAAGTCGTCCCACTCGATATCGTCGTCGGTCATGCGCGCCGGTCGGGTGATGTCGGCGTACCAACCTTTCAATTCGCCATGGTGATGGCGGATTTCAAACAGGTTGTACCAACGGTCGGTGTAGAAGGTTTCGACGAATACATCCCCTTGCTCGAGCGTCACGTATGGCAGGGTCCGGGTCGGCAAGGTCCAGATGGCGCGTAGGGTGATGCGTCCGCCATCGCGCGAAAGCACGTCGCCTTCGTAGCTTACTCTGCGCTGGCCGCGATGGTCGCATTTGTGCACGCGCATGCGTGCGCGATTATACTGACCGGCAAATAGGCATGATGAATGCTATGCCGCGCGTCTTGGCGACGTTCGTCATAGTCGCCGCGATTTGGCTCGCGAGCGCCGGCGCAGCCGAGTCCGGCACGCAGGTGGCCTGCTTCCGCATCTTGCACGCTTCGCCGGATGCAGGAAATATAGATGTATATATCAATCGCACGCGGGTCGCTGAGGACATCGCCTACACTCAGTTCAGCCAGAGGCGCTGGTGCATCGCCGCGACGATTGCCTTGGCACGCGCCTTCCCGGCCGGCGCGGATCCGAACGCGACTCCACCGTTGGTAAGCTCGAACGTGACGATGGCGTTCGGGCGTAGCTATGTGATCGCCATAGCCGATCGCCTGCAACAGTTGCAGGTCGTTGTGCTGGAGAATCCGACCTTGCCGCCGGTTGGCCGATTCAGCCTGCGCGTGGCCCATCTCGCCATAGGCATCGGCGGCCTGGATTTGGCGGTGACCGGCGGTCCGCTGTGGCTCAGCGGCGTCGTCTTCCCCACCGCGCAGACTACGACGCAGCCGGCCGGCCGCTATGCCCTCGAACTGCGCGAGGCCGGCACGCCCAACGTATTGGCTTCCCTCGGTGAATCCACCTTCCGCTCGCGCGAGCGAAAGACGATCTATGTGCTGGCGCCGAGTGCTGCCGCGGATGACGCAGGGCGAGCCGTGGCGCTGCCGGTGATTACCCTGGTCGAACCCGATCGGTAGCCTCAGCGCCCTGTCTGCATCCAGGCCGGTCGCAAAGCGGCGATGCGCGCGAAGATCGGGCAGTCCGGATCGTGCGCGCCGGGCAGGTAGCCGGTGCTCGTCAAGAACTCGCTCACGATCTCGTCGCCGGTGAAGACAAACGTCCGCCTAAACAGCGCCACCCATTCCGCCTTGCTCAGCGGGTGATGCGCCTCCAGCCACCCTTTAAACGAGCCGTAATCCGCGCGCAGCGCGACGATGCGGCGCGCGTTCTCGATCGCAGCATCAATCTTTCGCCGATTGCGGATGACGCCGGCATCGGCGAGCAACCGGGTGCGATCGGCTTCGCCGTATGCCGCGACGGTGTCTACGTCGAAGCCGTGGTAGGCGCGTCGGAAGTGCTCTAGCTTGCGCAGCACCGTATCCCACGACAGGCCGGCCTGATTGATTTCCAACACCAGGCGCTCGAACAGGGCAGCGTCGGTGGATGCCGGGAAGCCGTGCTCGTGATCGTGATACCACCTGTGAATCGGATGTGTTTTGGGGCGGCGCACGTATTCGCAGTAGCTCGGCATCCGGCTATCCCACGCCCATCTTCTGGCGTCGCTTGGTGATTTCGGCGATCTCCTTGCGCCCCAGCAGGCCGCTGGACGTCGGCAGGTCCTCACCCGCGTCCGATGTGTCGCTTGCGCTGGCTGCATCGCCTGACTTCACGCGCGCTGCCGAGATCAGGCGACGGACGCGCCGGCTGTTGCAATGTGGGCAGGTCACCTTGGCCTTCAACATCGTCTGGTGCGAGGCGAATAGGCGATCGAACGTCTCACCGCACTTTGCACAGCGATATTCGTAGATCGGCATATTGCTGCTAATGATAATGCTCTAGGCGGATGTGCGGCGAAAGATCACGGCGCGCGGCTCCCAGGTCACGCCCTCATCGAGCGGCCAGATCGGGCGGCGACAGCGCACATGGCCGAGGCGCTTCAGATTCGCGCTGGTTGCGCCGGGTGCGTCCACGTCCACATAGCGCGCCGCCCAAGCCTTGAACATGTGCGGCTGGCAATGTGGCGACTTGACCACTACTAAGTCGAAGCGCTTGGGGTCTTGCCCATGCGCGTAGAACAGCGACCGGTCATACAAGCTCACGGCGCGGCTGGTGATGACCAGCGTGATGTTATCCGCGATCAGCACTGCCGTGGGGCCGGAGCGCCACAGCTCGTCGAACGATTCGCTGCGGAACTCGCCCTCGGAGAGCAGGTGAACGCGGCCGGTCACCTCGACCGGTGTGAATCGCCCTGCGTCCATCGCGCCGCCGACGCGCACGGTGATCGTCGCGCCGATGCCGGCCTCGAACGCAGCTCGCGCCGCCGACGGGTCCACGATTGGGATGAGCGCGCGACCTGGGTAGCCGCTCACGATGAGTTGGCGCAGGATGGCGTTGCTATCGCCGGGTGCGCCGCTGCTGGGGGCGTCGGCTGCATCTACAAGGATCGTCGTGCCGCCGCGCGGCAGTTGTTCGTGGGCGATGCGCACGGCCTCATCGAGTGGCGTCAACGGCACATACATCTTCTCGTGTTCGCGCCAGAACAGCTCGGCGATGCGCATGGCCTCTTGCTCGGCCCATGCTGGATCATCGTCGGTCACGACGAAGCTGTAGGTCGCTAGGTCGGGCACGTCGGTGAACGGGTTGCCCCAGAACAGGCCGGCCGAGAGTGCGCCGCCGGCTTCCAGCGCCTTGGCCGCGTTCACGGCGTGCCGGATCGCGCCGGTCTCGGTGATCAACTCATCACCGCGCACCAGGGCGGGGATGAATACCTTGGCCGTCACCGGCTTGGCGCCGTTCAACACGCGCAGCAGCAATCGCGCGGCGCGCTGGCCAGTCTCGTAGAAGTCCACGTGCGGATAGGTGTGGAAGCAGCAGATCGCGTCAGCATGACGCAGGATGCGATCGGTCAGGATGCCGTGCAGGTCGAACGAGGCGACGATCGGCGTGCGCGGTCCGAGCAGCTGGCGCACTTCTTCCAGCAGGTTGCCTTCCGGGTCGTCCTCGTTCTCAGCAGCCATCGCGCCGTGCAAGGCGAAATAGGCGGCGTCAATGCCGCCCCGAGCGGCGCGCTGAACGGCCTCCAGGATGTCGCCGCGCAGCCGAGTCCAATCGGCAACCGCCAACGTGCCACCGCTGGTGATGGCGCGTGCGCTAATGGCCGGCACGAGGGTGAGCTCAGGATGCTGCGCGAAGACGCTCAACGCGCCGCCGACTTCGTTGCGCACGGTGCGGTGATGGGCGATCACGGCCTCGCCGTGGTGGATGACGAAGTCGTCATAGCGACTGAGCCACGGGTTAAACGTGCTGACTTCCTGCTTGCATTCGACGATGAGGACGGTCGTCATGGTGGGTCAGACTTCAGGGATGGCGAGCGCCTGCCGGATCGCCGCGACCTCATCTCGCCAGAGCGCGCTCTGGGCGTCGCTGGGCATGCGCCAGTCGCCGCGCGGCGAAAGCGCAACCGATCCAACCTTCGGGCCGTCCGGCATGGCGTTGCGCTTGAACTGCTGCGCGAAGAACCGCGTGTAGAACACGTCCAGCCATTTCAGAATCTCTGCGTCATCGTAGGTATGCCCAAGCTGGTCGTCTGCACCCTTGAAAGCCTGACGCGCGAGGTAGAAGACCTTGCGCGGGGGATAGCCGTAGCGCACGTGATAGAACAGGAAGAAATCGTGCAGCACATAGGGGCCGATGGTTGCCTCGGTCTCTTGCTGAAGATGGCCGTCCTTCAGCGGCAGTAGTTCCGGCGTGATCGGCGAGGCGCTGATATCGCGCAGCACGCGCGATGTCTCGCCGGCGAACTCCTCGTCGGCGCACCAATCTACCAAGTAGCGCACCAACGTCTTGGGCACGCCGGCGTTGACGTGATACATGCTCATGTGGTCGCCGTTGAAGGTCGCCCAGCCCAGCGCCAATTCGCTCAAGTCGCCGGTGCCGACGACGAAACCACCGATCTGGTTAGCGACGTCCATCAGGATCTGCGTGCGCTCGCGGGCCTGGGCGTTCTCGTAGGTCACGTCATGCCGGTTCGGGTCGTGGCCGATGTCCGCGAAGTGCTGACCAACGGCGGCATGGATCGGAACTTCGCGCGCCGTGACGCCCAGCGCCTGCATCAGCGCCCAGGCGTTGCTGCGCGTGCGGCGCGTGGTGCCGAAGCCGGGCATGGTGATGCCGACGATGCCTTCGCGCGGCAGGCCGAGCTTGTCGAACGCCCGCGCCGCTACCAGCAGCGCGAGCGTCGAATCCAGCCCGCCGGAGACGCCGATGGTCACTTTGCGCGCGCCAGTATGCGCCAGGCGCTTGGCCAGTCCAGTGCTTTGGATCGCGAAGATCTCTCGGCAGTGCTTGGCGCGCGCGGCGCGGTCGCTCGGCACGAACGGCGTCTGCGTTAGCGGTCGGCGCAGCTCACGCTGCAGGATATCCGCGTGCGCGTCGCCCAGCCGAAAGGACAGCGTGCGAAAGGCGTGCGCTCCGCCGGCTGCGAAGTAAGTCGTGTTCAGCCAGCGGTCGTGGCGCAAGCGTTGCAGGTCGAGGTCGGCGATGGCGGCCTGGGTATCGAAATGGAAGCGCTCGGTTTCGGCGAGCAGGTTGCCGTTCTCGCTCACCAGCGCGTGCCCGCTATACACTACGTCGGTGGTGGATTCTCCCGATCCTGACCCCGCGTATAGGTAGGCGGCGATGCAGCGCGCCGACTGCTGCCGAACCAGCTCGCGCCGGTAATCTACCTTGCCCAGCTGTTCTGGGCTCGCCGATAGGTTGAGGAGCACCGTTGCGCCGGCGCGGGCCATCGCTCCGCTAGGCGGCTCGACCGCCCATAAATCCTCGCAGATTTCGATGCCGATGACGCAATCCGGCATATCCTCGGCGGCGAACAGCAGATCCGTGCCGAAGGGCACCGGTTGGCCGTCCAGCGTGACGTGCTGCGCCGTGGCGAAGCGTGCCGGGCTGAACCAGCGTTGCTCGTAGAACTCGTTGTAGTTGGGCAGGTAGGTCTTCGGCACGAGGCCCAGCACGCGCCCGCTGCTGACGAACGCGGCGCAGTTGAAGACGCGCCCATCCACCGGCACGGGCAAGCCGACGACTGCCGAGATGCCGATTCGCCCGACGGCCTCCGCGATTTCAAGCAGGCCGGCCTGTGCCGCTTCCATAAGGCTGGACTGGCGGAACAGGTCGCCGCACGTGTAGCCGGTGAGGCCCAGCTCTGGGCAAACGGCCAAGGCGCAACCCTGCCCGCGCGCCGCCTCCAGCGCAGCGATCGTCGCGCGCGTGTTAAATCCTACGTCGGCAACCCGCAACGTCGGCGAGATTGCTGCGACGCGCAGCAGGCCAAGCGCGGCGGAGGAAAACCAGTTCGCTGCGTGAGTCATAGTCATCGCGCTGATTTTGCTTCTTTCCAGTGGGTTGAGATTAAGCGCGGCGCATGGTCGGCGATCAATATGCCCCCAGCTCGTCCAATCGGTCGTCATCAATGCCGAAGTGATGGGCGATCTCGTGACGCACGGTGCGCCGCACCTCCTCGCGTAGTTCCTCCAGAGTGTTGCAGTGCGCTTCGTGCGCCCGCTGGTATATGGTGATCAGGTCGGGCGTCACCAGATCGTAATGGATCGTGCGCTCGGTCAGGGGGACGCCGCGATACAAGCCATATAGGTCGAGCGGATCCTCGACATCGGCACACTCCAAGTCCTCCTCAGAGGGAGACACCTTCACCTCAATCTCAAGGTTGGAAATGCGGTTGCGAACCGCCTCTGGCAACTCGTCTATAGCTTCCCAGACGAGCCGCTCGAACTGTTCTCGGCTGACCTTCAGCATGCCTAATCCTCTCTGGTGCGCGTGCGTCGCGCGGGTTAAGCATACTCGCGCATTCCGCGTCTGTGAATAGAATCCAGCCACGAGGTGCATGATCTATGATGTTGAAGAATCGCGTAGCGATCGTCACCGGCGCCAGCCGCGAAATCGGCGCGGCGATGGCGCTGGCGTTGGCCCGCGAGGGCGCAGCAGTAGTCGTGAGCTATTTTGGCGAGCCGGATCGCGCGAACGCGACGGCGGAGCGCATCCGTGCCATCGGCGGCCGCGCGATCACCTATCGCGCCGACGCCAGCAAAGTGGCCGACAACTTCGCGCTCGTCGCAGCAGCCGTCGAGGCGTTCGGCAGGCTCGACATCTTCGTCGCCAACGCCGGCATCACCAAGTTCGGCCGCTTCATAGACTACAGCGAGGCCTCGTTCGACACGGTGGCTAACCTGAACTTCAAGGGCAGCTTCTTCGGTGCGCAGGCCGCCGCCCAGCAGATGCTGAAGCAGCCGCGCGATGAATACGGTGGGCGCATCGTCTTCAGCTCATCGGTCGCCGGCATCACGGCCGTGCCCGGCTTGGCCGCCTACGGCGCGACCAAAGCCGCCATCAACTACTTGGCCATGGCCCTGGCAGCCGAGCTCAGTCCGTACGGCATCACCGTCAACGCCATCGGCATCGGCGCGACGACCAACGAGCGCAACCTGCGCGACGATCCCAACTATGCCGAGAACTGGGGGCGCGTGTTACCGATCGGCCGCGCGCTCACGCCAGAGGACTCGGCAACGGCGCTGCTCTACTTGGTCTCGCCAGCGGCGTCGGCCGTCACCGGCATCACGCTGCCGGTGGACGGCGGCCATGCACTCCAGTCACCGGCCCCGCCCATGGACTTCGCCATGCAACAGGCGTGACCCCGTCCGCTTTCGGCGGCAGCGCATGATCCTCGTCCTGGACCTGGGCAGCTCATCCACGCGCGCATCGCTCTACGACGAGCAAGCGCGCCCTGTGCCCCACGCTTGGGCGCGCGTGCCGGTGAACTTCGCCATCGCCGAGGACGGCCGCTGCGAGGACGATCCATGCGCCGCGTTCGAGCGCGTCGTCGCCGTGCTCGACGCGCTGCATGCCAAACTCTCGGACGCCACCCCGCCGGTCACCGACGTCGGGATCAGCGCTTATGCGTCATCGTTGGTGTGTTTGGACGAGCGCGGTGCGCCGCTCACGCCGGTTTATACCTATGCTGACACGCGCTGCGCCGAGGACGCGCGTGGCCTGCGCGCCAAGCACGATGAGATGGCCGTTTTGCAGCGCACCGGCTGCCGCATCCGTGCCAACTACCTGCCGGCCAAAATCGCCTGGATCGCGCGGACGCAGCCGCAGGTCTTTCGGACGACGCGCTGGTTTGCCTCGCTCAGCGACTTCGTGCGCTGGCGCTTGTTCGGCCGCGTGCAAGCCGGCATCTCGGTCGCCTCGTGGACAGGGCTGCTGAATCGCCGGGCCTCGGACTGGGATGAGGCCTGGCTCGACGCGCTGGGTATCGCGCGCGCGCAATTGCCGCCGATTGCGCAGGACGACGATCGGCTAGAGGGCTTGCGCCCGGAATGGGCAGCGCGCTGGCCGAAGTTCGCCGCGGCGCGCAGCCATCCGCCCATCGGCGACGGCGCCGCCGCTAACGTCGGCAGCGGATGCGTGAACCCGTCGCGCGTCGCCGTAACGATCGGCTCAACGGCGGCGATGCGCGTGGTGCGCCGCTGCGAGCCCGGCGAGCCCTACTGTCTGCCGCCGTCGTTGTGGGCCTATCGCGTAGATCACGCTCATGAGCTGATCGGCGGGGCGACGACCGAGGGCGGCAACGTCTTCGCCTGGGCGCGGCGTGTGCTGCGCTTGCCCGACGAGGATGAAATCGAGACCCGCATCGCGGCCATCATGCCCGATGGTCACGGCCTAACAGCGCTGCCGACCTTGGCCGGCGAGCGCAGCCCAGGCTATGCCGAGGACATTCGCGGAACGCTGCACGGCCTTTCGCTGGATACCGATCCGTTCGAGATCACGCGGGCGTTGCTAGAAGGCATCGCCTACCGCTTGGCGCACATCTGCGACGCGCTGCGTGCGTCGAGTGCGGCAGGCGCAGATGCCGCTTTGATCGGCAGCGGAGGCGCGCTGCAGGCTTCGCCTACTTGGCGACAGATCATCGCCGACGTCACCGGCCTGCCGCTGCGCATGACCGCCGAACCCGAGGCGACGAGCAAGGGCGTGGCGCTGCTCATGCTCGTGCCGCCGATGCAGTGGGAAGCCGATCCTCGTCTACAGCCCTCGAATCCCGATTTTGAAGTCGTCCACTTCCCCGACGGGGAACGGCGCGCGATTTACCGCGCTGCTATGGCGCGACAGGAGGATCTCTATGCAAAATTGGTTCGATCTGACCGGTAAGACCGCTCTGGTGACCGGAGGCGGCGGCGTGCTGGGCAGCGCAATGGCGCAAGCGCTGGCCGATCACGGCGCGCGCGTGGTCTTGCTTGGGCGCACGCGTGAGAAGGTCGAACGCGCTGCGCAGCACATTCAAGCGCGCGGCGGCTTGGCCGGCTGGGCGCAGGCCGATGTGACTGATCCCGATTCTTTTGGTGCGGCCCTCGCCAACGTCGGCGACGTGCATATCCTGGTCAACGCAGCCGGGACGATCCTGCCCGAAGCCATGACCTCGCCCGATCGGTCGTTGTTTGAGCTATCGCTGGAAGCGATGCGCAAGGTGATGGACGTGAATTGGATGGGCACGGTCATCCCCTCGCTGCTCGTGGCGCGCCAATTCGTCGCGCGCGGTGGCGGCGCGATCATCAACCTTGCCTCGATGTCATCGTTCCGGCCGGTCACGCGCAATGTGGCGTATTCGGCATCCAAGGCTGCCCTGCTCAACTTCACCCAGTGGATGGCCGTGCACATGGCGCAACAGTATTCGCCCAACATCCGGGTGAATGCGATCGCGCCCGGCTTCTTCCTCACCGAGATCAACCGCGCCCTGCTGGTCGAGCCGGATGGTGAACGGCTCACCGCGCGCGGCCAGGCCATCATTGCTCATACGCCGATGGGGCGCTTCGGCCAACCGGAGGAACTCGGCGGTGCGACGGTCTTCCTCGCCTCGGACGCCGCGCGCTTCATCACCGGCATCGTCATCCCGGTGGACGGCGGCCACTTGGCCTTCAGCGGCGTATAGCAGCCGATCAGCGGATCAGCCCGCCGATTTGCACGAACAACGGCGCAAAGACCAGCGAGACCACGCTCATCAGCTTGATCAAGATGTTGAGCGACGGGCCGGAGGTGTCCTTGAAGGGGTCGCCGACCGTGTCGCCGACGACGGCAGCTTTGTGGTTGTCGGAGCCTTTGCCGCCTAGCTCGCCCGTCTCAATGAACTTCTTGGCGTTGTCCCACGCGCCACCGGAGTTAGCCATCATGATGGCCAGCACGAAGCCGGATGCCGTCGCGCCCACCAGCAGGCCGGCCAGCGCCGCCGGACCGAGCAAGATGCCAATGGCGATCGGCGCGGCGACGGCGAGCACCCCCGGCAGCACCATCTCGCGCAGCGCCGAGCGCGTGCTGATGGCGACGCACCGCGCGTAGTCCGCGCGCGCACCGGCGGCGCCTTCCTTCAATCCGGCGATTTCCCTGAATTGTCGGCGCACCTCCTCAACGATCTGCATCGCTGCGCGGCCTACGGCCGTCATGGTGATCGCACTAAACAGGAAGGGCAGCATCGCACCGAACAGCAGCGCGCCTAGCAGCCGAGGGTCGAGCAGCGTCAGCTGCGCTGCTTGCAGGCCGCTGGTCTGAGCGTAGGCCGCGATCAGGCCAAGCGCCGTCAGCACGGCCGAGCCGATGGCGAAGCCCTTACCCGTGGCCGCAGTCGTGTTGCCCAGCGAGTCCAGCGCATCGGTGCGCGCGCGCACTTCTTTGGGCAGGTGCGACATTTCGGCGATGCCTCCGGCGTTATCGGCTACCGGCCCATAGGCGTCCGTCGCTAGGGTAATGCCCAGCGTGCTCAGCATGCCGACGGCGGCCAGCGAGACGGCATACAGCCCGCCGTCCGGGCCGCCGAGCTTGCCGCCGACGTTGTTGTTAAAGCCGAGCACGTAGGCGCCGATCACTGCGATCATGACGATGGCAACCGGCGCGAGCGTTGAGCGCATGCCGACAGCCAATCCCTCAATAACGAGCGTGGCGACTCCGGTGCGCGCGGCTTGGGCGATGCCCTGGGTCGGCTTCTCGGTGTAGCTGGTGTAGTACTCGGTAAAGTATGCGATTAGTAATCCGGCCGCCAGGCCGAGCAGGATCGCCAGAAAGATCGGCCAGCCGATCGTGCCGTCCAACAGGATGAGCAGCGCGATGCCGGGCACGACCAAGCCGGATGCCGTCCACACGGCAGTGCGCAGCGTGCGCAGCAGATCTTCTTGGGAGGCATTCTCGCGCGTGCGCACTAGGAATGAGCCGATGAGCGCGGCGAGGATGCCCACTGCGGCGATGGCAAAGGGCAGCAGCACCGTTGCCTCGCTCAGTTCGCCGCGCGACGATCCGACGATGGCTACCGCCGACGCTGCCACGATCGAGCCGACATACGACTCATACAAGTCCGCGCCCATGCCGGCCACGTCGCCGACGTTATCGCCCACGTTGTCTGCGATCACCGCCGGGTTGCGCGGGTCGTCTTCAGGGATGCCAGCCTCGACCTTGCCAACCAAGTCGGCGCCGACGTCGGCCGCTTTGGTGTAGATGCCGCCGCCGACGCGGGCAAACAAGGCGATGGACGACGCGCCGAACGAGAAGCCGGTGATCGCGTCAATCGCCAGTTGGTTCATGCCGAACAGGACGAACAGCGCCGATACGCCGAGCAGACCGATGCTCACGACGCTCATGCCCATGACGCTGCCGCTGCGGAAGGCCACCCGCAGGCCGGCGTCCAGTGATTTCATCGCGGCGGCGGTGGTGCGTGTGTTGGCGCGCGTGGCGATGCTCATGCCGATGAAGCCGGTCAGCCCTGAGGTAAACGCGCCGATGATGAAGCACACGGCCGTCTGCCATCGGATGAACACGGCGATGGCAACCGCCACCACGGCTGCAAAGATCACCAGCACACGGTACTGCTGTGAGAGAAAGGCCTGCGCCCCTTCACGGATCGCCTGGCTGATCTGCTGCATCGTTTCGTTGCCGGCATCGCTGTTCAAGATTGCCCGCGCGGTGACGGCCACGTAAGCTAAGCCGATGAGGCTCATAACGATAGGTAGCAGGATCGCGATCGCAGAGGAGGACAAAGACATCGTTCGAGGGACTCCTTCGCTCAGTTGGTGTTGACGGTCGTCAATGTACGCTCATTCTACCCGTTCCGTTGGCGTAGAATTAAAAGTGTGCATTTCAAGAGAGGAGATGCCTAGCGAGCCGGGAGCAGGTAGGCGCGTCAACGATTGAAAGTGCCTATGGCAAGATGCCCTCTCTACACTTCGCTACCTCGATACTGCATCTGCGCATCAGTGAGCCGAATTTATGAGTGCATCCGACAAGGACTACTACGCCATCATGCAGGTGGATGAAGCGGCGGAGAGCGCCGTGATCGCCGCAGCTTACAAGGCGCTCGCTGCCAAATATCATCCCGATCGCAACGCATCCCCCGATGCGACTCGTCGCATGCAAGCGTTGAACGAAGCCTACGAGGTGTTGTCGGACCCTGATAAGCGCGCCGAGTATGACCGCCGCCGTCCGTTCCGGCGGAATGGGCATGCGAACGGCTATGTTCATCCGGCGATGCCTACGCAGGCTGCCCTCGCCGATGCGCGCTTGCGCGAACGCTTCGAGCGCGCCGCCCAGCGCATTCGCGAGCTGCAGGAGAAGTCGCTCCAACAGATTCAGGCCGTGCAAGAACGCTCAGCCCAGCAGATTCGCGACATCCAGGAGCGCGCGGCGCAGCAGGTGAAAGAAATCCAGGATAAGACAGCGCAACAGATCCGCGAAATTCAACAGCGCACGGCAGAACAGATCCGCAGCATCCAGGAGAACCTGTAGGGGCTGCTCACGACCCGTTCGCGCGACTGCCAATGCCGATTGCTGCGCTGTCCGCCCGCGGTAGATGCTCGTAGATGGTCGTTGAGCGAGCTAGTTGAGCCGGCTAGTTGAACGAACTAGGCGTGCAACAAGGTAGCGCGGGGCTACTTCTCGGGTTGTAGCAAGCCGTAGTCCCCGTCCTTGCGGCGATAGACCACCTTAACTCGGCCGTCGTCGGCGTGCACGAAGACGAAGAAATCATGGCCGAGCAGCTCCATCTGCTCGATCGCCTCCTCCACGCTCATCGGCACGATCTGAAAGCTCTTGATGCGCACCAGTTTGGGCGGTGGCGCGGCCGGCGGAGCCTCCTCGATCGGCAGCGCCTCGGCCGTCAGCAGCTCTTCGTCCTCGGCCGCCAGCGCCGCCGCGCCGCTGCGCTTGCGATCAATGCGTCGGCCTTTGTAACGCGCGATGCGCTGATACATCTTCTCCATCGCCAAATCAAAGGCCTTGAATGGATCGGGGTCTTCCTCTTCCACGCGCAGCAGCGTGCCGCGCCGTCGCACGGTCAACTCGGCCGACTTCGGCACGTCGCTCTTGGTGCTCTGCCTCGTGAACTCCACGCGCACGTCCTCTACGCCGGGCAGATAGCGTTGTAGCCGCTCGGCTTTGTTGCGGACGTACTTATCGAGGCGTTGGCTGATGTTCATGTTGTGACCTTGGACTAAAACTTGCATTGCGCTTCCTCCAATGGATTCAAGTCATCGCATTCGTCGAATGCTCGTCGAAACGGTCATGGCGTCCGTCATGCGCGGGCGAGTGTGAGCGCGATGACCCGGCGCGCGCCGGATTGATACAAGACGCTGGCGCATTCCATCAGCGTCGCGCCGGTGGTGAAGACGTCGTCTACCAGCGCGATCGCTTTGCCGGTGACCAGCTCCGACCGGGCAACGAACGCACCGCGCACGTTCGCCTGCCGCCCTTGTGCGTCTAGTTGCGCTTGCTGCTGGGTCGCCCGCACGCGTTGCAACGCTTGTGGCGTCGTCGGGATGCCTGCCCTTTCGCCGATATGACGCGCCAGCAGCAAGCTCTGATTAAAACCGCGCTCCCTCAGCCTGGACGCATGCAACGGCACGGGAACGATCACATCGGCTGCTTCGGCAGACCGGTCGCCGGCATCCCAGATGGCGCGCATGCGCGCGGCGAACGCCTCCGCGAGCTGAGGTTGGCTCTCATACTTGAAGCGATGGATGCCTTCGCGCAGGGGCGATGCGAACTGCGCCGCCGAAATCACCGTCAGCGATTCACCCGTCGGAAGCGTGAGCATCGTCCGACTTTCGTCTCCGCTTAGCCAGGGGGTCTGTGCGTCGCATGCCGCGCACCACCACCCCTCGCCATGTTTGTCGCACCCGCCGCAGCATGGGGGATAGAGCAAGTCGAGCAGGAACGCGAATGCGCGCTGAGCATGCGCGATCGCCATCGAGGCGTTCGTGCGCGACATACAACGATAGTAAACACGACTCACCTAAGAAGCAAGTAGGAATTGCGGCCTCTCGCGCACATCTCAGAGGGGGTTGCGCTCGGGTGCACCGCTCTGCTTTGCCGCGGCTTCTAACGGGTGACCAGCCGACTGAGAAAGTCGGTGATCGCCGGACCGAGCAGCACGACGATCACGATGAGCACGATCGAGAACAAAACCAAGATGAGGGCAAAGTCTATTACGCTGCCGCGCCCGCCCTCTCCGCTAGGGGGTCTCATAATGCGATTGGTTACCTCACGCAAGATTATAGACCTCGCCTATACTGACGGCATATGTCGCGCGCTGAGGCTCTCTATCGCTTGCAACTGCTCGACCTTGAAATTGACCGCGCCCGCAAACGCCTGAGCGAAATCGCGATGTCGCTCGCCGGCAGCCCGGCGCTGGAGCACACGCGCGCCGAAGCGACGAAGCTCGAGAAGGCTCTGCGCTCCGCCGCAGCCGAACTCAAATCCATCGAATTGGATGCCCAAATGCTCGACGACAAGATCGCCGCAGAGGAGCAGCGCTTGTACTCCGGCGCGATCCGCAACCCCAAGGAGATGCTGGACGTGCAGCAGGAGCTAGACATGCTGAAGCGAAGGCGCGCCGCCCTGGACGACCGGCTTCTGGCAGCCATGGAGCAGCTGGAGCGGCTCCGCGCCGATGAGTTGCGCTGCCGGCAGTCGCTGGCGCAGGCCGAGCGCAACTTCGCCGAAGATAGCGTTCAGCTGCGCGCCGAGCGTGACAAGCTCCAAGCCGCAATCGAGGGCCTATCGGAGCAGCGCGAGGCGCTGTGTCGCGGCATCCCCGCCAAAGATTTGCAGCTATACACGGCGATCCGCGCCAAGAAGCCCAACGGTGTGGCCGTCGCGCTCCTGAAGTCGGGCGCTTGTAGCCAGTGCGGTGAGACGGCCGCCTCACAGCTTGTGCAGCAGGCTCACACGGGCGCGGAGTTGGCGCTGTGCTCTAACTGCGGGCGCATCTTGTACCAGGCGTAGCTTTATCCTCGCCGGCGTGCTTACCGGCGTCGGGTGCGCAGGTGCGGATCGAGGTAGTCGCGCAGGCCGTCGCCGAGCAGGTTAAAAGCCAACACCGTCACTGTGAGCGCCAGGCCGGGGTAGAGCATCGTCCACGGCGCAGTTTGCACGAACTTGCGACTATCGCTGAGCATCAGCCCCCACTCCGGCTCGGGGCGCTGCGCGCCCAGGCCGAGGAAGCTCAGCGCCGACGTGTAAAGGATCACGTAGCCTACGTCCAAGCTAATCTGCACCAGGAGAATCGGCAGGATGTTGCGCAGCATGTGGCGGCTGAGGATCTGCGGCGTGCTCATCCCAACCGCGTGTGCTGCCTGCACGAATTCGCGCTGTGAGAGTGCCAACACCTGGCCGCGGGCTAACCTGGCATACCACGGCCAATACACCACGCTGAGCGCCAGCATCGTGTTCGTCAGGTTGTTGCCCAGCGCTGCGCCGATCGCCGAGGCGAGGATCAACGCCGGGAAGGCCAGGAACACGTCCGTCAGGCGCATCAGCAGCGTATCCACCCAGCCGCCCAGCAGACCGGCGACCGCACCGATCAGCGTGCCGACCGTTACGGCGACGCTCAGTACGACGACGGCGACTTGCACCGAGATGCGCGCGCCGCTCAACACCCGGCTAAAGATGTCCCGCCCAAAGTCATCTGTGCCGAACCAGTGTTGTGCCGAAGGCGGCTGCAGGCGCTGGGCCAAGTTTTGCTTGCGCGGTGGGTGCGGCGCCAACGCATCTCCAAACAGCGCGGCCAGCACGATCAGCGCCGACATCACCGCGGCGAAGGCATTCAGGCGGCTTTGACGCAGAAACCGCTTCATGTCACTCTCAGGCGGGGATCGGCCAAGCCATACGCGATGTCTACGATGACGTTGGCGACCGTATAGATCGTCGCCAGCACGAGCGTCACTCCCATGGTGGCGTTGTAGTCGGCAGCTAACAGCGCGTTCGCCGCGTATAGCCCCAGCCCCGGCCACTGCAGGATGCTCTCGATGAGGAACGAGCCACTCATCATCAAGCCCACCTGCAGGCCAAGGATGGTCAACGTAGGGATGAGCGCGTTACGCACCGCGTGTCGCAGCACGACGGCGCGCTGGGTCAGGCCCTTGGCGCGCGCCGCCCGGATGTAGTCCTGCTGCAACACCTCTAGCATGCTGGCGCGCATCATGCGCAGGAAGACGGCGATCACCCCGAAGCTCAGCACGAACGCCGGCAGGATCAGGTGCCAGAGCGCGTCCGCGAAGGTGGCCCATTGGCCGGCTAACAGGCTGTCCAGCGTGTAGAGGCCGGTCACCGTCGGTGGCGGCGCGATCCCTTGGCTGAGCCGCCCGCCCACCGGCAAAACTGACAGCAGGTAGTAGCCGACCAACTGCCCTACCAGCGCCACCCAGAACGGCGGCAGCGATACGCCCAGCGTGGATGCGAACCGCCCGATGTAATCCAGGGGTGAGTCCTTCCAGGCGGCGCTCAAAATGCCCGCAGGAATGCCGACCGATAGGCTGATCAGCAACGCGGCGATGGTCAGCTCGGCCGTGGCCGGCAGGAAGGTCTGGATGTCCTGGAGCACCGGCCGCTTGGTGCTGAACGACATGCCCAGGTCGCCTCGGAGCAGCGCTGCCATGTAGCGCACGTACTGTTCTGGGATCGAGCCATTGAGCCCCAGCCGCTCTCGCAGCGCCTCGACGGCTTGCGCGTTAGCCCGCGGGCCGGCGATGAGGCGCGCGGGGTCTTTGGGTACCACGCGCGCCAGCACGAATGTCGCAATCGAGATCGCAGCCAGCACGGCCAACAGGCCGAGCAGGCGACGAAGGATGAACTGACCGATCACTCGCGATACAGGCCGTAAAAGTCAAATGTCTTTACGTGAATCGGATTCCAGGGGTGTCCCTTCACGCTGTTGGCGATCAAGATCTCCTCTTGCGGCTCGGCGGCATACAGGGCGGCCGGATCCTCGAACATGAGGATTTCATGCGCCCGCTCGTAGATCGCCTGGAGCTTGGCCGGGTCGGTCTCGGTCTTGCTCTGGGCGATGAGCGCGTCTAGCTCGGCATTGCTATACAGCGCCCCGTTGCCCAGGCCGTCATTCTGGGCGTTGCGCGTGTGGAAGACTGGGTTAACGTAGTTGTAGAAGTCGTCGTAATCCGGCCACCAAGCGTAGCCCATCAGGTCAGGCAGCTCTTCCACGGGGCGCGAGCCGTAAAAGATGTCGTTGAAGGTCGCCTCGTCGCGCTCTTCTAGCTTGAGCTTCAGCCCAATCTGTTCCAAGCCGGCCTGCAGCACCTGACCCATGCGCTCATAGTAGCCGTAGCCGGTCGCGTAGAGGTAGGTGAGCTCCGTGCCCTCGGGAACGCCGGCCTCCTGGAGCAGCGCCTTGGCCTTCTCCAAGTCGAAGGTGTATTGGAATCCGCGTGTGCCGACGGCGCTGCTCATGCCGCTGGGCCAGGGCGACGTGCCCCGTTTCATCAGCCCTCCCTCGACGTTGTTGGCGTAACCTTCGTAGTCAAAGGCGTACGAGATCGCCCGGCGCACGCGCGGGTCTTTCAAGATGCCGCGCTTGGTGAAGGTGATGTAGTTGATGCGGAAGAGCGGCTTATCGCTGCCCTGGAAGCGCCCGGTGTCGCGCAACGCTTTGTAGTCTTCTACGGTGGTGATCAGCGCGATGTCGGCATCGCCTTTCTCCAACAACTGGCGGCGCGTGCTCGGCTCTGGGACGTTGCGAATGATGATGCGCTCGAAGCGCTGCTTGCCGTCGTTCCAGCCGCGCCAGTAATTCGGGTTGCGGACGAACACGATCTCTTCGTTCGGCTTAATGCTCTCGATCATGTAGGGGCCGGTGCCTGCGGCGTTGTTGGTGAACCACGCCTGCGCGTGATCGCTCTTGCCATCTGTGATCTGCTCGTGTGCTTTGAGCGCCTTGGGGGACACAAACAGCGTGCCATAGGCCGTGCCTAGCGCCAGGGGCAGGTTCGGGCACGGGAAACCACAGCGCCATTCCAGCGTGTATTCATCCTTCACGACGAGGTTGTTCTCAACGTCGCCGCCGGTGAATCGGTTGATAGTGTTCCCTAACAGCCCGATGTCCACCATGCGCTTGTAGCCGATCTTAGCCGCTTCAGCGTTGAAATCCGCGCCGTCGGTGAACTTGACGCCGCGACGCAACTTAAACGTCCACACGCTTTTGTCGGCGTTCGGCTCGAACGATTCTGCCAACACCGGCTCGACCTCTGTGGTGCTGTCGCCCTTGAAGTTCACCAGCCCTTCATATAAGGCGCGATGGAGCATGTTCTCTGCGCCGCTGGTGGCAACGCCGGGATCGAGGTTCGTAGGCAATGAGGGCATGGCCAGGATCAACGTGCGCGCGCGATCGGTGGCCGGCGCAGCCGCTGATGTCGTAGCTTCTTCGGCCGGCGCGGGCGATGCCGGCTGCGGTGCGCCGCACGCGGCCACCAGAGTAGCGAACGCAGTCAACAGCAGCAGCGTAAGACGGTTCATCGGTCTTTTCTCCTTTCCTTGATCTTCGGTTTGGCCACGTCGAACGCGGCCGAGGTTCGCGCGGGATCATACTATCGCCCTTCGCTTTTGCAACGCGCAACCTCGGCATCGCGGCGCAGAGCGGCCATCCCACCAAGGGTAGCCCGGAGTCCGATTTGCGCGATTGAAAGACTTGAGCGACAATCAAACTTTGTATGGTTTGAAAGGGAGGTGGTTTGCCGCAACAGCAGACGACAGCCTATCCACACGATTCTGCCTCGACGCTCGACATAGATTTCAACATAGATTTCAACCACTTAGTTAATCACGTTCAACCCATCAGCTACGATCAGGAGGAAACAACACATGAACAGACAAGAGACGGTTCTCAGCCGCCGTCAGATGTTGAAGTTGTTGAGCCTGGGCGCGGGCGGCGCGCTCTTGGCGGCGTGTGCGCCGGCCACTCCGGCCGCTCCTCCGGCCACCGAAGCGCCCACTGCACCGCCCCCCACTGAAGCCCCTACCGCGCCCCCGCCGACCGAAGCGCCGACGCCCACCCCAGAACCCACTCCGACGACCGGACCGCGGGTCAACAGCGTGGGCAAGGTCTTGCCGGATGATGCGGCACCGCCGGAGCAGCAGGTGTATGTCACCGCCGGCCAGGGCAACCCCGGTCAGTTCATGGACATTAGCGCTATGGTCTACAACCGCGGCGCCTTGTCCGACCTGTACGGCGTGCCGCTCACGCGCATCAACAAGGACTTCGAGCTCGTGCCCGGCGCGGCCAAGGAATGGAAGGTGTCGGAGGATGGCTTGACGTGGACCTTCACCCTGCGCGACGACATTATGTGGAGCGACGATACGCCGCTCACTGCCGATGACTTCGTAGCGACCTTCCGCTACATGGCCGATCCGAAGAGCGCCTACGACTTCACTTGGTACTACAGCAAGGGCTCCGGCAACATCAAGAACTTCGATGAGGTCGTCGCCGGCAAGCTGCCCGTCGAGGAGCTGGGCGTGCGCAAGGGCGCCAATGATTACGAGCTGATCGTCGAGACCGGCGAAGTCACGCCGTACCTGCCGCGTCTGTTCATGTTCGCCATGCCGCTCCAGGCTAAGGCGCTGGCGGCTCACGGCCCGGCCTACAACTCGAACCCGGCGACCTGCGTCTCGTGTGGCCCCTTCATCGTCAAGGAGTTCAGCCCGACGCGCGTCGAAGTGGTCGCCAACCCGAAGGCCGCCGACGACATCAAGCCCTTCTTGGAGCGCATGATCGCCGTGCCGTTCCCCGACAGCTTCCAGGCGTATCAGGCCGGCCAGCTGGACTTCACCGGCGTCAGCAACGCCGCGCAGGTGGACGCCGTGCTGAACGACCCGCAATTGAGCGCGCAGGCTACGCCGGACGTGGGCGACTTCCGCACCGATTACTTCTTCTTCGACGTCACCAAGCCGCCCTTTGATAACCTGAAGTTCCGCCAGGCGCTCTCGCACCTGCTCGACCGCGAGAGCATCGTCAAGTTCATCACCAAGCCGCTCCTGGCGCGCCCGGCCTACTCCTTCCTCGCGCCCGGCTTCCCCGCGGCCAACGGCGAGGCCCTCAAGGACATCCAGCGCTACGATCCCGAGCTGGCCAAGAAGCTCTACGCCGAGTCCGGCGTCAAGGTGGACAAGCTGCTGTTGCAGATGCGCGGCGACCTCGAGGGTTACTTCGGCAAGGAGATCACGCAGGCCTACGCCGACTCGATCAAGCAGAACCTCGGCATTGAGGTCGAGGTCAAGTCCGTGCCGATCAAGGACTACATGGCCGACCTGCTCAAGCGCACGCCCGACGGCAAGCCGGACACGACGATTGACTTCGGCTACATCTCCTACGGCATGGACTACCTTGACCCGTCGAACATGCTGACGGTGATGAAGGGGAGCGACCTAGGCGGCCGTCACACCTGGAACAACAAGGAATACCAGGACCTGCTGGCCAAAGCCGGCCCGATGACCGACATCGAGGAGCGCACCAAGCTCTACCAGCAGGCCGAGAAGTTGATGGTCGAGGAGTGCGCCTTCATCTTCTGCATCCACCGCACGCCGGTCAACCTGTGGAAGCCCTACATCAAGGGCGCACCGATGGAGCCGGGCAAGGTCAACCTCAACCGCGGCGTCGCGTGGCCGGGCGTCAGCGCGATGAACGGTGCGGCCTCGGAGATCTACATCGCCAACAACGTCCTCGAATTCCGCAAGAGCATCCCGTAACCCGAAGCGCTTGAATGACGCACATCAGAACCTAAGGCTCGCGCCGAGCCTTAGGTTCTGATCATCATTCGGTATGGCGAGGTATATCTTGGGCCGCTTGGCCGGGCTGGTTTTCGTGCTGCTCAGCGTCTCGTTCCTGACGTTCTTCCTGATGTACAACACGCCCGGCGGTCCTTTCGACGAGATCAATCAGCCGCTTTCGCCCGAAGCCAAGGCCAACATGATGCGTAAATACGGCCTGGACCAGCCGTTCTACGTGAACTGGTGGAACTGGATCACCAAGGCCGTGCAGGGTGACTTCGGCATCTCGTATTACTATCCCAATACGCGCGTCATTGACCTGTTCTCCAAATACTGGGGGTCAAGTTTGATGTTGGGCTTCCTGTCGGTCGCGTGGAGCTTCCCGCTGGGCGTCGTGCTGGGCGTGATCGCGGCGCTGAAGCGCAATACCATCGTAGATCAGATCATCACCACCATCGCGCTGGTCACCGTCACTGTGCCGATCATCTCGTTGATCTTCTTCGGCATCGCCATCTTCGTCATCGGGTTGAAGTGGTTCGGCTTCAACAACGGCCAGCCGCTGTATCAACAGCCGCCTAATGCCTGGGTGCTGCCGGCGTTCATCTTTGGCCTCGGCACGGTGGGCGCCCTCGCGCGCTACACCCGCTCCGGCATGCTCGACGTGCTGGGGCAGGACTACATCCGCACGGCCCGCGCCAAAGGGCTCAGTCGCGCCGTCGTCATCATGAAGCACGCCATGCGCAACATGCTCATCCCCTTGGTCACCGTCTTCGGACCGGTGTTGGCCAACGCGATCACCGGCTCGACCTTCGTCGAGATTGCTTTCGCCATCCCGGGCATCGGGCGCTTCTTCCTGGAGAGCATCTACACCCGCGACTACCCGGTCATCATCTTCACCGTGATCATCGCTGCGACGATGCTGACGATCAGCAACCTGCTCATAGATATCGCTTACACGCTGATTGACCCGCGCGTCCGGTTAGGGGGAGGGCACTGACCGATGGCCGCGCAAAATCCACCGGTGCAGGGCGCATCGTCCGTGCATGCGGCCGCACGCGGCGCGATATACGAGTACAAGCCGCTCTCGCCCGCGCAGTTGGCCTGGCGGCGCTTCCGGCGCAACCGCCTGGCCATCGTCGGCCTGATCATCGTGCTGATCTTCGTCTTCGCCGGCGTATGTGCGCCGCTCGTCTCGCCTTTCCCCTACGATCGCACCAACCTGTTCAAGACCTGGCTGCCGCCCGGGCGCGATCCGGCGCACGTGCTCGGCACCGATGAACTCGGCCGCGACATCCTCAGCCGGCTGATCTGGGGCGCGCGCGTCAGCTTGGTCGTCTCGCTTGCCGCCACCGGCATCGTCGTGTCGCTCGCGTTGCTGTTCGGTTTCCTCTCCGGCTACTTCGGCGGCGTGTGGGATTACGCGCTCAACCGCATGTTCGAGGTGATCGGCGCGCTGCCGGGCCTGCTCTTCCAGATCCTGTTGATGTTGTTGATCGGCAACGGCGTCTTACAGGTCACGGTTGCCATCTCGATCCTAGGCTGGCCCGGGTTGGCGCGCCTAGTACGCGCGCAGGTGCTGACCTATAAGGAACGCGACTTCGTCAGCGCCGCGCGCAGCCTAGGCGCAACGACCGCTTTCATCATGGTGCGCCACCTGCTGCCCAATATCATCAACCCGCTGATCGTGGCGGTCAGCTTTGCCATTCCGGGTTTCATCGCCGCCGAGGCAGGCCTGAGCTTCCTCGGCTACGGCATCAACGATCCGCTGCCGAGCTGGGGCAAGATGGTCGGCGCGATCGGCCGCTACCTCTCCAGCCCCAACTACTTGTACGTCGGCGTCATCCCGACCGTCGCGCTCGCGCTCTTGGTGTTGGGCTTCTCCTTCCTCGGCGACGGCCTGCGAGACGCGCTTGACCCCTCGTCCGACCGCGCGCGGCTCTGAACGTGCCGTGCGGTGTCAAGGCCGGTTCACTGCACCACCAACACGCCATTCATCGTGTTGTAATAGCCCGGGAAGGTGCAGATGTAAGGGTACTCACCCGGCGGCGGCGCGTCGAAGGTGATGGTGTCGCTCTCGCCGGGGGCGACCAGCCGCGTGTGGGCGATCACGTTCGGATCGTTGGGCTTCACGTAGCTCGTCTCAGGCGAGCCTTCCGACTGGCCGTCGCTCACTACGCGGAACTTCGTGTTTGGCTTGACCAGCACCCAGTTGAACAGGCGGTTGGAGCCGGGCTCGGCCTCGTTCTTGAACGTGAGCGTGACCCGCGCGCCGGCCTTGACCTCCAAGCGTTCTCGGTCGTAAAAGGGCGTGCTGCCTTTGGAAGCCAGGGTGAGCGAGACCTCGCCGCCCGACCCGGCCGGCGGCGCCGTAGGCTGGGCCGACTGCCCTCCATCGCCGCCGCATCCCGCCAGCAGCGCGCCGGCGGTCAGGCTCAGCCCTGCCAGCGTGAAGAATCGTCTGCGTGAAATGGCTTTCATCATGCGTATCCTCGAAGTTGAATCTCAAACGGCCAAACTCGCACAGGCGGGGTGCGTTGCTCTGACGATCAACACCGATCAGCACTCCAAGGGGATGCCGTGGCGCTGCGCCGTCGCGCAGATGAAGTCGCGCGCCTGCGGCACGCGCGCGTTCGGCAGGTGCTCGATGATGAAGTAGCCGTCCGGGCAAGCTGCCTGAAAGCGACGCATGAACAGCACATAGTCCAACGTGCCGCTGCCGGGGACGACTTCCTCGATGTGGACGACGAGCTGATCGGCCAGGCGGCAATCCTTCGCGTGCGCGGCGACCATGTCGCGCCCGAGCAAATCGTAGAGTTCGTTCAGCACACCCGTCGTGTCGTGCACCTGCTTCACCGTGCCGATGAAGTTGACCGGATCGTAGTTGAACTTGAGCGCGGGCGAACCGACGGCGTCGAGCAGATCGCGCACGCGCTGCGGCGTGTCGAGCGCAGAGAGCACATGTCCCTCCACGGCCACCGTCACGCCTTCGTCCTGCGCCGTGGCGCACACCTTGCGCAGGCTGTCCACGATGTTGTCGAACGTGCGCGCGGAATGATTTTCCGGATGGGCATACCAGTGCCCGTTCGGGTTGTGCCCGCCCGGCCGAACATAGACGCTAGGTGTATCCATCATTCGACCGATGCGCACCAGCGCCTGCATGCCGCGCACGCCCTCGGCGCGCGTCGCATCGTCGTAGCTGCATAGCGGCTCATACCAGCCGTTCACCTGCGCCACTTCCAGCTCGGCGGCCGCGAAGGCGCGCTTCACCCGCTGCAGATCGTCGGGGTCGGCCTCGAGCGGGCGATGGATGAACAGTTGTGCGCCGCGAAATCCGGCGCGGCGCACGCGCTGCGCCGCGGCTGCGTCAATCGCGCGCCAATCCGGCGGCAGCAGCACCGCGTCGGGCTCGTCGGGATGGGCCAGTTGGCCGGCGACGCCGAGCTTCACGGTGATCCCTCCTAGCGCGTCTGAATCATGCCGCGCACATAGTCGGCGTCGTCGCTGGCCAGCCAGGCCAGGATGCGCCCGACGCCGGCCGGCTCGCCCAGCTCGAGCTGCTGCTGTTCGCCGCCCGGCCCCAGCCGCTCACGCTCGGCGGCGATGACCGATCGCTTCATGGCCGTGTCTATGTTGCCCGGCATCACCACGTTGACGCGGATGTGGTCGGCGGCCAGCTTGTTCGCCAGCGTGATGCCCAGCGCGTTCACGCCGCCCTTGCTCGCGCCGTAGGCGTATGAGGAGCTGCCACCGATGGCCGCGCCCGATGACACCAACACGATCACGCCCTTGCCGGCTTTCTTGAGCAGGGGGACGGCGTGCTTGGCGCACAGAAAGCTGCCGATCAGGTTCACGTCCACCACGGATTTAAAGGTGGCCAGGTCGAACTCTTCGAGCGGCACGAACGCCCCACGTAGGATGCCGGCGGTCTGGATCAGCGCATCCAACCGACCGTAGCGCGCGCCGATGTCGGCGAACGCTGCCGCGACCGATGCTTCGTCGGCCACGTTGATCGGAAAGAATGCGCCACCCACGGCCGACGCCGTGGCGCGTCCATCGGCTTCGTTGAAGTCGGCGACGATCACGGTCGCCCCGGCGGCAGCGCAAATCTCCGCCGTCGCTTTGCCGATGCCCGTCGCGCCGCCGACGACGGCGACGATCTTGTGTTGAAGGTTCATGACAACGCGCATATATCGCACAGGCTGCCCTAATCGTCAATCGTCCCGCCGCCCGTCCCGGCGCCTGCTACACTTGCTCCCGGTTGCCGTCCGACGAAGCTACGCGACGCCGACCCTAACCGCTGCCATGACCGTCCTGCTCTCCGCCGTGAACATCGGCAAACTCTACGGGCTGCGCCCCGTCCTGCGCGGCGTCTCGCTAGATGTGGCGCGCGGCGAGTTCGTCGCGATCTTGGGCGCCAACGGCGCCGGCAAGACCACGCTGCTGCGCATCCTCGCCACGCTGGCCCGCCCGAACGGCGGCGCGCTCACCATCGGCGGCCTGGACGCGCTGGCGCATCCCGAGCGCGCGCGCGCCCTCATCGGCCTGGTGTCGCATCAACCGCTGATCTATCCCGAACTTACCGCGCGCGAGAACCTGGAGTTTTACGGGCGCATCTACGGCGTGCCGGATCTGGCCGCCCGCGTCGAAACTGCGCTGCGGCGCGTCAACCTATGGCCGCGCCGCGACGACCTGGCGCGTACCTTCTCGCGCGGGATGATCCAGCGCTTGACCATCGCCCGCGCCGTCCTGCACGACCCACCGCTGCTCTTGCTCGATGAGCCGTTCACCGGCCTAGATCAGGCCTCGGCCGCCAACCTATCCGCGCTGCTGCGGGAGGCTGCCCTGCATGAGCGCGCCGTGGTCATGACCACCCATGAGCTGAGCCGCGGCCTGGACGGCGTGACGCGCGCCTTGATCCTCAAAGGCGGGCGCATCGCGCACGCGCTCGAGCGCGACATCACTGCCCCGGCGCTTGCCGCGCTGATGACCGAGGCTTGATCTCCGCCATGCGCACCGCCCTACGTCAAGTCGCCGCCATCGTCCGCAAAGACATACTGCTGGAGCTGCGCACGCGCGAGTCCATCACCGCGATGATCGTGTTTGCGGTGATGGCCATCGTCATGTTCAACTTTGCGCTGCGGCTGCGCGTGGATACCTTCCGGCCGCTCACGCCCGGCGTGTTGTGGGTGACCCTGGTGTTCGCCGGAACGCTCGGCCTCTCGCGCTCGATGTCGTCCGAGCAGATCAACCAGGCGATAGATGGGCTGTTGTTGGCGCCGTGCGACCGCAGCCTGATCTTCGCCGCCAAGGCGATCACCAACGCCCTTTTCACCTTAGCCGTGGCGCTGCTCGTCACGCCAGTCATGGCCGTCCTGTTCGACGAGACGCTCTTGCAACCCGGCGTGGGGCTGGTGGTGTTGCTCGGGGTCGTCGGCTATGCCGGCGCCGGCACGCTGATCGCGACGATGGCGGCCAGCACGCGCGCCCGCGAGGTGTTCCTGCCTATCCTGCTCTTTCCCCTTGCCTTGCCGCTGCTGGTGGCCGCTGTCATCGCCACCTCGGGCTTCCTCGACCGGCTGCCGCTCGGCGAGTTCGCCGCCTGGATCGGCGTGGAGCTGGCCTTCATCGTCATCTTCTGGACGGCCGGGGCGTTGCTGTTCGAGTATCTGGTGGAAGGGTAGGGCGGCTTCCGCGATAATCCCGCCTATGAAAGAGCGTTCCTTCTGGTGCGACACCGTCGCGCCTTTCTCGCCCGCGCCGCGCGAGCTGCCGGCGCGCGTGGACGTCGCCGTCGTCGGCGGCGGCTACACCGGCCTAGCCGCGGCGCGCGAGCTGGCGCGCCGCGGCGCGCACGTCGCCGTGCTGGAAGCCAGGACGATGGGGTGGGGCGCCAGCTCCCGCAACGGCGGCATGGTGCTCACCGGGCTGAAGGCCGGCGCCGGCCAACTCGTCAAACGTTTCGGCTTGGAGACGGCGCGCGCGCTGTTCTGCGCGTCGCTGGACGCCATCGCCTACGTCGAACAAGTCGTCGCCGAGGAGGGCATCGCCTGCGACTTCCGGCGCTGCGGGCACATCGAGCTGGCCTATAAGCCCGGCCACTTCGCCGGCTTCGTCCGCGAGGCTGAGCTGTTGCAGACGCACTTCCGCCATCCGGTGCGCCTGGTGGACAAGGCGCATCTGCACGAGGAGATCGAGAGCGACCTGTATCACGGCGGGCTGCTGGACGAGGCGAGCGCTGGGCTGAATCCCGCCCAGTATGCCGTCGGCCTGGCCGCCGCTGCCGAACGCGCCGGCGCCTGGCTGTTCGAGCATACCCAGGTGACGCACCTCGCGCGCGGCGCCGCCGGCTCGGGATTCGACGTGACGACGACGCGCGGTCGGCTGCATGCCGATCAAGTCGTGATCGCGACCAACGGCTACACCACGCGCCTCGTTCCCTGGTTGCAGCGCCGCGTCATCCCCATCGGTTCTTACATCATCGCCACCGCTCCGCTTGCGCCGGAACTCGCCCGGCGGCTCAGCCCGCATCGGCGCATGATGTTCGATTCCAAGAATTTCCTCTACTACTTCCGCCTCTCGGCAGACAACCGCATGATCTTCGGCGGGCGAGCCGGCTTCGTGCCGCCGAACGCCGAGACCGTGCGCGAAAGCGCGGCCATCTTGCGGCGCGGCCTATTGGAGGTGTATCCGCAGCTCAAAGAGGTGGCCATCGAGTATGCCTGGGGCGGCACGCTGGGGTTCACCTTTGACCTGCTGCCGCACGCCGGGGCGACCGGCGACGGCTTGCACTATGCCTTGGGCTGCGGCGGCCACGGCGTAGCGCTGCTCTCCTACCTGGGCGCATGCGTCGCGCGGCGCATCGCTGGCCAGCCGGTCGAGAATCCGTTTTTCAGCTTGCCTTTCCCCACCGCTCCGGCCAGCCTTTATAACGGCAACCCTTGGTTCCTGCCGCTGGCCGGCCTGTATTACCGCCTGCTCGATGCGATCGGTTGACGCGGCGGCTTTGCGGCGCCGGGCGCTGTGGCAGGCCCAGTCGTCGGCGTCATTCGATGGCTAGGATCTTGAAGACCGTGACGCCAGCCGGCGTCACCACGCGCACCTTTGCCCCCACGCGCTTGCCGATCAGCGCCTGGCCCAGGGGTGAGACGTTCGAGATTTTGCCGTTCATCGGGTCGGCCTCCGCGACGCCGACGATCTGAAAAGTCTCCTGGTCGTCGAAGCCATCCTCGATCACTGTGACCCGACTGCCCATGCGCACTTCCCCCTGGTCGCTCTCCGTTTCGTCGAGGATGATGCAGTCGGCCAGCATGCGCTCCAGGGCCAGGATGCGACCCTCAAGGAATCCCTGCTCCTCTTTGGCCGCCGTGTAGTCCGCATTCTCCGACAAGTCACCCTGCTGGATGGCGAAGCGCAGTCGCTCAGCCAGTTCTGGGCGCTTCACATCGCGCAGATAGGCCAGCTCGTCGCGCAGCTTCTGTGCGCCTTCGCGAGTGAGATAGATCTTGTTCGAGTCGTGCGGGCTCGTCATGTGCCGAATTGTACCTGACTTAAGGCACAATCCCGGGCATGGAAATTGCGGGTGCAGTCGTCCTCATCACCGGCGCCGCGCAGCGCGTCGGGCGCGCCGTGGCGCTCGACCTAGCCGCGCGCGGCGCGCACATCGCCTTCAGCTACTACCTGGCGAGCGAACCGTGGCGCGACACGGCGGACGCCATCGCGCGCCTGGGCGTGCGCAGCTTGGCCATGCAGGCCGACGTGACGCGGGCCGCCGACGTGCGCGCCCTGGCCCAGGCCACGTTGCAACACTTCGGCCGCGTGGACGTCCTCATCAATAACGCCTCGATCTGGTTGCGCAAGCCGGCCCTGGAGATCTCCGAGGCGGAGTGGGATGCCGAGCTGAACCTGAACGCCAAGGCGCCCTTCATGATGGCGCAGGCCGTCGCGCCGCACATGATTGCCCAGGGCCGCGGCCTCATCATCAACATCACCGATCTCTCAGCCTTCCAGACCTGGCCGGGCTGCGCGCATCACGCGGCCGGCAAAGCCGCGCTGGTCGCGCTCACCCGCGTGTTGGCGCTGGAGTGGGCGCCGCAGGTGCGCGTCAACGCCATCGCGCCGGGCACCGTGTTGTTGCCGGACGACGCCGACGACGCCAAACGGCAGTGGGCCATCGAGAAGTCGGCGCTGAAACGTATCGGCTCGCCGGACGATGTGGCGCGCACGGTGCGATACCTGATCGAGGAAGACTTCGCCACCGGCGCGGTTTATTTTGTGGACGGCGGGCGATCGCTGGTCTGATCGCGCCACAGGCGCGCCAGCCGGCGATACGTGTCGAAGTTGTAGTAGGCCATCAGCAGGCTCAGGCGCAGGCCGTGCCAACCGTCGCGGTATCCGCGCAGGGCGAAGAAGCGGCGGCGAAACTCGCGCAGCGGCTGCAACACGAAGTTGCGCGGCTTGGGCCGCACGCCCTGCTTGAACAGGATGCCGGCCTCGAACTGGGCGTATTTGCGCTGCTTGGCATGAAACTGGGCCAGTGTGTCGTAGTTGTAGTGGATCAACGCGTTGCGCAGGTAGCCCGGCGCGCCGTCGTATTGCGCCACCTCATGCACCTCGCGCCGCGGGTCAAAGCGCGCCCGGCCGACGCGAAACAGGCGCGCCTGGTAGTCCGGATGCCACCCCGCGCCCAGCGTCAACCGCCCGAACAAGTAATTCTGGCGCGGCACGCAATACACGTCGTGCTGCGCGGCCTCGACGACGGCGCGGATCTCCCGCCCCAGCGCCTCCGGGCAGCGCTCGTCGGCGTCCACGAAGAACACCCAGTCGCTCTCCACGGCGCTCAGCGCTGCGTTGCGCTGCTGCGCGTAATTCTCAAAAGGGTGCTGGATGACCCGCGCGCCGGCCTCCCGAGCCAGCGCGACGGTGGCATCCGTGCTGAACGAGTCGAACACCACGCGCTCGTCGGCCCAAGCCAGCGTGTCCAGGCAGGCGACGATGTGTCGCGCTTCGTTCAGCGTAAGCACGACGGCGCTGATGCGGGGTGGGTGTGTGCCTGTCATGGAGCAAGCGCAGTGTAGCTAGGGTTTATGCAGTTCCCGGCCGGCCTTAATAACTCGAACCAGATCTGCTTGCCTGTCTCGCGCACCTAGGTTGCGATTGATCTCGGCGACGATCGAGTCGAGCTGACAACAGACTGGTTCAAGACTGGTTTGAATACGTTGCAGGCGCGTTGGATTTGCGCTGAGTACATCCTAACTGCCTCTAGGCTATCTTTGCAGCATCATGGGTAAGAAGATTTTGCTTCCCTCAAACAACTCGTAGGCGCCGATATCTACAGCGGTGCCCACGACTCGGGGATTGCCGGCGAAGTCAGTTAAGGCGCTGGCTGGCAGATGGGTGCTGTTGCCTTTGTTGAGAGCAGGAGAGTTTGCTCGCAACCTGAAGTCGCCTGCGCTTGGGTTGACGAACTGAGGGTCACCTTCCACGTAGTTCTGCCCGCGGGTCTCGCCTGCTTCGATGCCTCGGAAGCCATGAATCAGGTTGTGGGTGACCGTTACCCTGCCGCTGGGAACACTTGGGTCAATCGCTATCTGGAAAGACAGGTTTCCGCTGGCTATGTTGTTGGCGATGAGGACATCATGGACGCCACTGTTCTCCACTAGGATGCCGCCTCCCCAGCCGCGAGAGCCATTGTTGACAAAGGTGTTGTTGACGATTCTTATCCGCCTCATCTCTGGCGCCGAGCTGCTTCCATACACTCCTATGTTGACACCATATCTCGTGTTGTATGCGATATTGTTGTAGAGAGTGACGTTCTCCAACAACCCTCCCATTTCTGATGAGATTGCAAATCCGCCAGATGTTATGCTGTATACAAGGTTATTATGTACTTCTATGTCATAAGTGTGCCTGTCCCACGCATCAATGTAGATGCCGACACGTTTCAGGTTGTGCACTTGATTTTGATGCACCTTTCCTGTGTGAGAGTGCTTGACGTCAATGCCCTCACCCCCTCTGGTGCCAGGGCCGCCATGATGAACATGATTGCCGGCAACTACAAAGTTGCTGGTGCTAGCGATGGTGATGTTCTCTTGGTAACCGTCGTTGTTTGCGAGTTCCACCTCATTGTTCAAGACAGCAACGTTTGCGCTGCGCCACACGCCGATCCCAGAGGAGACTGTGTTGTATGTGTGATTGCGTTCGATGATGATGTTGCTCGAACGATTAACGTAGATGCCTGCTGCATTCAACCCTGGCCCTGCATTTGTGATTCGCAGCCCAATGACTCTGATGTAGCTTCTATCCTGAATCTGTAAGACGCCACCCCAATCGGGTATGCCTTTCCCCTCTCCGTCTATCGTGGCTACCTCACCTGGATATGCGGCATAGGTTATATACCTTGCAGGCGCTCCCGAGTGCTTTGGTGTGACCTTCTCGCGGTATGTGCCTGCACGGATCAACACAGTCTGACCTGCGGTCAGCGTCTCTGCTGCTTTGCGTATCGTCCGCCACGGCTGTGACTCCGTGCCGGGGTTGCTGTCGCTGCCATAGGGAGCAACGTAGAACACTTGTTGAGAAGCCTCAGGCGCCATTGGGTCAACTACATCCGTTACGGACAGAGGCGGCTCTGCCTGCATGCCCAACACGAGGGTAAGTTGCATGGCGAGGATGACTCTTTTGATCATATCTACACACCTGCTTAGTATCTCGTTGGAGCATAACACTTTTGACTTTTGCGGATGGGGTGTGCGCCCTGCGCAGCCATGTAGCAGGGGAAACGCATCACTCATTTTAAGGTTGCGCCCGCTTGGAGCACTTTGAGCAGGTAGTCGTTGTCCCACCCCGCACGCTGTCGCTTCCCCGCCAAGCTGTCTTTGGCCGTCTTCTCCAGCTTGAGCAAGTTCAACG
>JANWVF010000039.1 GCA_025056965.1 Thermoflexales bacterium | reverse complement strand
AAGATGCCGCGCGCGCACATCTGCGACCTGAACCAGCGGTCGCGCACATCGTCGTTGCGGAGCAGGTCGCTGTAGCTGACGATCGGCCCTTCCATGAAATACGGCACGAACACCGAGCCGAAGCGCGCGACGGTCATCGGGATGCCCAGCTCGTCCGCGATCTGCTGAAGGCCATCGGCGGCTCGTTCGGCTAGCGCGAAGCAGTGCGCGTGCACGCGCCCGTCTTCGAGTTCGGCGATCGTCGCCAGCGCCGCGGCCACGCTGTGCGGGTGGCCGTTATAGGTGCCGGCGAAGAACACGCCGCCGCCCGGCTCGTAGCGCTGCATGTATTGGGCTTTGCCCACCAGCGCGGCGATCGGATAGCCGTTGGCCATGGCCTTGGCGAACGTGCTTAGGTCGGGCGTGACGCCGCTGATCTTCTGGTAGCCGCCTAGGCCGTGTCGAAAGCCGGTAATCACCTCATCGAAGATCAGCAGGCAGCCGAACTTGTCGCATAGGTCGCGCAGCGTTTGCAAAAAGCCCGGCCTTGGCAACACGCAGCCGATGTTGTGCGGGATCACCTCAACCAGCACCGCGGCGATGTCTTCGCCGCGGCGCTCCATGAAGTCATTAATTGCCTCGACGTCGTTGAAGGGCAGGATGTGCGTGCGCTCGACGACGCCGGGCAGCATGCCGGCCGAGAGCAAGTCACGCTTGCCGTTGCCGACCTTGTCTGCGGGGCTGATCACGTTCATCGCCACGGCGTCGTGCCAGCCGTGATACGTGCCCTGGAACTTGATGATGTCTTGGCGGCCGGTGACGGCGCGCGCCAAGCGCAGGGCTTGGTACGTCGCCTCGCTGCCGCTGTTGGCCAGCAGCACGCGCTCGGCGCTGGGCACATGATGCGCGATCTTCTCGGCCAGCGCAATCTCCATCTCGGTCACGCCCACGCCGATCAGGTCTACCTGCTCGGCAGCACGGCACACCGCCTCGCGCACGCGCGGGTGATTGTGACCGAGGATGATCGGCCCGAATGCGGCGTGGTAGTCGAGATAGCGCTTACCCTCGACGTCGGTGAAATAGGCGCCGTGCGCCTCGCGAATGACCAGCGGCATGCCCGCGATCGCGCGGTTGCCGCTGTTCACGCCGCCGGGGATCACGCGCCGGGCACGTTCGGCCAGAGCGATATTCGTCGTTTTGTCAATTGGCTCTTCCATCTCTCCTTTTTACCGCGGAGGACGCGGAGATTCCAGAGGGCTTTGCATCTCCGCGCTTGGAATCGGCGATCCTGCGCGCGCGTATCGGCGTGATAGAGCGACCACGCCTGGAACGGCTGAGCCGGTGGAAATGAACCCAGAGCGCCTCGTCGTGTGTGACGCACGGGTGCTGTCCCGGCAACAGCCATGCCGAGGTTGATGTCCAGCGGCTAACGTCGAGTGCCCGATCATGCGCCCTGTGCCTGTTGTAGCAATCTTCTCGCTCACCGAGGACGCTTCAACTGCAAGCAGAGTATATAGAAGCGTTTTTGAATGTCAACACGCATAGAGATAAAAAGCAGGGCTTACGCATCAGAGCGCTGCTCGCGATCAAGTTGTCGGCCAAACGGAGCGGGTAGGCAAAGGGCAGTGCCTTCGCCTACCCGCGCTGCGGCTATGCAGAATGCTGAGGTCCAAGGCTTAGCTGATTCCGATTCTTTTCATCGGCGCAGGTTGTGCTAAAAAGCCAGTACACCATGCGCATCACCGACTTTCGGATTACCCCGATCGCCATTTCCGATCCACCCTTGTTGAACGCGGCCGGGCTGCACGCGCCTTATGCCCTGCGGGTGATCGTCGAGCTGGTAAGCGATGACCACATCTGCGGCGTGAGCGAGCTGCCCGGCGGCGCCGACGTCGTCGCCGACCTCGAAGGCGTGCGACATCTGGTCGTCGGGCGCGACCCCTTCCAACTGAACGCCATCGCCCGCGACATAGAGGCGCACTTTGGCGATGCGACGAGCGGCGATCGCCGACGCATGCGCACCACCATCCACAGTCGGCGCGCCACGCGCGCGTTCGGCGCGGTCGAAGTCGCCTGCCTGGATTTGGTGGGCAAAGCGATCGGCCGGCCGGTGTACGACCTGCTAGGTGGCAAGGTGCGCGACCGTGTGCCGTTCTCGGCCTATTTGTTCTACAAGTATGAGGGCGCCGGCGGTGCGCTCGGCTTCGCCACCGATCCGGCTGCTACCGGCTGGGCGGCCGCGCGCCAGGCTGCCGCGCTCACGCCCGAAGGCATCGTTGCGCAGGCACAGGCGATGTGTCGCGAGTTCGGCTTCAAGTCGCTCAAGCTGAAGGGCGGCGTGTTCGAGCCGCGGATCGAGGTGGAGACGATTTTTGCGCTGCGCGAGGCCTTTGGACCTCACGTGCCCCTGCGCCTCGACCCGAACGCAGTGTGGTCGGTCGAGACGGCCATCACGTATGGCAGACAGCTCGAAGGCGTGCTGGAGTATCTGGAAGACCCGACGCGTGGACAAGAGGGCATGGCGCAGGTGGCCAAAGCGGTGAACGTCCCGTTGGCGACGAACATGTGCACCACGTCGTTCGACGACATCCCCGGCAGCATCCGGTTGGGCAGCGAACACGTCATCCTGAGCGATCATCACTTCTGGGGCGGTTTGCGCGCGTCGGTCGAGCTAGCGCGCATATGCCGCACATTTGGACGCGGCCTCTCAATGCACTCGAACAGCCACGTCGGTATCTCGCTGCGGGCGATGATGCATCTCGCGGCGGCGGTGCCTAACCTGACCTACGCCTGCGACACGCACTATCCATGGCAGTCCGAAGAGGTGATCGTCGGCGGGCGGTTGCGGTTCGACGACGGTGATCTCATCGTGGATGACGCGCCCGGGCTGGGCGTCGAGCTTGACCGCGCCATGCTCGCCGAGCTGCACGAGAACTACCTCAAGTGTGGCCTGACCAGGCGTGACGACGAAGCCGAGATGCAGAAGGTGCAGCCGGGATGGAGGTTTATGGAGACGCGCTGGTAGCGCGGCGCCGGTCAATTAGTTGCGTTCGGTCTGAATCGTCGCTGGACAACTGCACGCTCGGAGCGCGATCAGCGCCGCGCCAAGCACCGGCGGCCACTGAGGATCAACGATGTTGGCCTGCGGGTTCATCTCGCGCAGCGCCGCCACAAACCTTGAGCGAAGTCCGTGCAGGTGCGCGAAGGCGCCGCCTACTGGTGCGACCGGCGCATCCGGTGGCAGGCCCAGCCGCCGCTGCACGGCCATCACGTGCATTGCCAGATCGCGCGCGGCTTGGGTGATGATGCTACGCGCCACACGGTCGCCTCGTTCCGCTGCCTGCGAGACCAGAGGCGCCAGAGCGGCGAAGCCCTTGGCGCCGAAGTCGGGGGCATACACGTGCCGCTTCACGTCGCGCAGGCATGGTACTCGGAAGTGCTCTCGCATCACCGCTTCCAAAATCGTCGCGTCGGCGGTGCCATCGGATGCATGGAGCGCGGCCATCAATCCGCGCTGCCCGATCCACATCGCGCTGCCTTCGTCGCCGAGTAGCCAGCCCCAGCCGCCGGCTCCGGCCAACTCACCCGCGGCGTTCATGCCGAGGATATGGGAGCCGGTGCCGCTGATGACGATGATGCCCGGCCGGCCGCCATGCGCGCCGACGAAGGCTGTATAGGCGTCGCTGCACACTTCGATTGCGCGCGCCTCCACTAACTCGGTGACGATCTGACGTGCCTGTGCCGCTTCGGGCGAATCGGCTTCGACGCCGGTCAATCCTAGGCCGATCGCCGCGATGGGCTGAGGCTGCAGGCCGGCGCCGGCCCAAACCAAGGCGAAGGCCTCGCGCAACGCCGCTGCGAGCCGATCGCGCCCGCCCGCGGCGGCCAGATGTAGCAGCCCGCCACCCCGCCCATAAGCCAGCACGCGGCCATCGCAAGTGACCAGCGCGCACTGGGTGCTGGTCTGTCCACCGTCTACACCGATCACCAGCTCAGCCTTCACTCGATCCGATTTTAGAGTCGGATGATCTGCTGCGCGCTTGAGTGATAAGAGGGGTCAGATTTCGGCAGATTGACCGTTTTAAGCGGTTGCACCGTTTCTAGCTGCCTTGAATTCTCACGGCGCGTATGCTATATTTAGGGTGCAATAAGGGCCGCTAGCTCAATTGGCAGAGCAGTTGACTCTTAATCAATTGGTTGGGGGTTCGAGTCCCTCGCGGCTCACTGAGCGGATGAACCTAAGCGGTTCATCCGCTTGCTTTTCCTCTTAGTTCATTCTCTTCTCAGCTTGCCTCTCTATAGTCGTAAATATTCAGCGGTTGGGAATGAATTTGAGTAATCGGGGCGCGGCAGGGTGGCGGCTAAGCTGCGCAATCCGTCGGGTCGGGTAGAGAGGAGAAGAGCAATGTGCGAAATTGGACGAAGGGTAAAGCAGCTGATTGGCCTTGCGCCTTGCGCCTGCCTGACCTTGGCGCTCAGCGCGTGCGCGAACCCGCTCAGAGGGGAAGCGACCCCCGAGCCGGCGCTCGTGCCCACGCGCACACCCGTCTCGCGCCAAGAACAATCTGCGCGCGCACGGGCGCTATCCAC
>JANWVF010000027.1 GCA_025056965.1 Thermoflexales bacterium | reverse complement strand
GGGTTGGGCTGAGGGGTGAAATGACGATTGCAGGCCTTGCACAGGTAGCGCTGGCTGCCGCTGTGATTCTTGCCTCGTTTGACCACCGATTCGCTTTGGCATCTTGGACACTTCATGTATCCAATTTTATTTACTCCCTGTCTTTGGTCGTCTGCTCTAGCTTGAGCAAGTTCAACACCGCGCACTTGTGAGCTTAAATTAGTCATGCGTTTTTGTGCGTTTGCCCTTAAGTTGACAACCTTAAAAATCCGGGTAAACTAGAAATAGTAAAACTTCAGGCGATGCGGGACGGGAAGTGGGTCAATAAGCCCACTTTCTCTTTTCTATAACGCGCGAGGAAATCGGGCATGAAGAGAAGCGAACTTGCTCTTGCTCTGAATCAAATCGGCGCCGAGCGAAGTCTGCCGCGCGAAATCGTCACTAAGGTGGTCGAAAGCGCGATCGTGCAGTCCTATCGCAAATACGCCAACGTGATGAACAGCCAAAACGTGGCTGCTGTCGTGGACATTGACAGCGGCCATATGCGCATTTTCGTCGAAAAAGAAGTCGTCGAGGAGGTTCAGGACGACCGCACCGAAGTCTCGCTGGCAGACGCCTTGAAGCAAAAGCCAGACGCCGTACTCGGCGACTGCATCATGGTAGACGTCACCCCCAAAGACTTCGGGCGGATCGCCGCGCAGAATGCCAAACAATTGATTGTCCAGAAGCTGCGCGAAGCCGAGCGCGACTTCCAATATAACCAGTTCATCGAGCGCGAGGGCGAGATCGTGCGGGGCATGGTGCAAAGCGTGACCAGCGCGGGCGTGGTGGTCAACCTGGGTCGCATCGAGGCAACCTTGCCGCGCAAAGAGCAAATCCCGGGCGAGAAATACGAAGTTCAACAATACGTACGCGCCTACATCACCGAGGTCAAGCGCACCGGCCGCGGCCCTCAAGTGACGCTATCCCGCACGCACAAGAACTTCCTGCGTCGCTTGCTGGAGATTGAAGTGCCCGAAATCGCCAATGGCTTGGTCGAGATCAAGTCCATCATCCGCGAGCCTGGCG
The DNA here is from genome assembly GCA_025056965.1 of Thermoflexales bacterium. Lineage (GTDB taxonomy): Bacteria > Chloroflexota > Anaerolineae > J036 > Brachytrichaceae > JAAFGM01. Next base: position 36,687 of record JANWVF010000027.1, on the reverse strand, counting down.
CACGGTCGAAGATTGCCGTCGCCGCGTTACAGCCCAACGTGGATCCCGTAGGCGCCTGCATTGGACAACGCGGGGCGCGTATCCAGAACATCAGCAACGAGTTACACGGCGAGAAGATTGACGTAATCGAATGGAGCGCCGATCCAACGGTGTACATCGCCAAGGCGCTCGGCCCGGCTAAGGTGATGGCCGTGCATCCTGTCGGCGAGAAGAGCGCGCTCGTCATCGTGCCTAACGATCAACTCTCCTTGGCGATCGGGCGCGAGGGCCAAAATGCGCGCTTGGCTGCTCGGCTCACCGGCTGGCGGATTGACATCAAGAGCAGCAGCGAGGCGCTGGGTGAAGCACTCGATAAGCTGTCAGCAGACGCCGACCTGCAAGCCTGGGTGGGCGAAGACATCGTGCAGGCGCTGCCTTCGCTGCGTGAGCTGCTCGTCCGCCAGCGCGCACTGCCAACGCCGCTGACGCCTGATGAGTTCATACTCGTCAAGCGCTTAGTGGATAGCGTACACGCTTACCAAGTCGCGCGCCAATCGGACAGCCATAAAGCCAAGCCGATCACCCGCGAAGCGCAAGCCGACGATCGTCAGCAGGCGCGCCGAGCTGCTCTCGCGGCCATCCCTCAAGCGGCCTACGGCATGCCGATTGAGGAGCTAGGTTTGTCTCCTCGCGTAGCCCAACACATCATCGGCGCCGGCATCGTCTCGGTAGGACAACTGCTTGAGCACGGCGTGCGCGGCGATGAGGGCTTCCTGGCCATCGAGGGCATCGGTCCAAAGGCGCTGAACGAGATCAAGCAAGCCCTCGAAAAGGTCGTCGGCCAGTGGAAGGCGGCCCCACAGGCGCCCGCAGCCGGAGCCGATGACGGCCGCGACACGCCAAGCGAAACGGCGACGCCCTCGTCTAAGGTAGAGGAGACTACCGAGGAAGCGCAACAATACTTCATCGAGGCCATGAGCGAGGGCGACGAAGAAGGCGACGACGGCGAAGAAGACCTCGCCGACGAGGCCGCGGCAGCCAAGGCGCGCAAGAAAGAAAAGAAGGGCAAAAAGCCTCCTAAGGATCGTTTGCTTGTCTATGACGAGGAGCTAGGCCGCGTCGTGACCCATCATGTGCGCAAACCCAGGCGATACGGAGACCCGGACGATCTGGAATTCTGAGCTTACAGGCTAGCGGTGAGCAAAGCGAAGCGCAAGCACGTGCCCATGCGCACTTGCATCGGCACGCGCACACAGCACCCAAAGCGGGATATGATTCGCTTGATCCGCACGGACGACGGTCACATCGTGATTGATCTGACGGGCAAGCGACCGGGCAGCCGAGGCGCATATCTATCGAAAAGCCGTGCTGCCGCGGAACAGGCGATCAAGCTCAAGCGGCTGGAGGCCGAATTCGGCCAGCCGGTTTTGAAGGAAGATGAGGAAGCCATTCTGGCGTTCTTCAGTCAGTTCGAGTAAGGTTGGCAGCGCCAACCGATAAGCTCGAACGCTGAAGTATTTCAGCAGACTCGAAGCAACGCAGGCTTCTCGTAAGCCTGCGTTGCTATTATCGGCGCCGGCGATGCGCCGACAAGGAACAGATGAGAGTGAACGCTGCGCCAGCCGCCGTTGAACGGTGGTTGGCTCGAATGCCTGCTCACTCTGGTGCATCGCTGCTGAGCGCAGCAAAGAGAGGTGATCTGTATGGCGGTAGAGACGAAGACTCCTGCTAAGAACCCGACCCAGGGCAATCGCGGCAGCGGACGCGGCGGCGATCCGCGCCATGACGCGCCGCGATCCGGTGGCCCATCCCAGACTAGACCGCCGGCCAGGCCGGCCGAGCCTAAGCCGACCAAGCCGGCCGAACCGAAGGTGATCGAGCTGCCTGAGTCCATCTCGCTGCGCGACTTGGCCGCCAAGATCAACGTCAGCCCGATCAACGTCATTCGGGAACTGATGCAGAACGGAGTGATGGCGACGATCAACCAGCAGCTCGATTTCGACACGGCGGCTATCGTGGCGAGCGCATTCGGCTGGGAGGCGCGACCCACCCCGACCGTAGTGGAATCCCAGCTGCCGGCCGAGATCGGCACGACCCCTGACGGCAAGCCTGCCCCGGCCGGTGGAAAGGTGATGACCCTCAAGCAGCGCCTGCTGGCCAAGGAGCAAGCCGAGAACGAAAGCGCCCTGAAGCCGCGTCCGCCGATCGTGACCGTGATGGGGCATGTAGACCACGGCAAGACGTCCCTGCTGGACGCCATCCGTAAAACGGACGTGGCCAGCGCAGAGGCCGGCGGCATCACCCAGCACATCGGCGCCTACATGGTGGAACACCAAGGGAAGAAGGTGACGTTCATTGACACGCCGGGGCACGAGGCCTTCACGGCTATGCGCGCGCGCGGCGCTCAGGTGACGGATATCGCAGTGTTGGTGGTCGCAGCCGACGACGGCGTGATGCCCCAAACGCGCGAAGCGATCGCTCACGCCCGGGCGGCCCAAGTGCCGATCATCGTCGCCATCAACAAGATTGACAAGCCAAACGCCAACCCGGAGTTGGTGAAGAAGGAATTGAGCGAGCTCGGCCTCGTGCCCGACGAATGGGGCGGCAACACCCTTTTCATCCCGGTCTCGGCCAAACAGCGCAAGGGTATCGAGGACCTGATCGAAGGCATCTTGTTGGTCGCGGAATCGCTCGATACGATCAAGGCCAACCCTAACCGCCGCGCCGTCGGCACGATCATCGAGAGCCAGCTGAGCAAGTCGAAGGGCGCGATGGCTACGGTGCTGGTGCAGAACGGCACGCTGAACGTCGGCGATGCATTCGTGGCTGGCAGCGTATACGGCCGGGTGCGCGCCATGTTCGACTTCCGCGGCCAAAGCGTCAAGCGCGCCGGTCCGTCGGTGCCGGTCAGCATCACCGGCATGTCGGACGTGCCGATCGCCGGGGATATCCTTGAAGTGGTCGAGGACGAGCGCACTGCGCGCGCGCTCGCCGCGCAGCACCAAGCCAAGCGCGAGCGCGAGGGCAGCGCCCAACGGACGACCAGCCTGGAGCAATACTTCGCGCTGGCCAAGGCCAGCAAGGCCAAGAAGATGTTCTTCATCATCAAGGCCGACAACCAAGGCTCGCTCCAGCCGATCGTCGAGCAGTTACAAAAGCTCAACAACACCCTCAGCAGCGAGAAGGGCGAGGAGATCCGTCTCGAGGTCATCTACCAAGGCACCGGCGACGTGACCGAGAGCGATGTCAACCTGGCCATTGCATCCGGCGCCGTGATCCTGGGATACGAGGTCGAGGTGGACACGGCCGCGCGGCGCAAAGCGGAGAGCAACCACGTGGACATCCGCCTATACGACGTGATTTACAACCTGCTCGAGGATGTGGAGATGGCCATGAAGGGTCTGCTCGCGCCGAAGATCGTGGAGAAGGTCGTCGGCAGCGCCGAAGTCAAGCAAACCTTCAAGATCTCCAAGGTCGGCGTGATTGCCGGCGTACGCGTGACGAGCGGCATGGCCATGCGCAACGCCAAGGTGCGCATCCTGCGCGACGGCCAGGTGTTGCACGTTGGATCGGTTGCCTCGCTCAAGCGGTTGACCGAGGACGTGAAGGAAGTGCGCCAGGGCTTCGAGTGCGGCATAGGCATCGAGGGCTTCGAGGGCTTCAAACCGGGCGACGTGATCGAATTTATCGTCCAGGAGGAGCAGGCCGCTAAATAGGCTAAGCGTCAGGGAAGGAGGAAACGCTCAGCCGGTTCATCTACCCTTCATCCCCGCGGACTCATTTCCACGGCTTGACCATGAGCAAGAAATACGAGAAGCGCGTTAACGAACTGATCCGCATGCACCTGACCGACTTGCTGGAGCGCGAGCTGAACGATCCCCGCGTCACCGGCGCGCAGGTCACGATCAGCGATGTCGAGATCACGCCCGACGTGCGACAGGCAAAGGTGTTCTACAGCCTGATCGGCGACGAGGCACAGAAAGCCGAGGTAGCGCGCGGCTTGGAGAGCGCCGCCGGCTGGCTCAGCCGAGAGCTGGGCAAGCGCCTGCGCACGCGCCACACGCCACAATTGACGTTCGAGTTCGACGAATCGTTTGAGCGCGGCGATCGCCTGTCGCGGCTGCTGGACGAGCTGAGGGGCGATGAGGAGACGAAGGCCGCTTGATGCTGACTAACCCGCGCGCTTGGGCAGAGGCCGAAGGCTATCTTCGCCGCGCTCAGTCCATCCTGGCCATCACTCATGTCTCACCCGATGGCGACGCTATCGGCAGCTTGCTTGGATTTACGCACGCGATGCGCGGCTTGGGCAAACTGGTCACGCCGGCTTGTCAGGACCAAGCGCATCCGCGCTTCGACTACCTCAAGGGCGTGCGCGACATTCGCCAATCAGGCGAGGGGGAATTCGATTTGATCGTCGCGCTCGACTCGAGCGACCTGGCCCGCTTAGGGACGGTCTTCATCCCAGCCCAGCACGGCAGCCTACCGATTGTGGTGTTCGACCACCACATCACGAACCTGAACTTCGGCACGGTGAACGTCGTCGAGCCGAGCGCGTCATCCACGGCCGAGATCATCTATCTGCTGCTCCGTCGGATGGACGTGACGATCGGCCCTGACATTGCCAATGCGCTGCTCACCGGCGTGATCACCGACACGCTGGCCTTCCGCACATCCAGCACCACGCCCGACACACTGGCCGTAGCGATGGAGCTGATGCGCTGCGGGGGTAATCTGCAAGAGGTCACGCGGCAGGCACTGATCATGCGATCGTTCGATTCGCTGCGCTTGCTGGGCGCCGGGCTGATGAACGCGCGCGTAGAGGGCCGGCTGGCATACGCGACGCTGCCGCGCAAGCTGCGCAAGGAGTTAGAGGTGAAGGAAGAGCGCGGCGACGCCGGCCTCGTGGGCATGTTGATCACGGCCTACGAAGTGGACGTGGCCGCGGTCTTTGTGGAACTGCAGAACGGCGACATCGAGATCGGCTTTCGCGCGCAGCCGGGCTTCGATGTGTCGCAGGTGGCGCTGGAGTTGGGCGGCGGCGGCCACCCTGCCGCTGCCGGGTGCACGTTGCCCGGCCCGATGCGCGACGCAGTCAATCGCGTGCTGCCGCGGCTGAAGCAAGTCATCCGCGAGGCGTAGGCGCAGCCCGAATCTCGACGCGACGCATGGACCGGAGGTGAGCGCGCGGCGACCTCGCGCGTGACGACGGCGCGACGGGCAATCGCGATGTCCCTAGCGACAAGCAAGTGAGCCAACTGCGCAGATGTCATGGATGGTCTGCTCGTTGTTGACAAGCCGCGCGGGCTATCGTCTCACGATGTGGTCGCCCGCGTGCGCCGCATGTTGCGCGAGAAGCGCATCGGCCATGCCGGCACGCTCGACCCGCTGGCAACCGGCGTGCTTGTGCTGTGCGTAGGGCAAGCCACCCGCCTAAGCGAGTACTTGTTGGGCGAGGATAAGTCCTACGTAGGCGTGATCCGACTCGGCCAGCGCACGACGACCGACGACGCAGAGGGCGAAGTGATCGAGACGCGCCCCTTGCCGACAATAACCGATGAGACGCTGCGTCGGTTGGAGGCGCAATTCACCGGCGCGATCGAGCAAATTCCACCGCAGTTCTCCGCCATACAAAAGGGCGGCCAGCGGGCGTATGCCCTGGCTCGCCAAGGCCGACCGGTCGAGCTGGCGCCGCGCCGGGTGACGGTCTACGAGCTGCAGCTGGTCGAGTGCGAAGGCGATGATCCAGGGACAGAGACGGATGAGGGCTATGTTGCCTCTCCTCGCGGGGCTGCGGACGCAGCTGCGCCGACCGGCTACCTGCGCATCGCTGTGCGGTGCTCGGCCGGGACATACATCCGCGCGCTAGCGCGCGACATCGGCGAAGCACTTGGCTGCGGCGGTCATTTGGTCGCGCTGCGCCGCACGCAGGCCGGTCGTTTCACATTAGCCGACGCGGTCACGCTGGATCAGATCGAGGCGGCGACTCGAGGCGGCGCAGCCGCCGCCTTGCTGTTGCCGATGGACCGCGCGGTGGCCGATTGGCCGGCAGTGAACCTGAGCGATGACCAGGCGCGGCGATTGAGGATGGGCCAAGCAGTCGTGCCATCTGGGCCGATCGCTGCCCTCGAATCGGTCAGCGCGTCCGGGGTGCGCGTGTATGATTCGCGTCGCACGTTCGTCGCCATCGCGCACTGGGATGGAACGCAACTCAAACCGGCCAAGGTCTTCGATGCAACGCCTCCACTCGTTCGATGAAATCTACCCGGCTGCTCCATCTGCCTGCACGATCGGCGCATTCGACGGGGTGCACCTGGGTCACCAACAACTGATCCGCGCGATGGTCAATGACGCGCGCGCGCGCGGCGTGCGGTCGGCGGTGGTCACGTTCTTCCCTCATCCGCGCATCGTGCTGGGTCGGGCGCCGAACCGCTACCTTACCCTGCCGGATGACAAGGCTGAACAAATGGCCGAGCTGGGCGTGGACGTGATGGTCGTTCTGGAGTTCACCCTCGAGATGGCGCAGCTCACGGCGCGTCAATTCGTTGAGCGCATGGTGGAAGCGCTTGCACCGGTCAGCCTGTGGATCGGCCCGGATTTCGCGCTGGGTCGGGGACGCCAGGGGAATGCGGCTTACCTGAGTGAACTCGGGCAACGATTCGGATTCACCGTCAATGTGCTCCCCGAGTTGAACATGGGCGCCAACGTCATCTCCAGCACGCGCATTCGCGACGCGCTGGCGCGCGGCGATGTGAGCGATGCCAGTTTGTGCCTCGGGCGCCCGTTCCGGGTGACCGCGAGCTACGACGGCGAGCGCACCCTGTGCGTGGACGAGCGACAATGGCTGCCCGCACCGGGCACCTACCCGGTATTGATCGAAGGGCGCATCAACCAGGCAACGCTAACGACCGATCGTCCGTGCAGTATCGCGCTGGAGCATCCGCTCAAGGATGGCCGGCGATTGGTCAAGGTGGAATTCGTGTAAATGCTTGTGCGGCACCTGTCCTTAACTAACTTTCGGCTCTATGCGCGGTTGGAGCTGGATCTTCCTCGCGGGCTGGTGATCGTCCAAGGCGACAACGCTCAGGGCAAGACGTCGCTGCTCGAGGCGATCTACTTCCTGGCCACCGGCCACTCCCCGCACACCCATGCCGATCGGCAGGTGATCCGTTGGGGCGCCGAAGAAGACGGTCCGTATCCCTACGCCGCGCTGCGGGCCAGCGTCGAGCGCGACGATAGCTTGCGCTTGATCGAGATGGTGCTACAGCTCGGCGAAGCTGGCCGGTTGCGCAAAGAGATCCGCATTGATCGCATCGCGCGGCGCGGCATAGACCTGGTCGGTCAGCTCAACGTCGTGCTTTTCTTACCTGGCGATGTGGAGCTGGTGGCCGGCGCGCCGGCTCTGCGCCGAGGCTTCCTCGATGCTGCGCTGTCGCAGGTGGACACGGACTACGTGCGTGCGCTGGATCGCTATACCCATGCGCTGGCGCAGCGTAACGCGCTGCTCAAGCAAGCTCAGGAGCGCGCGCTTGATCCCGACGAACTGGCCATCTGGGACGACCAGCTTGTGCCATCGGGCGTAGAGATTGCCCTGCGCCGGCGACAGGCGGTTGCCGAATTGGCGCGCCTCGCCGCGCCGATCCATCGTGAGCTGTCCGGCGGGGTGGAGTACTTGCAGATCACCTATCAGCCGAACTTCGACCCGGCTCGACCGGGCACGCTGGACGCGCCGTATCAGGTCAGCATAGATGATTCTCGACCGCCGGATGGCGTGGATCGGCGCGATTTGCAAATGGCCTTTCGCCGGGCGCTGGACGAACGACGGCGTGAAGAAATCGCCCGTGGCATGACGCTGGTCGGCCCGCACCGCGACGAGGTGCGCTTTGTCGCTAACGGCATGGACCTGGGCGATTTTGGCTCGCGAGGGCAACAGCGCACGGCAGTGTTGGCGCTTAAGCTGGCGCAGGTGGCCTGGATGCGTCGGCGAACGGGCGAAGAACCTGTGCTGCTGCTGGACGAAGTGCTGGCTGAGCTGGATCCACACCGCCGTAGATGTCTGCTCCAACAAATCGGCGGCGCCCACCAGACGATCATTACCACGACCGACCTGCAGCGACTCGACCACGCCTTTGTGCGTGAGGCCGTGGTGCTGCGGGTGTGCGGCGGCGTGATCTCCGCCATCGCCTAACCGAGGAGCGGTCTCACTAATCCTTGGGCCGGCAGGCGAGGAAGGCTGGAGGACATGCGTCGAAGATCAAGGACGGTTCTAACACCCCTCACCTTACACAATGTTCAGCTTTTCGATTGACAAACATTGAACAAGGGGCTAGATTAAAGATTGGCTCGATGTTTGAGCATTACAGTGACGAACCCGTCTACAACGTCAAAGCAGTCGCACATCAGACCGGGATTGCCCCGGCGACGCTGCGCGCCTGGGAAAGGCGTTATGGGGTGCCTTCGCCGCCGCGCACCGACAGTGGCTATCGCTTGTATTCCGAACGCGACGTAGCCATCGTCCGCTGGCTGAAGTCGCAGATAGAGAACGGCATGAGCATTAGCCAGGCCGTGCATCTGCTGCGCTCACTGGAGGCGCACGCCACTGACGGGCAAACCGGCGAGGCGGCAGTCGAGCGGCTCTTGTCGGAGTCGCCTGCTTCGTATCAGCGCCTACACGATGAGGTCATCGCTGGCGCCACCGACTTTGATGAGGCGCACATCGAGTATGTGCTGGCGGAAGCTTTCTCGCTCTTCCCATTAGAGGACGTGTGCTTGAACTTGATTCAACCGGTGCTGGTGACGCTGGGGGACAAGTGGCGTCTGGGCGAGATCAACATCAGCGTTGAGCATTTCGCGACCAACATCATGCGGCGCAAACTGCTGGCGCTCATGGCGGCGTCGCCGCCGGTGAGCCGCGAAGAGCGCATTGTGAGCGGGTGTGCACCCGGCGAGTATCATGAGCTGGGCATCTTGATCATCTCACTCTTCTTGCGTCGTCGCGGCTACGGGGTGATCTACCTCGGGCAGAACATCTCTGCGCTGCGCTTCGAGGAGATGCTGCTGAAGACGCAGCCGGATCTGCTGCTGCTCTCGGCAAGCGGACTGGTCGCGGCGGCGAACCTCCTAGATGTGGCGGAAGGGTTACACCGCCGCTTCGCCCAGCCCGGCACGGCGATCGCGTTTGGTGGACGCGTGTTCAACGCCTTGCCGAAGCTGCGGCGGCGCGTGCCCGGGCTATACGTCGGCGATGACGCCCAGGCTGCCACGCATCAGGTCGTCGAATTGCTGGCCGACAAAGCCGCCCGATCCATGCCGCAGGCAAGCTATGCGCCGGTGGACGCAGAAACGCTTGCTGCGGTGGACGTGGTGCAGCGGCTACGGCACGAGATCATCGCTGCTACTGCGCGTCTGTTGGAAAGCCATGCACAGCACGGGCTGCTGCACAAACAACTGTTCCAGGCCGTCGAGCACGTGTTACAGGTGATAGCATCGGCGCTGCGCTTTGGTGAACCGGACGTTCTGAGTAACTGGACGCACTGGACATGGGATGCGCTGCCGCCCGACGGCATTTCCGGCGCGCAGCTGCGGCAAATCACCCAGGCGCTAGCCGAAGCGATGGGATCCGTCCTGCCCTCACCAGAGCGCGATCGGTTGCAACCCTACTTCCAGGCTATTCAAAAGGCGTTCGACTAGTCGCATGCTGCCTAAACCAGTAGTGCACCCCACGCGACCTTACACTGGACAAACTTTGTGCGATTTATCAAGCGCGGCTAACCCGGATCTCAGCATAAGCAATACACTTATGATTGTGCGCAGGCGTTCTAAGACTGAGCCTCACAGTCTTGGGCGCAGGTTGGACACAGACCCCAATCACTGGAGCAACATACATGATCCTACTAGTTACCGGCGCAAATGGCTACGTAGGTGGACACACGCTGAAAGCACTAAACCAAAAGCATGCCGAGACGGGCTTTCGCGTTCGCGGGTTGATTCGTAATCCCCAACGCGCCGATAAGGTGCGCGCGCTGGGCGCCGAACCGATCATCGGCGACGTTACCGATCCGGCTTCGCTCGCTAGAGCCATGGAAGGCGTGGACACGGTGATTCATCTAGCCGCCGTCAACCGCGATCGCGGCGAGGTCACGATGGAGCGCGTGAATGCGCAAGGCACGATCAACGTGGTCGAGGCAGCCAAGCGGGCCGGCGTCAAGCGAATCATTAACTTGGTCGGGCTGGGCGCGGATCCAAAACGGCCGTATCCCTTGGCCTACACGCAAGGCCGAGGTGTAGAGGCGATCATCGCCAGCGGCATTCCATACACGATTTTGGAAGCCTCGGTGATCTTTGGCCCGGGCGATGAGTTCCTCAACACGCTCGCCGGCCTGGCGCGCATCCCACCGTTCATGATCGTGCCGGGCGACGGCCAAACGAAGTTCCAACCGATCGCCGTGCAAGACGTGGCGGCGTGCCTGGTGCAATCGCTGTCCAAGCCGGAGGTGATCAACCGCCGCTTGCAGATTTGCGGCAGCGAAGTGATCACGCTGGAGGGCATCATTGACGCGATCCTGGCCGAGATGCGCGTGAAGCGCATCAAGCTCCATATGCCGGTCTTCTTGTTGAAGCCGGCCGTCGCGATCATGGACGCGCTCCTGCCCAAGCCGCCGGTGACACCGAGCTTGCTGGCGCAGCTCGGCGTGGATAACGTGGCGACCGATAACGCGACAACCAAGGTGTTCGGCATCGAGCCGATCAAGCTGCGCGATGGCATCGGGTTCGTGCGCGAAATGTCTTTTGGCAAGCTCGTAGCGCGCACCCTTGGCCGCGTCGAATACCGCTAGGCCGGCGCAGGCACCTCACCGGACGTAGTGCGACCCGCGCATGCCCCGCTTTGAGTACGCCTTCATCGTCAATGCCCCGCTCGATCGGGTGTGGGCTTTTCACGACGATCCCACCGCGCTGCCAAAGGTGATGACTGGCCCGGTGAAGATGCACATCCACCACGTAGATCGTCCGCTGAGGCCGGGAAGTCGCATCTTGATGACGATGCAGATTGGGCCGATTCGTCGCCGCTGGAACGTTCGGCTTCGCGAGCGCGAAGCGCCGCACTTCTTCACCGACGAACAGATCGAGGGGGAAGGACCGTTCCGCCGATGGCGTCACGCCCACTTGTTTGAAGCGATTGACGCTCAGTGCACGCGTGTCATTGACCGCCTGGAATACGAACTGCCGTTCGGCGTGATCGGCAAGATCGGCGCTGCGCTGTTCGGCACGCTCATCATGCGGGGAATGTTCGCCTCGCGCGCCAGGGCGACCCGGCGCTGGCTAGAGGCGACGACACCGAACGCTGTGCTGCCGACCGACGCCGAGCCGCAGGCGAAGTAAGTTGCGATGAGTGAAGGGATCGAGTTGGAGCAGGGATGAAGGACAAAGTCATATTGATCACCGGCGCCAGCAGCGGCATTGGCCGCGCGACTGCGCTGATGTTGGCAAAGGCCGGCGCCAAGCTAGGGCTGGCCGCGCGCAACGCTCACGCGCTCATGGAAGTGGCCGACGCCGCCCGACGGCTCGGCGCACAGGCTATCGTCGCGCCTACCGACGTCACGCGCAAAGACCAGGTGGCCGACATGGTGAGCGAGGTGCTGGCGACCTTCGAGCGAATTGATGGACTGGTCAACTGCGCAGGCGTCGGCGTCATCCGGCCGATTGAGCAGCTGACCGAAGAGGACATTGATCGCACCTACGCCGTGAACACCAAGGGCGTCATCTTGGTTTCGCAAGCGGTGGGCGCGGCGATGCTCAAGACCGGCGGTGGCAGGATCGTCACGCCGGTAGGCACGATGGGGCGCTACGTGATGCGCGGCAGCGCTGCCTATAGCGCGAGCAAGTGGGGCGCGGTGGGTGCGCTCAAGGCGATGGCGACCGAATGGCAGCGCAGCGGCATCGGCGTGACGTTACTCTACCTCGGCGGCGTGAACTCCCCATTCTGGGATGGCATTGATATGAAGGTGCAGCGCGACAAGATGCTCAGCGTGGACGACGCCGCCCAGGCTATCCTCTACGCGCTGCAAGCGCCACCGAACGGCGTATTGAACGAGATCGTGCTACAACCCGAAAGCCATCAGTTCATCTAGCCAGGCCGGGTCGGATTGCTCCCGCGCAATCCGACCCGGTGCTAGACGTCAGCCGCCGACAATCGTGCCAGCGACTGTGATGCCGGCAATGATGCCGCCGAGGATCAGCGAGATCACAAAGATGATTACGTTGGCGATGATGGCCGTGAGAACCGCTTTCTGGGTGTCCAAGCTAGCTGCCTCGCGAATCGCCACGACGGTTGCGATGATGCTCAGCACAAATGCAATGAGGCCGCCGACCATGGGGATGACGCCGGGAATCTGCAAGACGTACGCATGACCCAGGATGCGCAACATTTCCGTCGCGTTCGTCTGGCCTTGAAAGAACTTCGATGCGACGAAGGCCGTCAGCCAGCTCCCCAATGGCCAACCGATCAGCGCTCCGAACACTGCGAGTAGGATCGCGCCGACGATTCCTAGAGCGCTGTTCAGTAATCCGTTCACAACGCCGATCAGCAGCGTGACAACTAAGACGATGATGGCCGCCGGCTGGAGCGCGTTCGCGTCGTGCGCTACCTCGCGATAGACGGAGGCTTTGAACGTAACGATGCCTATTAGGCGTTCGACTAGAGAAGCTGACGATGTCATAGGGTGCTACCTCCTTTAAAGTTGCGTGCGTTAGGATATTCGGCTTGTGTTAAGAACATGCTGAGGCGCAAGGCGCGCCTGATACGACTCTCCCAATGTGAACCATTCGACTCTTGGGCAACTCGCCGGTCAAATGAGAATGTTGTTGCTGCGTGCATATTGGCCGCACAGGTGAGCCAGCAGCGCGGCAATGTATGGCGCGGCGACGAGCGCGATGACTATGGAGAGGATTTGGCCGAGACAGGGGATGAAGTTCAACACACCGATGATCAAACTTAGGATGATGCTGGTGCCGATCAGGACGGCGAAGATCGTCAGGTAGTCGCCGGTGTTCGTGCGCGCGATGCTCAACAACTCGCCGACGCGCAGACAGGCGCCGATCTCCTTTGTTTTGGCATACTGGATGTAGACGGCCGGCGAAACGTAGACGAGGAACAGGGTGTAAATTAGCGCGAGACAACTGAGCGCTAGGGCAAGCAGGCTGAAGCCGGCCGCGGCTGCCCCTTCTATATCCTCATTGCTGTTCGCCAACGCCGCCAAGCCGCCGCCGGCGAGGGTGACCACACAGGCGACCAAGACGAGCGGCAGCGCGAGAATGAAAGTGACGACGAACAGTTTGAGGCCATTCGTGAACTTGTCGCCGAGGTTGTCCCAGGTGGGCAGTGGCACATCTAGGCCAGCCGACGTATTTTTGAGGTGCTCGATGGCGTAGCCGTTGAGCGCGAAGTTTAGGATGGGCACGAGGGTGATCAGCGCGCCGATGCCGAGTTTGCTGGGCCAGTCTTGGTCTTGCGTTGGATGCTGCACAGCTCTTCCGATGTCAATCACGTCTGTAGCTCCTCAGAAGCGAACGGCAGACGCGCAAGGACTCATATCGTACCCCGTCGCAAGCGCATCCTGTGTAGCTAGGTTGAATTGCGCTGAATTGTAGTGACATTAGGCAAATTCACAAGTCGAGTAGCGAGCGCTCAGGCCACGCGACCTTCGAGCGGTTCGCCATTCAGCGCGCGCCGGACGTTGGCGTAGAACTCGGCGAACTCATCGGCCGATCCGCCGTCGTAGCAACTACCGATGTGCGGCAGCAGGAAGATGTTCGCGTCCGGGTCGTGCTCGGCCAAGACCAGCAGCGGGTTGTCCGGGCGGATCGGCTCCCACTCATAGGTGTCGAACGATGCGCCGGCGAGATGGCCGGATCGCACCGCATCGGCCACGGCCTGCTCATCCACCACGCTGCCGCTGCCGGCTTCGACCAACCATGCGCCGGGCTTCATCATGGCGATCCGCCCCGCGTTCAGCCAGAGATCGGTCTCTTGGAAGTAAGGGAGCAAGCACACGACGACGTCGCTCTCGCGCAGCACCTGCTCGGCGTCACGATGGCTAATGCCCAGTTCGTCCTCTACGAAGCGCGGCAGCGGATGACGCTTGGCGTAGAGCAGCCGACACCCCCACGGCCGCAGCCGGCGCGCCAGCTCCGCGCCGATCTCGCCGAAGCCGAGGATGCCGATGGTTTTGCCGTGGATCAGGCTCACCCGCGTCTGCCCGCTCCAGTTGAAGGCGAACACGTCTTCCGTCGTCCGGCGCGGGCCGGTGGACAGGAAGGCCTCCGGCGGGGTGCGCAGCACTTTCTGTAGCGGCATCGCTCGGCGCAGCACGGCTAACATCTGCAACACGAGGTTTTCGGCCACGGCGATTGCGCCGCGAATCGGGCGCACGCACACCGGCACGTGAAATTCGCGAGCGGCGTCCAGGTCTATATCGTGATAGAGCGAGCCGATCCGTTGAATGATCTTTAGGCGCGCGCCAGCCTCGATCATCGCGCGGTCCACGCCCCCTGCCCGTTCGGTGATCAGCGCGTCGGCCTCGCGGAGCAGCGTGAGCAGCTCCTCCCGCGAGACTTCGCCGCTGCGCCGCATGACCACTTTGAACTCGGCTGGCGCGGCGGCCAATCGCCAAGCCTGATGTCGTTTGCCCAGGGGACACAGGTAGAACACAGTGCAGCGAGACATGAGGCGAGTTTACAATGTGAGCGCTATGAGCGAGGCGATGGGGGTCTCCGGGATGACCGGAATGGCCGAGCGCGTGCCTCCGCTCGAAAACGGCGACCGCTTGACGCGCCGGGAATTCGAGCGGCGCTATGCCGCCATGCCGCACGTCAAAAAGGCGGAACTGATCGAAGGGATCGTGTATATGTCCTCTCCTCTGCGCGTCCGCACACACGCCGAGCCGCATGCGCTCATCGTGACCTGGCTGGGCGTCTATAAATCTGCTACCCCAGGTGTGCGCTTGGCCGACAACGCCACGCTGCGGCTGGACATGGACAATGAGTTCCAGCCCGACGCTATGCTGTTCATTGACCCGGCGCTAGGTGGTCTGGCGCGCATCACGGACGATGACTACGTGGCCGGCGCGCCGGAGCTGATCGTCGAGATCGCCGCCAGCAGCACCTCGATAGATGTGCATGACAAGCTGAAAGTCTATCGGCGCAACGGCATACAAGAACTGCTGGTCTGGCGCACGCGCGACGCGGCCGTGGATTGGTGGGAAATGCGCGAAGGGGACTATCTGCCTTTGCCACGCGAAGGCAGCCGGATCGTCAGCCGCGTCTTCCCCGGCTTGACCTTGGACCTGGCGGCGCTGCTGGGCAACGACTTGGCAGAAGTCCTGGCGGCACTGCAGGACGGTTTGCGCGGCGACTCCCACGCGCGCTTCGTCGAGCAGCTTCGCCGATGCAACAGCAACGCAGCGTCACACGCATGAGCACGAAGATCGTCGTCATCGGCGCCGGCAGCGTCAGCTTCGGGCCGGTGACTCTCAACGACCTCTTGGCCTGCGCCGACGACTTGCGTGGCAGCGAAGTCTGGCTCGTGGATATCAACGCTGAGGCGCTCGACGTCATGGCGCGCTATGCGGATCGGTTGAACGCAGCCTTCGAGCAGCCTTTCACCCTACATGCGACGACCGATCGCCGTGAAGCGTTGCCTGGCGCCCGCTTCGTCATCGTTTCAGTTGCCGTGGACCGGCTGGCGACTTGGAAGCTGGACTGGCAGATCCCCCTCAAACACGGCGTGCGCCACATCCTGGGCGAGAACGGCGGGCCGGGCGGGTTGAGCCACGCGCTGCGCAATATCCCGCTGCTGTTGGAGATTGCTCGCGACGTGGAGCGGTTGGCGCCGCAGGCGACCCTGCTCAACTTCACCAACCCGCTGAGCCGGGTGTGTATGGCGCTGGACCGCTACGCGCGCGTGCGCTTCGTCGGGCTCTGCCATCAGATCGGCGAAGGGTATCGCATCGTCAACCGCGCCCTCGGCCTGGTGGCCGAGACCGGGGACTGGTGGAGCGACGTGCATGCGATTCAGCAGCGCATTCACATCACGGCGGCCGGTCTGAATCACTTCACGTTCATCCTCGACCTGCGCGACGCTCAGACGGGCGAAGACCTATATCCGCTGTTGCGCCGGCAGCTGGCGAAGATGCCGATGGACTTCGAGCTGATGTCGCGTCGGCTGATGGACGTCTTCGGCCTGTTCTGCGCGACAGGCGACGCCCACGCCGGCGAATATATCGGCTTCGCGGCGGAGACGATGGCGTTGACCGGCTACGACTTTCGCCGCTACGAGAAGCTCGGGCGCGAACAGTGGGAGCGCATCCGCCGCATCGCCGATTCAACCGATCCGGCGGACCTGGGCGCGCTGAGGGCGTCCGTGTGCGCCCCTCGCGAGCGCGCCGCGCCGATCATCCGCGCCATGTTGCGCGACTTGAATCAGTATGAGCTGTCGGTCAACATCCGCAACGACGGCTGCATCGGCAACCTGCCGGATGATGCCATCGTCGAGGTGCCGGCGATCGTGAACGCGCGCGGCGTGCAAGGCATTTGCGTCGGCCCACTGCCGAAGGGCTTGGCCGCCATCATGCGCCGCGAGATCGAGATCCAAGAGCTGGTGGTGGAAGCTGCCGTCAAGGGCGATCGCAACGCCGCGCTCCAAGCGCTGCTGCTGGATCCGCACATCCACAGCTACGCGCAGGCCACGCACCTGCTCGACGATCTGCTCAAAGCACACGCCAAATACCTGCCGCAGTTTGCGAGCGCATAACATCACCGATGCCTATCATTGGTCTGATCGGTCACCCGGTCGCCCATAGCAAGAGCCCGCAGATGCAGAACGCGGCGTTCGCGCACGTCGGGCTGGCTGATTGGCGTTACGAGCTGTGGGATACGCCGCATGAAACCCTGCCGTCGCGCATGGCCGAATTGAGCGAGCGCGAGGACGTCGTCGGCTGCAACGTAACTATCCCACACAAGCAGGCGGTCCTGCCCTACCTAAGCGCCGTTAGCGCGCACGCGCGCGCCATCGGCGCGGTGAACACCATCGTCAAGCGCGGTCAAGGTCTGCTGGGCGACAACACCGACTGGATCGGCTTCTTGGCCGACCTAGACTTTCACGGCGTGGAAGTCGGCCCAACCACACAGGCGCTGGTGCTGGGCGCCGGCGGCTCCGCACGAGCGGTGGTTTACGCCCTGGCGTCGCGCGGCGCACGCGTGTGGGTGCACAATCGCACGCCTGCCCGCGCGCAGCATCTGCTGGACGACCTGGTGCGTGCTTCCCACTGGCGCGAGATGGGCGAGCGATGCGCCGTCGCGCCGACGGTAGATTCGGTGTGCCACGCGGTGAACTTGATCGTCAACTGCACCTCGGCCGGCATGTGGCCGCACGAAGACGACTCCCCTTGGCCGGACGCCGCTCCCTTCCCGGCGCGCGCGGTGCTCTACGACCTGGTGTACAAGCCGCGCGTGACGAAGCTGATGCGGCAGGCCGAGGCAGCCGGGACACGCGCCATCGGCGGGCTGGGCATGCTGGCGGAGCAGGGCGCGGCGGCGTTCGAGCAATGGACGGGCGTTCCAGCAGCGCGCGTTTCGGCTATCATGCGAGAGGTAATCGCGCAGCTATAAAAACTTGAGAAGCCGGCTATGTGGTTGTGCCGTTCATCGCCACCATCCGGCGCGGCATGCCGGATCAGGCTGAGCGCCACGCCGATCACATCGGCCGGACGCTTAGCACGAAGCGCCGCACACAAGAGAGACATCCGGGGAAGTAGATGATGCTCAGGTTCCTCACCGCCGGCGAATCGCACGGCCCATCGCTCACCGCCATCCTCGAAGGCATGCCCGCCGGCCTGCCGCTGTGTGCCGAGGACATTGATCGCGATCTCATCCGTCGGCAACAAGGCTATGGCAGTGGTGGGCGCATGAAGATCGAGCGCGATCACGCGCGCATCACCGCCGGCGTGATGAACGGCAAGACCACCGGTGGTCCGATCGCCTTCATCGTCGAGAATCTGGATTACGCCAAGTGGAAAGACCGCGAGATCGAGCCGATGACCATTCCGCGCCCCGGGCACGCCGATCTAACCGGCGCAGTGAAATACGGCTACCGCGAGCTGCGGCTGGCGCTGGAACGCGCCTCGGCGCGCGAGACCACCATGCGCGTCGCCGTCGGCGCGGCCTGCCGGGCGCTGCTCCGGCAGTTCGGCATCGTCGTCGGTGGCTATGTGCTCAGCATCGGCGAGATTGACGTGCCACAGCACGGCTCAAGCGTTGACGCCGAAACCTACCTCCGGCGCTTCGCGCAAGCCGAAGCCAGCGATGTGCGCTGCTACGATCCCTTCACCGCCGAGCGCATGCGCGCGCGCATCCGCGAGATCATCGAAGCCAAAGACACGCTAGGCGGCGTCATCGAGGTCGTCGCGCTCAACGTCCCTCCTGGCCTCGGCAGCCATGTGCATTGGGACCGCCGACTAAGCGGGCGACTGGCCCAAGCGGTGATGAGCGTGCATGCGGTCAAAGGCGTCGAGATCGGCGATGGCTTCGCCGAGGCGCGTCGCCCGGGCACGCAGGCGCAGGATCAGCTCTACGTCGCCGACGGCGCGATTCGACAGCGCACTAATCGCGCCGGTGGCCTGGAAGGCGGCATTACCAACGGCGCGCCGATCGTGCTGCGCGCCGCGCTCAAGCCCATCGCTACGACCCTCAACCCGCTCGACTCGGTGGACTTGGCCACCGGCCAGGCGGTGAAGACGCGCTACGAGCGCAGCGACTTCTGCCAAGTGCCGCGCGCCGTGCCTATCATCGAAGCCATGGTGTGCTTCGTGCTAGCCGACGCGCTGATCGAGAAGCTGGGCGGCGACTCGCTGGACGAGATGCGCCCGCGCTTCGACGCGCTACGCCGGTTACGACTGGAAGACCTCCCGATGGACGCCATCCCATGGCGCTTCGGCTATGAGTGAGTGCGGCACGGATGACCAACGCCATCATTGCCCCTCATCGCAACCTG
The DNA here is from genome assembly GCA_025056965.1 of Thermoflexales bacterium. Lineage (GTDB taxonomy): Bacteria > Chloroflexota > Anaerolineae > J036 > Brachytrichaceae > JAAFGM01. Next base: position 17,666 of record JANWVF010000027.1, on the reverse strand, counting down.
ATCCTGGCCGGCTTCATGGGCACGGGCAAGACCACGGTCGGGCGACTGTGCGCCCGGCGCTTGGGGCTGGACTTCGTGGACGCCGACGAGGAGATCAGCCGGCGCGAGGGCATGCCGATCCCGGCGATCTTTGCGACGTATGGCGAGGGCTACTTCCGCCAACGCGAGCGCGCGCTCGTCGCCGAGCTGGCCGACCGCCGTGGCTGCGTCATCGCTACCGGCGGCGGCATGATCGTGGACGACGACAACCGCACGGCATTGCTGAGCAGCGGCGTAGGGGTGTGCTTGACCGCGACGCCAGAGGTCATCTTGAAGCGCGTAGGCGGCGAAGCAGCTGCCGCGGAGCGCCCGATGCTGCGCGGGGGCGACGTCGCCGCGCGCATTGCCCTGCTGCTGCGCGAGCGCGCGCCCAAGTACGCTCAGATGCACTACTGCGTGGACACATCGCGGCGTGTGCCCGACGAAGTGGCCGCGCTGGTGTGCGAGATCTACCGGCGCGAGCATGCGCGCATTGCAGTAGACATCCCGGCGGCCGGCGCGCGCTACGACATCGTTCTCGGCGATGACGTGCTGGACGAGTTAGGCTTCATGCTGGCGGGGCGCGGCTGGACGCCGCCGTTCGCCGTGGTGAGCGATGAGGTCGTCGCGCCGCGCTACGGCGAGCGCGCGCTGCGCGCGCTGGACCGCGCCGGGTTACACGGCTTCCTGCACGCCATGCCCGCCGGGGAGGCGCATAAGACACTCGCCAGCGTCGAGGCGATGTATCGCGCTTTCAGCGCGCACGGCATGGAGCGCGCCAGCGCGGTGATCGCGCTGGGCGGCGGCGTAGTGGGCGACACGGCCGGCTTCGCTGCGGCGACCTTCTTGCGCGGTGTGCCGCTCGTCCAAGTACCTACGTCGCTGTTGGCAATGGCCGACTCAAGCATTGGCGGCAAAGTCGGCGTGGATACCGACTTCGGCAAAAATCTCGTCGGCGCGTTCAAGCAGCCCGACCTCGTGGTGGCCGACCTGAGCACGCTGGCATCACTGCCGGACCGCGAGCGGCGCTGTGGCCTGGCCGAGATCATCAAGGCGGCGCTGCTGAGCGGCGGCCAAGCATACGTTCGGTTGCGCGACGCCGCAGCCCGCCGCACGCTGAGCGACGAGCGCAGCCCGGCGCTCTTCGCCGCGCTGATGGACGCGATCCTGCTCAAGCGGGCCATCGTGCAGGAGGATCCGTTCGAGCGCGGCCGGCGCGCCTTGCTGAACCTGGGCCACACTTTCGGCCATGGCATCGAGGCATGGAGCGGCTTCCGGCTCAAGCACGGCGAAGCGGTCTCGCTGGGCATGGTGTGCGCGATTCGGCTCTCGCGCGCGATGGGCTTCTGCGACGGCGAGTTGGCGCGGGAGGTGATCGGCCTGCTGCGCAACGTCGGCCTGCCCACGACGCTCGACGACGTGCGCAGCGCGCTGGAGGGGGTGACCTTCACTCCGGATGCGGTCTGGAGCTACATGATGAGCGACAAGAAGAAGCGCGCCGGCAAGCTTCGCTTCGTCTTGCTGCGCGCGCCGGGCGACGCCTTCGTGTGCGATGATGTGGACGAGCATTTAGCCAGACAAACGCTTGGGCAGCTGGCGCACGTGGACGATTAACGATTCGCAGCCCTGCTACGCCAATCCGCGATCACCATGACGAACGTCCTGATCCTGCACGGACCGAACCTGAACCTGCTCGGCCTGCGCGAGCCGGATGTGTATGGCCGCGTGACGCTGGAAGACATCAACCATCGCTTGCGCGAGTTGGCCGCGCAGCGCGGCGCCGCGCTGCGCATCACGCAGTCGAACCACGAGGGGGTGCTGATTGACGCCATTCACGAGGCGCCTGGCTGGGCGCACGGCATCGTGATCAACCCGGGCGGCCTGACGCACACCAGTGTCGCCTTGCGCGATGCCCTCAGCGCGGTCGCGCTGCCCTGCGTCGAGGTGCATCTCTCCAATATCCACAAGCGCGAGCCTTTTCGGCATCACTCGTTCATCTCACCGATCGCGGTTGGCGTGATCGCCGGCTTTGGCTGGCGCAGCTACACGCTGGGCTTGACGGCGCTGCTGGACATCCTGGCCGAGCAGCGTCACAATCCGAGCGATGGATGAAGCGGCGCTGATTGGGGCAGCGCAGCGTGGCGACGTAGCCTCGTTCAACCAGCTCGTGCTGGCTTATCAATCGCTGGTCTACAACGTCGCCTATCGCATCTTGGGCGAGCCGGCCGCAGCAGCCGACGCGACGCAGGATGCGTTTCTCTCGGCATTTACCCACATCGGCGACTATCGCGGCGGCTCGTTTAAGAGCTGGCTGTTGCGCACGGTGACCAACGCCTGCTACGACGCGCTGCGCTACAAACGGCGGCGGCCGACGGCTTCGCTCGAGGGAAATGACGACGCCGACGCCGGGCGCAGCCTGGCCGACGTGCTGCCCGCCGACGATGCCGATCCTTCCGACGCTGCCGAGCGCAGCGACCTGCGCCGGTTCATCGCGCGCGCCGTGTTGCAACTGCCCCCCGACCAACGCATCACCTTTGTGCTGTCGGACGTTCACGACCTGAGCTACGAGGAGATCGCTGAGGTAATGCAGGTATCGCTTGGCACGGTGAAGAGCCGGCTGAGCCGCGCGCGCGCCAAACTGCGCGACGCGCTGCTGGCCCATCAGGAACTGCTGCCCGAGGAGTTTCGTCAGTAATTATTAACGCATTGGCGATGACCGAAGACGAGTTGATCTCTGCTTACGTAGACGACAGGTTGAGCGAGGCCGAGCGTGCCGCGTTGGACGTGCGGATGGCGCAGGACACCCTGCTGCGCCGTCGCGTTGCAGTGACGCGCCTGCTGATCCGCGAGGCGCGCGCGCTGCCGGCGCTGCAACCGCCGCGCAACTTCCTCCTGTCGCGCGACGGCGGCCTGAAACAGGCGCTACCTCACTCGCGCCGGTCTTCGTTCTCCCCCTGGATCTTCCGGCTCGGTTCGCTGGCCGCAGCGACGATCTTCGCCGCGCTGGTAGCGTTTGAGTTATCTCGCCCGGCGCTCGCTCCCTTCGCAGCGGCACCGGCGGCCGTCCCTGCGGCGCCTGCCGCGGAGATGTCGGTGCAGGGCGAGGCCGCGCCGGCCGAACCCATGCAGGCTGCCGTCGCTCCCTCGCCTGACGCTGAGTCCGGCGGCGCGGATGCAGCGCAACCCAAGGCACAGGCGCTGCGCGAGCCGATGGCCGCTGCGCCGGAGCCGCAACCACTTGACGCGCCGCGCGTCACGCTGCTTACACCAACGCGCCTGGTGGCCGCGATGGCGCTGCTTGCAGCCATCGCTCTGGCCTTACTGGGCTGGGCGAGGCGATGAGGGATGTTGGCGGATGCCGGCTTCTTCGCGCGCCAGCGCTTCTATAATCCAGTTGAAATCCAGCTGACCATTCTGCGGACAGCGTCCGGCGGAGTGGTCTCACCTGTGAAATCCACAGAGTCTCATCATGCGTAGCTTCATCTCTCAGCGCGTTGCCTCAATTCCCCCATCCGGCATCCGGCGCTTCTTCGACATCGCCGCCACCATGCCGGACGTAATCTCGCTCGGCATCGGCGAGCCGGACTTCGTGACGCCGGAGCCGATCCTAAACGCCGGCATCGCATCGCTCCGGCGCGGCGAGACGGCCTACACCAGCAACTCCGGCATGATCGAACTGCGCCGCGCGCTCAGCGCACACCTGGCCCGCCTCTACGGTGTGGAATATGACCCCGAGGCGGAGCTGCTCATCACCGTGGGCGTGAGCGAGGCAATGTATCTGGCCCTGACGGCGATCGTTGATCCCGGCGATGAAGTGATTGTGCCCCAGCCGTGCTTCGTGTCCTACGCGCCAGAGGTGGCTCTGGCCGGCGGCGTCGCCGTCGTCATCCCTACCTGCGTGCAGCACGAGTTCCAGGTGACGGGCGAGGAGATCGCGGCACACATCACGCCGCGCACCAAAGCCATCCTGATCGGCTATCCCAGCAACCCCACCGGCGCAGTGATGAGCCGCGCGCGGTTGATGGAGATCGCCCGCCTGGCCGAGCAGCACGACCTCATCGTGATCAGCGACGAGATCTACGACCGGCTGGTATACGGCGTCGAGCATGTCTGTTTCGCCTCCCTGCCGGGCATGCAAGCGCGCACCATCCTGCTGGGCGGCTTCAGCAAGGACTACGCGATGACCGGCTGGCGCATTGGCTACGCGGCAGCGCCGGCGGAGATCCTCTCAGCGATGCGCAAGGTGCACCAATACACCATCATGTCCGCGCCGACCACCGGTCAGCACGCCGCGCTGGTCGCGCTGCAGGAGGGCGAAGAGCACGTCCAGCGGATGGTGGCCGAGTATGACCGAAGGCGCCGCCTGATCGTCAGTGGCTGCAATGCACTTGGGCTGGACTGCTTCGAGCCGCGCGGGGCGTTTTATGCCTTCCCGTCCATCGCCAAGACGGGGATGAGCGACGAGGAATTCGCCGAGAAGCTGCTGATCGAGGAACAAGTCGCCGTGGTGCCGGGCAGCGCGTTCGGCGCAGGCGGCGCGGGCTATGTGCGCATGGCGTATGCTCAATCCTACGAGAAGATCGAGCAGGCGCTCGAGCGCATCCACCGCTTCATGCAGCGACACGGCTGATGTCGCGGCAGCCGTGTCGCGATTCCCGACCACGCCCTGCGCGTGGGGGCTTACAGGAGTGCTTTGACCAGCGACTCCCACTCTGCCTCAAGCGATCCGGCGAAGGCGGGCCGGCAGGCTCGGCGATACCAGTAGCCGGCGTTAGAGGCATCCCCTTCCTTGCGATGCAAATAGGCATGCACCCACGCGCCGTCGGCGTCATCCTGTGCCTGGGCACAAGCATGCGCTCGGTGCCAGTCGCCTTTGGCATCCCACCATAGCGCCTGCAGCGCCAGGCTCAACCCGGCCGGTGGTTCGCTCGCGGCGAGCGAGGCGGTGAATTCGGCGTAGTCCATCGCGCGGCTCTTATCGCGGTCGCTCGCCCAGCGTCACGGTTAGGTCGAGCTGGCGGCCATCGCGCCAGACGGTCAGCGTCACGCGGTCGCCGGGGCGATGATTCTTCACCAGCAGCGCGATCAGCTCCTCGTAGTTGCTGATCGGTTGGCCGTTGAATGCCAGGATGACGTCGCCTAGCCGGGTGATCTGGCCCGTGGCGCGGCTGATGACCGAGCCGCGCAAGCCGGCGCGGGCGACCGGACCGCCCTCCACGACGCCGCCCACCACAACGCCGCGCTCGATCGGCAGTTCAAACTGGTCGCCGACTTCGGCCAGGCTGAACGCGCCTTGAATGCCGAGATAAGGATAGCGCACGCGCCCCTCACTGAGCAACGCTTGCACCACGCGCTTGACGGTGTTGGACGGCACGGCAAAGCCCACGCCGCTATTCGCCGGTTGGCCGAAGATGGTCTGATTAGTCGTGCGAATAGCCGTGTTCACGCCGATCACCCGACCGCGCATGTCGAGCAGCGGCCCGCCGGAGTTGCCCGGGTTGATGGCGGCATCGGTCTGGATGATGTCCGGGTTGGAGAATGAGCCTTGCCCGGTGGAGGACGCTTCGGGCAGCACGCGCCCGCGCGCGCTAACGATGCCCAGCGTCATTGTGCCAGCCAGGCCGAAGGGGTTGCCGATGGCGATCACGCGCTGGCCTACCTTGACCTCGTCCGAGTCGGCCAGTTCAACCGCCGTCAGCCGCTCGGGCGGGCGGTTCACCTTGAGCAGGGCGAGGTCGCTATACGAGTCTGCGCCGACCAACTCGGCGCGCGCGCGCGTGCCGTCGGAGAAGATAACGTTGATCCGATCCGCGCCGTCCACGACGTGGTTGTTCGTGACGATATAGCCGGCCGTGTCAATGACGAAGCCGGATCCCGACCCCGCAGCGGTGAATCGGCCGCCGGCGCTGCGGCTGACCGAAATAGAGACCACGGCCGGGTTGACGCGCTCATACAGGTTGATCAGCACGGCCTCTTCCTCGTCGAATTTGGCGCGCGCGGAATCAGGGATAGCAGTCGGCGTAGGTCGAACGACGACCGGCGCGTTGATCACCGGTGTGATCGTCTCGGTTTCGCTGCGCGCCGTAGCCTCCACGGCGCGCACCTCGACTTCCTCGGCCAGCGAGCGCATGAAGGATGAGATCGAGCCGCAGCCCGACAGCAGGAGCGCCGTCGCTGCGATGACGGAAAGCAGTGCCTTGTTTCTCATAGCTGGATAGCACTCATATCTATAATCAAGCTCCGAAGCGTCGTCGGCTGACGCTCGGTTCACACCCTTTATGATCGCCGACGATGTTAGACGCGGCTGAAGTAGGTGTGAAAGTTCAAGCACTAGGAAGGTTAACATATCGTAACCTCAAGCATGCCTGTCGCGGTTGATCCTGCCGAAGAGCGTGATGCGTGGCGTGCGCTGTGGCGATTCCTCACCGGCGATGCGCTGATGATTGCACTGTGTAGCGTCGCCGTCGCCGGCCTCATCGCGACGGTCATCCTGCCCCAGCAGCCATCCGCGGGCACATCAGACCCGGTCGCCTATAGCCGCTGGGAGGTCGAAGCCAAGCGGCGCGAGGGCGCGCTCTACGAAGTGCTGAACGGCCTCGGCTTCAACAACGTCGCTCAGGCCGCCTGGTGGCGGATAGCGCTGGCCGCGCTGATCCCGGTGGCCGGCCTACGCCTCGCCGATCGCCTCGTGCGACTGGCCGACGCGCGGCGCAGCGGGCGCGAGGGCGCGCTGCGCGACGAGCGGCGCGCGCGCGTGACCTCGGCGGCGCCGTCGCTGGATGATCTCGCCGAGCGGTTGCGCGCTCGGCGCTATCGCGTCGTCCGGCCGGAGGAGGAGGTGTTGGTGGCCGATCGCGCCCCATGGGCCGAATTGGCGTCGGCCGGGCTGCACATGGGCGTAATGCTGACGGCTGCCGGCCTGCTGCTCAACCTGATCGCCGGGTGGGAAGCGCTGAGCAAGTTAGTTGTGGCTGGCGCAGCTACACCCCTCCGCGAGGGGCGCGCGGTCACGCTGGCCGACTCGGATGACGACCCGGGGCGCGTCACGGCCGTGGTGCAGCCGGACGACGCATCCGTGGTGCTGGGAGAAGGCGAGCGCGCCTCCATCGCCGGTCTGGACATCGCGCTGCGTCAGATCATGCCCGGCTATCGCCTAAGCGCGACGACCCGCGATGCTCGACCGCTCCTCATTCGCGGATCCAACTTCGTTTCACCCACGGCTGAATTGCTGGTCACACTCAGCGCCGATGAACCCGAGCGCTACGTCGCCGTGCCGGAGGCGCACCTGGCGCTGGCGCTGGCCGCCGCGGACGCGACGGATCGGCCGGTGCGGCTGGTCGCCTTCGCTTTGCCCTCGGGCAAGGTCATCACCGAGACGACGGTTCAGCCAACGCTGTTCATCGGCGATGTCGAATTCCGCTTCAAACCGGCGCAAAGCGCAATGGTGGATGTGCGCCATGCACCTGGGGAGGCGCTGTGGCAGCTCGGCTTGGTGATCGGTCTGCTCGGCGCGGTGGCCAGTTTGATCTATCCCATGCGGCGCCTGTTGATTCGCCGTCAAGGCGAGTGGACGGAGTTCTACGTTAGCGGTCGCAACGGTCGGCGCGAGGTGGCTTGGCTGATCGAACCTCCTTCCCAGGCGAGTCCGTCATGAACTTGAAGCTAGACCTGACCTTTGCGCGCGTGGCAGCGGAGCAGATGGATGATTACCTGCACGCCGAGGTGCTCTTCTATCCCGTCGGCAGCATCAACGGGATGCAGATGCCGCAGCTCACTATTGGCGCGTGGCTGGAGACTGCATGGCGGCTCAACGCGCTGCGCGAGCTTTACGCCGACCAAATCGCAGATGTCCTGAACGCAGCCCAGGCAGAGGTGCGCAAGGTGCGCCACCGCATCCCCGACCTCTATCAGACTAAGGCCAGGCGCGAGTTCAAGAGTCGGCTGGATAGTTGGGAGATGTTCCTGAACGATCGCCATGACGCCACGGCGCAGGCCGAACCGTATAACGCGCCGCGCTCCGGTTATGCCGAGCGCGTGCACACGCGCTTTCGGCTGGAGTTGTTGAAGGATGACGTCGCCCAACTCAGCGATCAGCTCGCGCGGCTGCGCACCCTAGACGGCCGGCTGCGCGCGCGCTTCAAGCCGGGCGCGTTTCTCTGGGAGCCGGAGCTGGCCGCAGCCGCGCCCGCCGACAAGTTCTGGTTCCTCTACGCCAAGCTGTAGGCGTTAGGGCGCGACTACCACTTGGCCTTCTAACAGGCCGCCCAGGATCTCGACGCGATCATCGCTCTGCAAGCCAAGCTTGACGTCGGCGCGCCGTTCCCCTTCCGCATCGCGCACGACGACAAAGCGCCGGCCCTGGAAGTTGCGGATGGCTTGTGGTGGCAGCCATAGAGTCGAGTCCTTGCGCGCCGTGACGATCGTCACGCGCGCCAGGTCACCTTCTTTCAAGTCGGCGTCGGCGTCCTCGATCGTCACCCGCACCGAACGGTCGGTCGCCGTCGTCGCCGCGCCGGTCTGCGGCAGGCGGCGCACGACGCCGCGATACACCTTGCCCGGCACGCTGTTCAGCGTGACCGACACCGGCTGGCCAACAGCGATCTCGACCAGGCGATTCTGGGTGAGTTCCGCGGCGGCCTCTAGCCCTCCCGGCTTCGAGACGATGATGACCGGGTCGAACGCGCGCACGGTCTTGCCCACGGCCAGGCTGTGGCTGCTCACTCGCCCGTCGAACGGCGCGACGATTTGGGCGCGGCTGAGCTGCGCCTCCAACCGCTCAAGCGTCAACCGACCGACTTCCACGGCGCGTTCGAGGTTTGGGTCAACCGACGACCGGATGCGCGATAGGGCCAGCTCGGCCCGCTCGACCTCTTTGGCCAGGATGCTGATGTTGAATTGATGCGCGGTTTGTTCTTGCAACAGGCGCTCGTATTCGGCGCGCGCACGGGCCAAGGCGATCTGCGCATCCAGCACCATGCGCTCAAAGCCGGGGATCATGTCGCGGTCGGCCTCGTTGTTACGCGCCGAGTTCAGGCCGGCATTGGCGTCGGCCAAGGCACGCTCGGCACGCGCGATTTCGGCTTTGGCCAACTCGAGGGATGGGCCGAAGTCGCGCGCGCGTGCCTGAGCCAAGCGCAGCCGGGCCACATCTAGATCAATCTCGGCCGCTCGGAGCGTCTCGGTGAATGTGGCCAGCGTGCGCGACAGCACCAATTGCGCGGTGAGGAATTCCACGCGCGCCTGCTCGATCTGATTCTTCAGGTCAGAGGTATCCAGTTCGGCCAATACTTGGCCTGCTACGACCTCATCGCCGATGCTGACGTTGAGGCGGGCGACGCGCCCCTCGATCTCGAAGGCCAGCGGCTGATCTTCGATGGGCTGGATGCGGGCCAGGAATTCGATCCGGCGCTCCACAGAGCCGCGCTGCACGGTGTAGGTGGGTTGGCGCGGCACGGCTGCGGTCGGGATGGCGGTGGGCGTGGCCGGCGGCTGCGGGTTGACCAAGCCACACGCCGAAAGTAACAGCGCGATAGATCCAGACAGGATGCGTTTCATTTTGTGATGCCTACGTCGCCCCTAACTTGATTGCCTCGAACGCCTTCAAGCGGCGCAGCGAGATCAGCATGATGCCGACGGCCATGGCCAGAGCAAGGCCGAGCGAAGCGTAGATCAGCATCAGGTCCTGCCAAGCGATGCGCACGATGAAGGGTGGGATGCTCGCCGCCATCGCGCCGCCGACCTGCATGAACGGGATATACAGGCGACTGACGATGACGCCGAGCGCGCTGCCGGCTAGGGCGCCCAAGCCGATCAGCAGAATCTGCTCGAGCGCGACGAACGCCGCCATTTGTCGCGCCGATAGGCCAATGGTGCGCAACATGCCGAGCTGAATGCGCCGCTCTCGGAAGGTGATCACTGCCGAGAGCACGAATCCAACCACGGTAAGCAGCGCAGCAGCGATGAAGCCTGCCGACAGCAGTCCAAACACGCCGCGGCGCTCCGGCCTCGCCTGCGCCTCGCGAATGACCTGCCGGGCATCGGTGCCGTTGAGCACCAGAAAGCCGAGGCTGCCGGCGGCGTCTACGACCTGATCCAGCGTCACCTCAGGTTCGACCGCCAGCAGCACGTCATAGGGCAACGCGCTGCCGACGTGCTCGAACAGGTAGTCTAGGTTGCCCACGAAGATTGTTTGCGGTTCGCGCCCTTCGTGTGGGAAGAGGTCAAACGCGCCGACGATCGTAAAAGTGATTGGCCGGCTGCCGAAGCCGGCGGTCTCGACGGTTAGCACCAGAGGCTCGCCGATGCGTAAGTTTGTGCGCCGTAAGAAGTCGCGCCCGACGAGCAGCGCATCCGAATTGAGCGCCAGCTGATTCATCAGCGCCCCCAGCGGTTGCGGTGCGAAGTCGTCGCGGAAGTAGGCCGTGAGCTGAAAGTCCACCCGATCTACGCCGATGAACTGGGCGCGCTCCGGCGCGTTGGGCACGTTGAGCTGCGCGCCGAATGTCCCCACCCGCGCTGCCGAGCGCACCCCCGGAATGCGCAGATGTTCTTGCACGGGCACGAACGTGTAATACACCGGCTCGGCTTGATCTTCGGGATCCGAGGTGGGAGGTGGCTGCCCGGCCTCACCACCCGATACGATGCCGAACGGCGACATGCGCACGCTCAGATCGCCCGTTTCCACTAGGCGAATGTCGGCCCCGACGCGGAAGTAAGTCGCATCGTGCAGATGCCGGTCGAGCGTGAGCGCGATGGACGAGCTGAACACGGCCAAGCCCATGGTGAAGATGAGCAAGAGCAGCGGGCCGATGTAGTTGGCTGGCGCGCGCGCCAGGCTGCGCAGCGTCAGAAGCAGCGCCGTATCCACAGGCAACCGCGCCGCCAGGGCAGACAACCCGCGCATGGCCAGCGGGAAGAAGCGCACTAGCAGCAGCGCCGCCGCTGCCAGCATGAAGGCCGGCGCAAGGAAGCGCACCGGGTCGGTGAATGGGTCATCGGCGCGCTGCGGATCGCCGGCCAACAAGATGCCACCCGACCATCGCAGCTGAAAGTACACGTAGACGGCTGCGGCCATCAGCAGCACATCCAGATAGGCGCGCTGCCAGAACGGTGGGCGCAGCGAGCGCGCCTGCGACGCGCGATAGGATACGATGGTGCGGTGTGCCGCGCCCAGCGCCGGGATCAAGGCTGCCAGAAAGGCGACTACGGCCGCCGCAATCGCAAAACGCACGGCCTGGCTGTTCAGGCGCACGGGCAGCGCCGGCTCGCCTGAGAAAACCAAAAATGATGAGAGCTGCGTCATGAGCGACGCCAGCCCGTGGCCGGCCGCCAGTCCGGCTCCCAGCGCGACTAGGCCGATGATCAGCGCCTCGATCACGTAGAGCAAGGCGATGCCGACCTTCGAGGCGCCACGGCTGCGCAGGACAGCGATTTCGCCTTCCTGTTCGCGCACCACCATGCTCGACACCATGATGACGAAGTACAAGACCACGGCCAGCAGCGGCACACTGAAGATCACCAACAGCAGCGTCAGCTCATTGGTGGCCTGCACATAGCGTTGGAGCGAGGCCACCGGCGAGACGCGCACGGCTAGGCCGTTGCGCTGCGCCGTCAGCTCCGCGCTCAAACGCCCCAAGCGGCCGAGCAACGGCATCACGCCGTCGGTGTCCAGGCCGCTGCCGTCGGCCAGAAAGTACCACAAGCTCAGCTCGGCGTCCAACGGAATGGCCGGCGCGACCTGGCGCGCGTAGATTGCTTCGCTGACCAGCAGGATGTCGCTGAGCGCATCCGGACGGTAGAACCAGTATGGGTCATCCGGATTCTCCTCGGCCCAGATGCCGCTGATGTGAACGCGCTGCTGGATCGGCGGCATGCCGCGCACCGGAGGGCCGTAGAGGATGTAATCTTCGCCGGCTTGCACGCCGATGCGGTTGGCCATCTCGCTGTAAACCAGCACCTCGATCGCGCCATCGTCGCGCGGGCGCGGCAGCGCGCCGAACACTTGGATGCGCGGCTCAAAGTCGGATAGCGCCCCGATGCTCAACCATTCCAGCTGTGTGTTGGCGTCGGCGTATTGCATGGCTTTGTCGGCGGGGAACAAGCGAAACTTCGGGGTGTGCAGGTAACGCACCGTCTGCGAGATCGGCAGTCCGATGGCAGCCGGCGCGCGTCGTCGCACCATCGCGTCGTCTTGCAAATACTCCTCGTATTCAATCGGGCCATTAATCGAACCATAGTAGGTGATGAGGAAGGCGAAAGGGGGGCGACGACGAACCTGATCATTCGATGCGACGCGCTCCTGCAACACGCGCAGCTGCACGGCGTCGCTAAACATCGGGATGGCCGAGGCGAGCATGACGGCGATCGCAATGCCCAGGGCAAGAGGCGCAGCGAGGCTGAACTGGTTGAAGAGGCGTTGCAGCGACAATCGCACCAGGCCGTAAAGGCGCGTGAGCGGCGCGAGGATGCCCATTCAGGTCCTGGAATTCTAGTGCAACCCGTATAATCCGCAGCACGCACATGGACGCATCACTCGACGCACTCGAGCGCGAAGCGCTGGCAGCGCTGGCGCAGGCCGACACGAGCGAAGCGCTGCAAGCCTGGCACGGCAAGTACTTCGGCACCAAGCGCGCCAAGGGAGAGTTGGAACGCGCGATGGCAGCGATTGCCACGCTCAGCCCCGCGGAGCGACCGGCCTTCGGCAAGCGCGCCAACGAGGTGAAACAAGCGCTCACCGCTGCGTTCGAGGCCAAGCAGGCCGAGGTCAAGGCGACCGAACTCGAAGCGGCGATGAAAGCTGGCGCGCTCGACGTGACCCTGCCCGGCGCACCGATCCCGCGCGGGCGGCTGCATCCCAGCACCCTCACGCTGCGGCGGATCATCAAAATCTTCGCGCACATGGGCTTTGAGGTGTATCGCTCGCCGGAGGTGGAGACCGACGAGATGAACTTCGGGTTGCTCAATATGCCGCCGGAGCACCCAGCCCGCGACATGTGGGACACCTTCTACACCACGCAGCCCGGCGTGCTGCTGCGCACGCATACTTCGCCCGGCCAGATCCGCGTGATGCGCGAACGCGGCGCGAATGGCACGCAACCCATCCGCGTCATCCTGCCCGGCATGGTCTATCGCTACGAGCAGGTCACCGCGCGCAGCGAGATGCAGTTCAACCAAGTCGAGGGGCTGGCCATCGGTCGCAACATCACCTTCGCCGACTTGAAAGGGGTGATGGCCGAGTTCGCTCGCCACATGTTCGGCGGCAGCGCGCGCATCCGCTTTCGCTGCTCGTACTTCCCGTTCACCGAACCGAGCGTGGAAGTGGACGTGTATTGGGGCCTGGCTACCGAGCGTGACCGGATGATCACGAAAGGCACCGGTTGGCTAGAGATCGCTGGGGCAGGCATGGTCCATCCCACCGTGCTGCGCAACGGCGGCTACGACCCGACCGAGTGGTCGGGCTTCGCCTTCGGCATGGGGCCGGAGCGGCAGGCCATGCGACTGCTGGGCATCAGCGATATCCGCTATTTCTGGCAGAACGACCTGCGCTTCCTAGAGCAATTTTGAGCTTGTCCGGCGATGGCCGCACGACGCCTCGATCAGCGCAGCACCGTCGGGATGAAGACGTCGTTGCGCCGTGGCCGCAGGCCGATCGTCAAATCCACGTTCGGCGCGCTCCAGGTGAAGCTCAACGTCCGCAGCTCGGGCAGCCACGACACCTGCTCCGGCCAGACCTCAAGTCGGTATTCGCCAAGCGGTAAGGTCGTGGAGAGCAGCCATGGGACAGTGACCGTAGGCGACACGACGTCGGCGCCGGTCGAGTCACGCAGCCGCAACAGCGAGAGGACGGGCGATTCATCTACGTCCTGAGCGCCGTTGGTGTTGGCGTCGCCGAAGACGGCAAGCACGTTCAAGCGCACGTTGATCAACGGCGCGGCGCAGCGCTCCGGCGTCCACTCGCTGATCTGGCCCACCCGATCCCAAGCGCGGGCGCGAAAACATCTGACGCTCGGCTGAGGCGCGTTGAACACGGCGACGGTCGCGCCGGTGCGCGTCAGCCAGCTCGTCCAGGCAGCATCGCTCTGAGGGCGCTGCTGCACGTCGTAACGCCACACGCCCGAGGTCGGGTCGGCGCCCGTCCAGGTGACGGTGAAGGCCGTCGCGTTCGCCGGCCGCACGTCCAGCAACTGCGCGGTAGGCGCATCGGTGTCATGCTCAACGAGTAAGAAAGTGCGGCCGCCGATGATGTAATCGGTGCTGGAGAGGCCGTTATTAGCCGTAGCGCCGGGCAGGGTGAGCGTGTAGACCCCCGCTGTAGGTGTCACCGTCTGAAATTGGCCTTCCTGAGTGATCAGGGTGGCCGACGGCACGGCGATTGGATAGCCCACGGCGGTCGTAGTGGGCGATGTGTTCCAGAACACGCTGACCTTGCCGCGCGGCGTGCCCCAGAAAGAGACCCGCCGACCGCCATCAGTGTAGTTCCAGTAGCTCACCCAGGTGGGCGAGATGAGGTACTGCGTCGCCAGTTGGTAGGCCGTGTAGGCCGGACGCAGCGTGAGGTTGTCGCGCGCCAGGCCATACATCTCCTGCATCCCGGCATACGATCCATCATCGGCGCAGGTGCCGTTGCGATTCTTGTCGCACCAATCGTCGTGGGCGCGGAAGAAGATGTAGCGCTGGATGCCCGCCAGGCGGGCGTTCGCATACGATTGCAGCGTGAAAGCGGCGGCCTCGTGCTGTCGCGCTGACCAGATGTAGGGCGCAGCCGCCGGATTGACCGTGAGGTCGTCCCACACCGGCACGCCGGTCTCCGTCAACCAGATGGCGCGTTCGACGGGGATGAGCTCGCTTAGCTTGGCGCGCACTGTGTTGGCTACGTCGGCGATGCTCGACGAGCGACTATATAGGTGCAACCCGAGCGCGTCGAAGAAGTAGCCGTGCGCCGGGGCTTCCGGATCGTTGCGGATGACGTTGAGCACGTCGGTGTAGAAACTCGGCGCGGCATAGAACGCCAGCCCGCCGAACAGCACGGTGCACTCCGGACAGGCCGCTTTGATCGCCTGATGCGCTACCTTGAGCAGGCGCGCATATTCGCTCGGTGAACCGCTCCAAAACCAAACGAGGTCTGGCTCGTTCCACACTTCCCAGTGTCGCACCGCGCCGCGATAGCGCGTCGCCAGCTGATAGGCAAAGCGCCCCCAGTAATTTACGGGGTCACCGTCGGTCGTAGTCCAGTCGTTCCAAGGCTCATACAGGCCCTGAGGCGGGCGAGTGGCGCAGGGTGTGGACAGGGCCGACTGGGTGGACGGCGGTGGCGCGTAGAGGCGCAGGATGCTCGGCCGAACTTGATATTGCTGGACAGCGACACAAGGACCTGTGCTGGCCCAGGGCGGCGTCCAGAGCAAGATGCCGAGGATATTCATCCTGGCCTGGCGCACGTCGTTCACCAGCGCATCATGGGTCGCCCAGGCCCACTGACCGGGCGTCAGCTCGATCTGCGGCCAGGGGAAGTCGAAGCGATCCCAGCGCGAACCCGCTGCATGCATGAGCGGCAACAGAGGTCGCGATGAGCTGTCGCCGGGTAGAGGATAAAAGGTATACGCCGTGCCTGCGAAGCCATCGTTGCTCGCGCCGGCGCGCTGCGGCCATGCGAGCGAGGCGACGAGCACGGCTGCGACGGCGCATGTCATCGGCCATCTAGGCATGATAGTAGTTTAGCCTTGATTCAGCACGCGCCTCAGATCGAGCCAAGCCGATGCGAGGCGCGCAACCTTAAAAGAGCTTAATCTTGTGAAGCTACAATGCAGGGGTTAAGCATTAATTCTGTGTAGTAAGGGGACGAGAAACCAGACAGCGTAACCGTTTACCACAGCACAGCGCCGTCGCTGCGGCGGGTCTTGGTGCTCAACGTCACGTATGAGCCGCTCAGCGTCGTTCCCGTACCTCGCGCCATCCATCTGCTGATGGTGCAGCGAGCGGAGTTGATCGAGGCGTCCGACGCCGTGATCCGCAGCGAACGGGTGCAGCTGCCGGTGCCTCAGGTCATCCGGCTGCTTCACTACGTACGCGTACCGCACAACCTGCCGCTGCCGCTCTCGCGCCGCGCGCTACTGCTGCGCGACGACTACACATGCCAATACTGCGGCGCACAGCCCGGCCGGGAAAACCTGACGATTGACCACGTCGTGCCTCGCTCGCGCGGCGGACGCACCGAGTGGGAGAACGTGGTCACTGCCTGCGGTGCGTGTAACCGAAAGAAGGGCAACCGCACCCCGGAGGAAGCCGGCATGACGCTGCTGCGTAAGCCCCATCGCCCGCGCTTCTGGGCTATGGCGCTGCTGACGATGGCGACCAACGACGTGTGGCGCAAGTACCTCAACATCAATGGATCGGATGAATCATGACCGACATCGGCTGCGCCGCGCTTTATCGCTGCTGATTGCTGCGCCGATCATCGGCGCGATCGCCTGGCTGGCCTCGCCTGCCGCCGACGAGCCGCTTTTCTACCTGACCGGCGAGGAGACGCGCTTCGCCCAGATGCGCGCAGTGTGGAACCTGGCGCTTGAGCAGACGCGCCCGCCGTTGCGGCTCGCGCCCGACGCAGACATTCAGCACCTTCCTGCCAATCCGCTCGGCGTGAACACCTTTTTGGAATTAGAAGTCGAGGAAGCCAAGCGTGAGCGCAGCTTGCAGATGATCCGCGACGCTGGCTTCGGGTGGATCCGCCAGTCGTTCACCTGGTCGGACATCGAGATTCACGGGAAAGGCGACTTCGAGGATCGGCGCAACCAGCCCTATCGCAGCGCCTGGGACAAGTATGACCACATTGTCGCGCTGGCCGAGCGCTATGGCCTCAAGATCATCGCTCGACTGGGCGCGCCGCCGGCCTGGGCGCACGCCGGCTATGCCGATTTGGGCGAGTTCGGTCCACCGGCGCGTTTTGAGGACTTCGCCGACTTCGTCGAGATCGTCGCGCGTCGCTACAAAGGCCGAGTGCGCTACTGGCAGATCTGGAACGAGCCGAACATCTTCCCGGAATGGGGCAACCAGCGCGCCAATCCTGAGGATTACGCGCGGCTGCTGTGCCTGGCACACGAGCGCCTAAAGCGCGTGGATGCGGGCAACGTGGTGATCGCCGCGGCGCTGGCGCCGACGATCGCTCAAGACGGCGGCGGTCATCCGGGTGGCGGCCTCGACGACCTGATCTTCCTTCAGCGCATGTACCAAGCCGGCGCCGGACGCTGCTTCGACGTGGCCGCGGCTCAGGGCTACGGCTTGTTCAGCGGCCCCTACGACCGGCGGTTGAACCCGCTGCAGACTAACGTCGCGCGCCACGTGTTGATGCGCGACATCATGGTGCGCAACGGCGACGCCCACAAGCCGATCTGGCTGAGCGAGGTGAATTGGAACGCGGTGCCCAACGACCCCACCATCGCCGATCTCAGCCGCTTCGGCATGGTGACGCCGGAGCAGCAGGCGCGCTACGTGCCGATGCTCTTCGAGCGCGCGCGGGCAGAGTGGCCGTGGGTCGGCGTGATGAGCGTGTGGTTCTTCAAGCGGCCCAGCGACGCCGAGAAGAATCAGTCGTGGTACTACTTCCGCATGCTCGAGCCGGACTTCACGCCGACGCCGCTGTGGGAGGCAATGAAGGC
>JANWVF010000159.1 GCA_025056965.1 Thermoflexales bacterium | reverse complement strand
GATCGGCATATGCCCTGCCCTGGCAGAGGCAAGCGAAAATCTTCTATCCCGCCCGCCCAGACAACAGCTCCTTAACGTCTGGTGGTTAGCATCCTCTCTGGCATCAAATCCGGATTGCAGAGAGACACGACGCTGAGATCAAATGAGCAATGCTAACCCTACGTTCCCACAACTTCTGAGATCAGTCTGGCTGCGCGCGGCGACGGTGCTGGCGTTGCTCGGCGCGTCCGTCACCCCCGCGCTCACTTCGCCGCGGCCGGCCCACGCCCTAACTATTATCACGCAGTGGACATTCAACGGCGGCACTACTGTGCCGTCCACCGGCAGCGGCACGGCTTCGCTGGTCGGCGGCACGACGGCCACATTCGCGGCCGGGTTCGCCGGCGAAAGCAGCGGCGGCTGGAACACAACAACCTACCCGGCGCAAGGCAGCGGCAACAAGACGGCCGGCGCGCAGTTCCAGATCAGCACGGCAGGGTGGCAGAACATCCAGTTCTTCTTCCACCAGCGCCACAGCAACACCTCCGCCAACACGGTCGTTGTGCAGTACTCGATCAACGGCGGGGTTTCCTTCACCGACGTGGCGACGTTCACCGTCACGGCCGGCGACGCTTGGTATACCCGCACGGTGGACTTCAGCGCCATTCCGGCGGTGAACAACATTGCGGACTTTCGCGTGCGCGTGGTATCGGCATTCGCGCCACCTACCAACACCCAGTACGTCGCCTCTAACTCGTCTAGCAGCTACAGCCCGGGCGGTACGCTGCGCTTCGACAACGTGACCTTCAGCGGCAACCCGCTGGCCAGCGATGCTGCGCCGGCGGTCAGCGCGGTCAACCCGCCCAACGGCGCGACCAACGTGGCGCTCGGCAGCAACGTGATCGTCACCTTCACCGAGCCGGTGAACGTGACCGGCGACTGGTTCACGTTGAACTGCGGCAGCAGCGGCAACCGCGCGCCCAGCGCCGGCAACGTCGCCGTGAGCGGCGGCCCGACCGTCTTCACGCTTGATCCCACCGCCGACTTCAGCGCCGGTGAGACCTGCACGCTCACTGTGGTCGCCGCCAACGTGGCCGACCAGGACACCAACGACCCGCCGGACAACATGGCGGCCAACTTCACCAGCAGCTTTAGCACGGTCGCGCCGCCGCCGGCCATCTGCACCGATCCATCGCTCACGCCCATCAGCGCCGTGCAGGGCACAACCAGCAGCAGCCCGCTCAGCGGCACAGTGGTGACCGTGCGCGGCATCGTCGTAGGTGACTTCGAGACGACCGCCCAGCTCCAAGGTTTCTACATTCAGAGCGAGACGCCGGACGGCGACCCGCTTACCTCAGAGGGCTTGTTCGTCTTCAACGGCTCGAATGACTCGGTTAGCTTGGGCGATCTGGTGGTGGTAACCGACACCGTGCGCGAGACCTTCAACCAGACTCGGCTGGGCAATTCGCCGAGCATCCTAGTGTGCGGACCGGCGGCGCTGCCGGCGCCTACCGATGTCACCCTTCCGCTGAGCGATCCGCAAGACCTGGAGCGCTTCGAGGGGATGCGCGTGCGCCTGCCGCAGAACTTGAGCGTCACCGACAACTACTATTTGGGCCGCTTCGGGCAGGTCACGCTGTCCTCCGGCGGGCGCCTGCCTCAGCCGACCAACATCGTCACGCCCGGCGCGCCGGCGCTGGCACAGCAGGCGGCCAACAACCTGAACCGCATCCTGCTGGACGACAACAGCAACGTTCAGAACCCGGATCCAATCATCTTCGCGCGCAATGGCCTGACCCTGACCGCACTGAACACCCTGCGCGGCGGCGACACGGTGAGCAACGTCGTCGGCGTGATGACGTATGGCTGGGGCGGCGCTAGTGCCAGCCCGGACGCCTATCGCGTGCGCCCGACGCAGCCGGTGACGTTCGTCGCTGCTAATCCGCGCCCGACCACCCCGCCGAACGTTGGCGGCTCGCTGCGCGTGGCCGGCGCGAACCTGCTCAACTACTTCAACACTTTCGGCACCGGCGCGTGCACGCTCGGCGTTGGCGGTGCCGCGACCGACTGTCGCGGCGCGGAGAACACCACTGAGTTCAACCGCCAGATCTCCAAGACCGTCCCGCTGCTGCTCGGCTTGAACGCCGACGTGATTGGGCTGATGGAGCTGGAGAACGACGGCTACGGGCCGACCAGCGCGGTTCAAGACCTGGTGAACCGCCTGAACGCGGCCACGGCACCCGGCACGTATGCGTTCATCAACCCGGACGCGGCGCTGGGCGTGACCAACACCCTTGGCGTTGACGCGATCAAGGTGGGCATCGTCTACCGCCCCGGCCGCGTGACACCGGTGGGACAGACTGCCGTGATCAACACCGGCGCGTTCGGCATCTTCTCGACTACGAACGGCTTCATCCAGCGCAACCGGCCGGCGTTGGCCCAGAGCTTCCAGGACAACGTCACCGGCGCGCGATTCACCGTCGTCGTGAATCACTTCAAGTCGAAAGGCTCCAGCTGCGCCGACAACGTCAGCCCGGTTCCTTCAGATCCCGACATGAACGATGGCCAGGGCAACTGCAACCTCACCCGCAAAGCTGCCGCGCAAGAGCTGGCCGCCTGGCTGGCGACCGATCCGACCGGCATCAATGACCCCGACATCCTGATCTTGGGCGACTTGAACTCCTACGCGAAGGAAGACCCGATCACGGCGCTTAAGAACGCCGGCTACATCAACCTAATTGAGGATCGCCTCGGCCCGGGTGGCTACTCCTACTCGTTTGAAGGCCAATGGGGCCACCTAGATTACGCCTTGGCATCGCCGAGCCTGAACGCCCAAGTAACCGGCGTCGGCGAATGGCACGTGAACGCCGACGAGCCATCGGTGCTGGACTACAACACCAACTTCAAGTCGGCCGGCCAACAGGTGTATCTATATAACCCTGACCCGTTCCGCTCGTCGGATCACGACTCGATCCTGGTCGGCTTAAGCCTGAACGCCGAGCCGCAGCTCTCGGCCATCGCCACATACAACACTGGCCTGGGCGGCAACGGCGCAGAGATCATCAGCGTGCGCGACGGTGACGGTGCGCTGACCAACGCCGGCGACAGCAGCTTCGACCTGCTCAACCTAAGCGACATCCTCTCGCCTTCGCTGCGCCAGCGCGTCGGTCCGACGGCGCAGTTGGCCGGCCTGAATTCGCTGGCGATCCATCCGACCAAAGACTTGATCCTGGCCGTGGCCGGCTCGGCCGCTCCGGCTGCCAGCCCAACCCATGGCAAGGTGCTGGCCTATCGGCTGAGCACTGGCGCCTTCATCACCGAGGCGCTGGTCGGCATCCAGCCGGACGCCATCGCCATCTCGCCCGATGGCAACTATGCCGTGGTCGCCAACGAGGCCGAGGCGCCCGCGCAAGGCGACAACGGTGGACCCGGCTCGATCTCAATCGTGGATTTGAGCGGCTTCGACCCCAACGCGCCCACGCCGCTGAGCGTGATCACGCTGCCGCTGCCCTCGCAAGCAGGCACACCCGGCTTTAGCGCAGGCCGCTACGACGACATCGGGCAACTATTGATTGACAACGCCCCGAACACGCTGGAGCCGGAGAGCGTGGCCTTCTCCGCCGACTCGCAGTATGCCTTCGTCTCGCTCCAGGAGAACAACGGCGTGGTGCGCATTGCGATGACCTCGCCCTACACGCTGACCTTCTTCGGCCTGTACAGCACGACGCACTACGCCGACTTGACCAACGGCGGCGGTTACAACCCGACCCAACT
>JANWVF010000135.1 GCA_025056965.1 Thermoflexales bacterium | reverse complement strand
CATATCCCGTCGCGTTCGACAAACAGCGCGACTACAGGCACGTCTACCAGCGTTTCCCCGATCGGCCGATGCGCGCCGGTTACGCTGCTCACGTAGAGGATGCCGCGGTTGCTCGCCAGCAGCACGTCTTCGCCATACCATACGACACCGGTGAATGTGATACCCGGCTCGACGCTGATGCGGCGCATCTCGACCGGCTGCCCCTCAGTGATGTATCCGTAAGCGATAATGTTATGCGCGGCGAGCACGATGCGCCGATCTGCGACGGCCAAGTTGGCCAACGGCGTGTGCAGCCCGTCTAACCCCATAACCATGCTCCAGACCGTCTCATCCGGATCGGGTGCGGCGAGCTGAGGCGCGCGCCAGACCTCTGCGCTGAACTGAGCGTCGGCTTTCGGCTTGGCGATGATGCGCAGCGCGAATAGGCCGCCGGCCGGTGTAAATTGCAGCCGGGTCACCGCGCCCCTGCCCGGCAGCGCGATGTCGCGCCAGATGCCACCGATGCGCATCTTGGCCTTGCCTGCGCGCGTGCCGATGAGGATGTCGTCGCGGTTCAGGGCTAGCGCTGTGATCGCATCGTCCTCGTCAAGCGATGGTTGAGCTGGTAAAGGAAGCAGGGCGTTCGTCCCCGCCTCCCAGGCCAGAACGTGTCGTTCTGTTGCCGCGATGAAGGCCGGTCGGTGTGGCGAAGAGGACGCTGCGACGCTCACGAGAGGATCGTCGGTCGAAACCGGTTGCCAAGCTACCCCGTCGTCGGAGCACGCTGCACTACCCAGCATGTTGGCCAGCAGCATGGTGCCGTTGCCGGTGCGCGCAGCTATGGGCGGCGTGTGTGCGCTCAGGCCTGCGTTCGATCGCTGCCAAGTGCGCCCGCGGTCTTCGCTGCGCCAGACGCCTGTGTAGGCTGTTCCGCAGAGCGCTACGCCGTTCGCTGCGCTCACCAGTGCAAGCACCGGCTCGTTCAGATCACCTGGATGCCATTCCAAGCCTGCGTCGGCGCGGAAGATGCCGCGCGTCGTGCCGGCCAACAGCACATCGTCGCAGTCGGCAACGCAATTCACCTCCAGCCCTTCTAGGCCGGCGATCTGCCAAGTGCCACCTTCGACGAGCTGGAATAGGCCGTCATCTGTGCCGGCCAGCAACCCGGCTTTGCTAAAGGCGAGGCACTGCACAGCGGCATCCGACAAGCCGTGGCCTGCCTCGCGCCAAGCGCGCCCGCCGTTGCGTGAGCGATACAAGCCGCCTTTTGCGCTGCCGGCCCAGATCACCTCGCTCTGGGCGAAGTCCGGTGCACACGCCAAGCACAGAATCTCCAAGTCAAGCAGGCCGAAGTTGGCGCTCTGCCAACTTACGCCTCCGTCCGGCGAACGGTATATCCCTTCGTCGGTAGCCGCAAAGATGATCGCCTGACCGTCCTCATCGTTTGCGAAGGCCAGCGCGTTGATTGTGCCGAAGCCCCAAGCATCCGACGTCCGCCACTGCGAGCCGCCATCTGTGGAGACGGCCAGCGCGCCGGCCTGTGTAGCCGCGAATGCCCTGCCGGAAGGATCAAACGCGACGTAGCGCACGGCGACGTAGCCCATGCTGCCGGTGCGCTGCCACGTCTGCCCGCCGTCCTCGGATCGGAATAGGCCGGCGCCGGTGGCAGCCAACACGATCCCATCCTCTGCAAAGCGCGGCGAGAGCGCCAGGCCGTGAACGGCGCCGCCCGTCCATGCGCCGACTCGTGTCCAATCCGCTGCCGGCATATTGCGCCTCATCCCTTGAGCGCGCCCACGGTGATCCCCTCAGTCAGCCGCGACTGATAAATCGCGTAAACGACGAACGTCGGCACGAGCGTCAGGACGAATCCGGCGAACATCGCGCCCCAGTCAGTCTGATATTGCGAGCGCTGCAGCAAGTTCGCCAGCCCCAGCGGCAGCGTCTTAAGTTCGTCCCGCGAGATCGTGACCAGCGCCCAGGGATACTCGTTCCAGATGCCGATGAAGTTAAAAATCCCCACGGTCAAGATGCCCGACTTTGCTAGCGGCAGCATGACCTGGAAGAACACCTGATAGGGATTGGCGCCGTCTATAACGGCCGACTCCTCGAGCTCGCGCGGCAGGGTTTTGAAGAAAGCGTAGAGGAAGAAGATGGTGAACGGCAGTGAACCGGCCGAGTACTGGATGATCAATGCTAAGTGGCCGCCGTCCTTGCTGATCGTGCCGAGTTGGCGATGCAAGAACCAAGCCGGGATGAACGTGAGGAAGTAGGGAATCAGCCAGCCGGCCAAGAAGAAGAAATACAGCCCGCGGTTGATCTTGATGTTCACTCGGGCGATGACGTAGGCAGCCATGCTCCCCAGCAACATCGTGATTGCCAAGCTGGTAAAGCTCACAAACACGCTGTTGAAGAAGTAAGTGCCCACTTTCATCTCGTTCCATGCCTTAATGTAGTTGGTAATCTGCGGCACGGCGGGCAGTGCCCATGGATTCGTGAACAGTTCGCGGCTGGTCTTGAAAGACGTCATGATCGTCCAGATGATCGGGAAGGCCACGCTGGCGAAGAAAATCCAAAGGAACACCTGCGCGATGATCCACCCGATCTTGCTCATCACCGAGCTCAGCGCGAGGCTGCCGCTCTGGCGCCGTGAGACCGGCGCAGCAGGGAAGCTTGAAGTGGTGTTGGCCATCAGTACTGCACACTCTCCCGCTTCAACGCGAAGAACGTGCCAATCGTCAGTGCGATCGTGATTAGGAACATCACGGTGACGATTGCGGATGAGTATCCCCAGTTATTCGCGCCGAAGGCTTGCCAGTAGTAGTAATGGGCGATCATGTCCGAGTTCTTGTTGGAAACTTGCTCGAACAGGATGAACGCTAGGTCGAATACGAAGAACATGCCCATGACGGCAAATACGATCGTCGTGCGCAACGTCTCCCAGATGAGGGGGACGACGATCAGAAAGAATGTCTGGGCCTTAGTTGCGCCGTCAATCATCGCGGCTTCCGTAAATTCTGCAGGCACGTTCTGGATGGTGGCCAGAAAGAGGATCATGTACCACCCCAACGCTGCCCAGACGCCGACGAATCCCATCGTCCAGACGCCCAGGCGCTGCAGAGGCATCTCTTCCTGCAAACTCCACCATGGCTTAGCCAGTTCTTCCAACCCGATGGCACGCAGGCCGCTGTTAACCAGGCCGTAGTCGGGGTGCAGCACCATAGACCACAACAGTGCGATGGCCGGCACGGCGAGCACGCGCGGGAAGAAATAGGTGACGCGAAACAGATTCGCGCCGCGTGGCTTGGCGTGGATCAAGGCAGCACAGATCAGGCCGAGAAAGATAGACGCCAGGCTGAAGCAGAAGATGAAGATGTTGCGCCCTAAGTAGTTGCGAATGTTGAAGAAGTCATTAGGCGAAGTCAGCTCGCGGAAGAAGCGCTCGAAGTTGGCCAGGCCCACCCATGTGCGGTTCATCGAGAGTCCCGACCATTTGTAGAAACTGATCTCCAGCCCTTGAACGGCGGGATACAGCACGAACACCGTGTAGAGGATCACCGCCGGCAGCAAGAACGACGCTGCAAACACATACCGCTGGGTTTTAACGCTCATAGGCCATCCTAGAAGCCAAGCGCGAGCCAGGCTCCGATCGAACCTGGCTCGCGCTGCTCATCGTCATACTCACTTTCAGGAGCAGACTTGCGATCGCCTTACGCCTTGCACTCCCGCTTGAACTTCTTGATGTCCGGGTTATCGCGAACCATCTGAGCGCCCTGCTCGAGCAGCTGCAGCGCATCCATCGGCGCGATCTTGCCGGTGACGATGTCGCCGATGGAGTCACCCCACTGCTTGCCGAGCTCTGGATACCAAGCGCCGTAGTTCAGCACGATGTTGTGCCCCTTTGCCCGCTCGATTGCCTTGGCCGCGCTCTCCCAAGCCGGCGTGGGCTTGACGTCCTTGACGACGCTGATCATCGCGTTGGGCGAACCGATCTGCTCGGCCCAGATGCGCTGCGCGGTCGGCGAGTAGATGCGGCGCATCACTTCCATGCCCCACAAAGGATTCTTGCCGTTGCCGACTTGGAGCTCCGATGCACCGCGGTCGTAGGCGATGGCGTCCTTGTAGCCCTTGCCGTCCGAAGGCATCGGCACGCCGCTGAACGCCATGCGGAAGCCCGGCGGCGTCGTCTCGCGCTGTTCGTTGGGCATCCACGAGCCGTTGGGGATCATGGCTGCTTTGCCGTCCACGAACACTTGCTGCGACTCCGTATGTGACAGCGCGTCCGAGCCAGGGTAGATCCAGTCATTCTTGAAGAAGCTCTGCACCTGCTCGATGCCCCACGCCAGATCGGGGTTCAAGAATGCGCCTGGCACCAGGTTATCCATGTCGCAGAACGCCTTCTCGCCGGCCTTCTTGTACCAAAGTGACTGGAGGAAGCCGAATTCCCAGTAACCTGGATATTTACCTGCGTAAGTGAATGGTGGAATGCCGGCCGCTTTGATCGCCTTGTTCTGCTCGAGGAACTCTTCGTAACTGATTTGATCCGGCGCCTTCCAGCCGTTCTTCTCGAACATCTCAACGTTGTAGTACAGACCGTATACCGACAGCGAGAGTGGCATCGTCCACTGCGCATCGGTGATGTTGGCGTTGGCAGCCGCCAACGCGCCGGGCTGGATCACTTCACCCACGCGCTTGCCCGGTATGCCGTAAGCCTCCACGTCGAGCAGAAAGTCGCACGGCACCATGATTTTCTCCTCGATGCCCTTCTTCCACTCGCCGCCCCAAGGCCCAATCACGTAATACATCCAGTCCGGCACCTCACCGGCCACCAAGCGTGGCTTCATCTTCTCCCAGATGCGCGGGTCGAAGTCCTTCTCGATCTGAATGCCGGGGAAGTCGGCTTTCATGCTTTCGATGACGGCATCAATCCAGAGTTCGCCCCAGCCGCCCTTGAAGCCGGCGATGACGATAGGCTCCTTGGGTATGTCGCCAAGGATCTTGTACCAGTCCTTCTCACTAACCAGCGTGCCTTTCTTATGGTCAGGCGGGATGCGCGCCCACTGTTCCTTGTTGGCTGCCTCGAAGCCCATGAAGTATTGCGGGGTTGTAGGCGCGCTCGGCGCTTCTCCACCCGTTGTCGGTGCGCTGGCCGGGGCGCCGCAGGCGGCCAACAAACCGGCAGCAATGCCAGCACCAGCCGTTGCGCCGACCCCTTTGAGAAATTGACGACGGGTAACTTTGGATTTTCGGATCATCTTTGCTTCTCCTCCAGTTTAACGGTGGTGTTGCGGACGGATGCCAACGGACGGCTCGGCCAAATCCGTCCAACAGCTTGGCTTAAAAGTCTAGTATCTTGCGCCAAAGTGTCAAACCGATTTCGTTTCCTGTGAAGAAGTCTAAATTTCGCACTATTACGGATCGAGCATCACGTCACTGTCACGCGTTGAGCGTGGCCTGTGCACCGACGCCTCGGTCGTCAACGTCATCGCGGCGCAGCTCGTCGCTGTGTGCAGCGCCGTCGTCACTACGCGCGGCGGATCTACGACGCCGGCAGCCCACATATCCGCTGTTGTCTCATATTTGTTGCTGATAGGCGATGTGTAGCTGAGGTGTCTCGATCCGGTAGCCAGCTGTCGTCAGCGCTTGCATGCAGGCAGCGATGCTCATGCTGGTCAGCAGCGTGCGCTCGATTGGCGCAGGTGGACGACCGGTCAGGAACATTTCCTGTATTTTGGCATCGAGCGCCGCAAAGTGCCCGTAGAAGTCCTCTGGGCCGCCGGCTTCCCAGCGATTGGCGTGGATCGTGCCGTCGCGTCGCCGGATGGCGATCGCGAGGTCTTGGATGTGCCCGTCGAGCTGGATGTGCGCGGTGCGCAGACCGTCAGCGTGCTCGAAGACGAAAGCCGTCGGGCTGCCCCACGGGTCGTGCAGTGATGATGTTCGGCGAGCGTTCTCCTGCATGTCGCCGGGCGCGATGTTGTGACATGCCGCCAGCGCAGCATCGAACAGATCGCGCGACCAAGCGCCTTGAGCCATTGCTTCCCACACTCTCTCACCGCGATAAGTGGTAATCGCCCGAATGCCGCGCTCGCCGCCGGCGCGCGTCTCGACGAAGGCCTGCATCGCTTCTAGGCTGTGGAAGCCGTATACCTCGGCGCCGCCGTAGAACACCGCTACGCCTTCGTCCAACTCGGCGCCCGCTGGTAGCGGCGGCTTGAGCGTAAAAGAGTAAGGCAGCGATGAACCGGCCATCAGTGGGAAGCCCATCTCACGCGCCGTAGCGACCATCTCTTCCGCCCATGCGCTGTTCCAGGATAGATGCTTATCGCAGAACACCGGTGCGCAACGTCCGGATTGGCGAAACACGGCAACGACCTGATCGAAAAATTCTTTGCGCGGGTAGAGCTTTTGCCCCAACGCGCTGGTTGGATAGTCGCCGTGCTCGCCGATGAGCAGGACGCCGTCTACTGCGAGCGACTCGCCGCCCAGCGTCAGAGCATCGCGTATGGAGTCGAATATCGGCACCCCATGCGCGCGGGCGATGGGTTGCCCTAGCTCTAGGTTCGGGTTGAAGCCGAGGCTGCGCCATTGCGCAGAGGGCGTGCTCAGCAGCCGGCGGTCGGGGCGCGGTTGAGCGACGTATAGCGAGGCGATCCGGGTGCGCGGCTGCCAACCCCATCGAGCGTCGGTGGGGTGCGGCTTCAGCCAACGCGAGACGATCACATCGGCATGCGAAGCCGGGAAGTAAGCAGTACACAGCGCGGCGATTTTGAACACAGCCTTAGAGCGTGACCGAGCGTTCGAGCGATGTAAAGACGCTCGCGTTTCTCCCAGATAATTCACGGTGCGACGAGCGGCGCTCTGGCACGCTGATCGTCAGCCCGCATCCGACGTTCGATGGGTGTCCCGCGCAAGGCGCGGGGTTAGGCGCCCTGCGCCGCCCCTTCGGTGTATCGTTACAAAGTTAAACAATGCACAAGTCATCGAAATCCGGGCGGCGGCGCGTCGCATTGGGCGCCCGCTCGCCTTCGCTTCCTCATAGCGGCAATATCGCCTGCTTTGCGCTGGCCAACGGCATCCACTTATATGTCTACGAGAACCTCGCCAGTTCATCCGTCGTGATTGATGGTTATCTCGACGTGGGCGCCTTGGACGAGCCAGATGCGGCGCGGGCCGGCCTAGCCGGTTTCGTAGCCGATTGCATAACGCGCGGCACGCAGCGCTACACTTACCTGCAAATCTACGAGCAGATCGAATCAGCAGGAGCCAGCCTCAACATCTCTGGCGGCATGTTCACCACGAGCTTCTTCGCTAAGAGCCTGGCCGAAGATCTGCCGCTGATGCTCGACCTGCTGAGCGAAGTTATCCGCTGCCCCACCTTCCCACCGTCCGAGGTGGAGAAGGAGCGCGCTGAGTGGCTCACCGACCTCCACGAGCGCGCGAATGACGCCCAGGCGATGTGCAGCCTGGCGTTCAACGAAATGTGCTACCCGGAGGGTCATCCTTATCACTATTCCACCGATGGTTATCTTGAAACGGCCCAAGCTATTACGCTTGACGATGTGCGCCGCTTCCATGCGACGTTCTACGCGCCGGCCGGCATGGTCATCGTCGTCGTCGGCGCGGTGCGGGCAGAGCACGTGCATCACTTGATTGAGGCACGCTTTGCCGATTGGATGACGGTGCGACCAACCCGCAACGTCAACTTGGATGTCCCTCCTCTCGATGGCCGCTGTTGCTGTCACGTACACATCCCCGGCAAGCGTCAGACGGCGATGCTTCTCGGTGGTCCGGGTCCCTCCCAGCTGGACCCGCACTGGCTAACCTACGCGCTGATGAACAGTATCTTCGGCCAGTTCGGCATGTATGGTCGGCTAGGACAACGCGCCCGCAAGGATCAAGGTTTGGTCTACTACATCGGCAGCCGGTTCGAGGGTGGTCTGGGGCCGGGGCCGTGGAACGTCTATGCCGGCACAGATCCGAACGCAGTGGATCGCGTGGTCGAGATCGTGCGCGCCGAGATGCATCGCATGCGCGAACGCAAGGTGCGGCCGGCCGAGCTAGACGACAACAAAGCTTACTTCGTAGGCTCTCTGCCGCTCCAAATGGAGACCAACGAAGGTATCGCCGGGCAAATTCTCAATATGGTGCGCTTCCGGCGCGGCCTAGACTGGCTTTTAGAATACCCAGAGCACGTATACGCCATCACCGCTGCGGACATTCAAGCTGCGGCGCAACGTTGGCTCGACCCGGAACGCTACGTCCTGGCGACGGCCG
Organism: Thermoflexales bacterium; assembly: GCA_025056965.1. GTDB lineage: Bacteria > Chloroflexota > Anaerolineae > J036 > Brachytrichaceae > JAAFGM01. The sequence continues at coordinate 10,833 of JANWVF010000135.1, read as the reverse complement.
GCCCAACGGCCGACGATGGCAAGTAAAGCCCTTTTTCAGTTTCACTACGCCTCCCCCATGCTGACAACCGGCGTTGACATCATCCACATCCCCCGCGTCGAGCGAGCCGTGTCTCGCTACGGCGCGCGCTTTCTGCAGCGTGTCTTCACCCCCTACGAACTGGCTTATTGTCGCGGGCGCATCTCCGAGCTGGCGGCACGCTTCGCAGCCAAAGAAGCTGTATCGAAGGCGCTCGGTGTAGGCATGCGCATCCTGTCGCCCTACGGCATCGGCTGGCACGACGCAGAGGTGCTCAACGAACGCAGCGGCAAGCCGATCATCCGACTGCATGGCCGCGCGGCGTCCTTGGCGAACGAACTGCACCTCGCACAGTGGGCGATCTCGCTCACCCACGAACAGGAATATGCCATCGCCTTCGTCGTAGCGATGTGAGCGCAGCGCTGCCGGTACGCTACAACTTAAGCCGCGCGATTAGGGTGCCGACGGTGAGGACCAGCCCGACGATCGGGATGAGCGCGAAGATGAAGCCCGGTGACCCTACGAGCAGAGCGACCAGCGCCGGCAGCACCGTGAAGTAAGCCGCGCCGATCACGGTTGCGATGGCGGCGACTAACCAGATGTACTGGCCGCGCTCCTTCCCGTTCGCACGCCGGATTGCCTCGGCGATCAGGCTGCCTGCGGCCGGTCCGACGAAGATTGTCAAGAGCAGCGCAAAGAAACCGATGCGCCCGACGAGTTGCAACACCAAGCCGATGCCGACGCCCAGGCCGAAGGCGATCAGCGCGGCCAGGAGATAATGCCTCGGCCCGGCCGTGTAGAAGGTTGCGACGCGCGCCTTGACGTAGTAAGGGCACACGTAGCCGGTGGGGGTGCGCTGGGCGTCCTTAACCGCCAGTGGCCGGTCGCACTTGGCGCAGCGCAACGTCGAAGGCGTCGCCGCCCGATAGTTGCCGGGGCAGTCGAAGGCCACGTCGGCCTCGCGGGTCGGCACAGTTGTGACTGTGTTCATCTTGCCTCGAGGCTAAACGAACAAGATGAGCGAGGGCTAAACAGCGATCCAATGCGGTGATGGGCTTGCCCCCGACGCGCTGCTGCGCTATCCCTCGTGCTGCGTGGCACGCGTTTCGCGGATGACGTTCAGCATCGCCGAATGGATCAGGCCGTTGCTGGCGACGATTTCTTCGCGCGCGAACATCGCGTGCCCGCCCTCAAAGTCGGTCACAACACCGCCCGCTTCGCGCACGATCACGATGCCGGCTGCGATGTCGTGCGGTTGGATCTTCAACTCCCAGTAGCCGTCCATGCGCCCGCAAGCGACCCAACATAGATCGAGCGCGGCTGAGCCAACTCGCCGCACTTCCTGCGCAGCACGTTGAAATGCCAGAAAGTAGTCGAAGTTGTTCTCCTTGCTCTCGCGCCGATCGTAAGGAAAGCCGGTGTTGAGCAGCGCGTAGGTGAGCTGCTCGGTGTGCGAGACCCGAATGGGCCGGCCATTCAACGTTGCTCCCAGGCCTGCTGCTGCCGCATACATCTCGTCGCGCGTTGGGTCGTACACGATGCCCAGCGCCGGCGCGCCGTCTATGAGCAACCCAAGCGACACGGCGAACACCGGAAAGCCATGCGCGAAGTTCACCGTGCCATCCAGCGGATCTACCCGCCATTCGAGGGGACTATCGGACGAAGCTTGTGCCGAGTCCGGGCGGCTGTAATATGCGCCGCCCTCCTCGCCGACGATGCGATGCCCCGGGAAGGCGCGCTGTAGGGCCTCGACGATGAAGGCCTCGCTGCGGTGGTCGAACTCGGTCACCGGGTCGGTATCCCCCGATTTGTATCGCACGGCCACATCTCCGCGCTGCGTTTCGATTCGCCTCAGCCCTTCGCGCAGGATGCTCCCGGCTTCGCGCGCGATGGGGACGGCTTGAGCGAGGATGGCTGATAGGTCATGGCCAGCGGCTGCGCGGGCAGCCGCGCTCTGGACATTAGGCGCACTCATGAGCGGCACGATTCTACTTGTCGTCATCGGTGTATCCTTCGCGCCATGCGCATCGTGCTTCAGCGCGTCAAGTGTGCTTCGGTGACGGTGGACGGCCGGGTCGTCGGTGCGATCGAGCGCGGCGTGCTGCTGCTCGTGGGCATTGCACAAGACGACACGCGCGAAGCAGCCGACTGGATGGCCAAGAAAATCGCCGCGCTGCGCATCTTCCCGGCGCTCGACGGCTCATCCAGTTTTGATCGCTCGCTGCTAGAGGTCGGTGGCGCGGCGCTGGTCGTCAGCCAATTCACGCTCTTCGGGGATGCTCGCAAAGGCCGCCGGCCGGACTTCACGCGCGCCGCGCGGCCCGAGATCGCCGCGCCGCTTATCGAGTATTTCTGCGATGCGCTGCGCGCGCAGGGCGTGCCTGTGGCCCAGGGCGTGTTCGGCGCGGACATGCTGGTCGAGCTGGCCAACGATGGTCCGGTCACGTTGATCTTGGATGCGCCTTCGCCGTGACCGAAGTTCAGACGTGAGTTGCGACAGCTCAGCCGTTTGATCCAACCCATTGACTGCGCAGGTTAGCCTGCGCCGGCGCTACGCCCGTCTGCTTAGCACACGCCGTCACCTTTTGCAGCGCGGCTTGGCCCGAGCTCTGCTCACGACTGCCGCGCGGCGCCTTGCCGTCGGCAGCAAGACGAAGACCGGTCGAAAGGTGGAGGTTTCTCGTCACTCATCCTAATCATCGCCTCATGCGATGCGTAAGCCCTGGATCCGTCGAGCCTGCTTGCCCTGCTTGCACCAAGCTTGACCGTAGTAGACTTCTATGCTACATTGCCATGCGCGCGATAAGAGTTGGCACTTGCCCAATCGTTCGTAGAAACTCGCCTTCGATTCAAGAGGGGTAGTTCCGCCAATCTAGCGCAGTGTGTATGCTTCTCCATCATATTCTCCAAGGAGGATAACCCCTATGATGCGAAATCGTTCAACGACCTTTCTCGGTCTTCTCCTAGCGACCAGCATGGTTCTGGCTGCCTGCGCGGCGCCTGCACCTACTCCAACGCCTGTGCCAACGCAGCCACCTGCAGAACCGACTAAAGCACCCGAACAACAGGCGCAGCCCACCGAGGTTCCGCCGACTGCTACTCCCGAACCGACTCCAACCTCGCGCCCGCCGCGCACAGGTGGCTGGCTTGATGCGATTACGATGGTCAAAATCTCGCCCGACGCAGTGCTGACCCAGTTGCAGGCCGAGGAGATTGACATCTATGCTTCGACGCTAGGCCGCGCCGAGCAGTTCAAGGCTGCCCAAGACGCCCGTCTAGGTTACACTCAGAACTTTGGCGGTGCTTATGAACTGACCTTTAATCCCTACGGCGGCGGCGCCAATGGCGCGCTATTCGATCAATCCACTGGCAAACTCAACCCGTTTGCCGTCCCCGCCATCCGCGAGGCCATGAACATGCTCGTGGACCGCGATTACATCGTGCAGGAAATTTATGGTGGTCTGGCCTCACCGAAGTTCTTCCCCATTACCGGCGCCTTCCCCGATTATGCTCGCCTTGCTGATGTGGCTCGTGAGCTCGAAGCCAAGTATGCATACAACGAAACCAAGGCCGACGAAATCATCACCGCTGAAATGGAGAAGCTGGGCGCCACCAAAGTAGATGGTAAGTGGACCTACAACGGCGAACCCGTCACTCTTATCTTCATCATCCGCAACGATGGTGACGGTACCCGCAAGCTGATCGGCGATTACGTCTCAGCTCAGCTGGAGAAGATTGGCTTTACTGTGGATCGCCAGTACAAGACTTCATCGGAGGCCTCCCCAATCTGGATTCGTGGTAACCCCGCCGACGGCCTTTGGCATCTCTACACCGGCGGCTGGCTCACTACTGCGGTTGACCGTGACCAGGGCGATAATTTCTTGTCCTACTACACTAAAGACGGCCAACCCTTACCGCTCTGGCAAGCATACAAACCTACCGAAGAGTTCTACCAACTCGCCCAGGCGCTGAACAACAACAACTTCAGTACGCTTGAAGAGCGCCGCGAGTTGTTCGCCAAAGCCCTGCGCCTGGCGATGGAGGATTCGGTGCGAGTCTGGCTGGTGGATCAGAAAGCCTTCAGCCCCTATCGCCCGGACGTGAGCGTGACCGGCGACCTGGCCGGTGGCATACAAGGCTCACAGCTGCAAGCTTTCACCCTGCGATTTGCAGATCGAGAAGGTGGCGACTTGAAGTATGCGATGTCTGATCTGCTGGTCGAGCCTTGGAACCCGGTCGCCGGTTCTAACTGGGTGTTTGACACTGCTCCCAAACGCTTCATCAACGACTATGGCTTGATCGCCGATCCGTTCACCGGTCTGGCCTGGCCGCAGCGCGTCGAGAGCGCTTCGGTGGAAGTCAAAGAAGGTTTGCCTGTGGGCAAGACTCTGGACTGGGTTGATTTCAAGTTCGCTGCTGAAATCAAAGTGCCGGCCGATGCCTTCATTGACTGGGATGCCGAGAAGCAGGTCTTCATCACCGTCGGCGAGAAATTCCCTGAAGGCCTAACTGCCAATCGCAAGAGCACCGTCACATATCCGAAGGACTTCTTCCAGAAGACCAAGTGGCACGACGGCAGCAACTTCTCGGTAGGCGACTTCATGATGCTCTGGATTATGACCTTTGATCGAGCCAAGGAGGCCAGCAAGATTTACGACAAGTCGGCCGTCGCTAGCTTCGAGACCTTCGCTAAGGATTTCAAAGGCTTTCGCATCGTTTCGACCGACCCATTTGTCGTCGAGTACTACTCGGATGCCTTCGCGCTGGACGCCGAATTGAACGTCTTTGATAACTGGCCCGAATACGGCTATGGCAACGGGGCTTGGCACATGATCGCCATCGGCAACTTGGCCGAAGAGAACGGTGAGCTGGCCTACTCGGCCGCCAAGGCGGATGAGAAGAAGATCGAGTGGATGTCGTTCATTGACGGACCAAGCCTGGAGATTCTAAAGAAATATCTTGACCAGGCAGCCGCCGAGAAGTACGTTCCCTACGCGCCGACTCTGAGCCAATACATCACGCTGGAAGAAGCAGCTGCGCGTTACCAGAATCTGGCCGATTGGTATGCCAAGCAGGGGCACTTCTGGATCGGCACTGGTCCATACTACCTGGATAAGGTCTTCAGCGTTGAAAAGACTCTCACGCTCAAGCACAATCCGGATTTTCAAGATCCGGCAGACAAGTGGGCGCGCTTCGCCGAAGCCAAGATCGCTCAAGTCGAAGTGGACGGTGAAGGCCGAGTGACTATCGGCAAGGAGGCTTCCTTCGACGTCCTTGTCACCTTCAAGGATCAGCCTTATCCAGCCGCAGAGATTCAGGAGGTCAAGTATCTGCTCTTCGATGCCAACAATGCACTGGTGGCCACGGGTGTCGCGGAAGCGACCGGCGATGGGCAGTATGCCGTTAAGCTGGACGCCGATGTGACCGGCAAACTAACGGAGGGCTCTAACAAGCTGGAGGTTGTAGTGACCTCTAAGCTGGTGAGCGTGCCCACCTTTGCATCCTTCCAGTTCGTGACCGTCAAGTAATCAGCACCGCATTACATCGTTCAGGGGCAAGGCACATCCGCGCCTTGCCCCTAAAACCCATTTTCTCGTTCCCTAGAAGAGCGCACGATGGCCCAGGTAACGCTATCGTCTGGCATCCAGACATACCAGAAGAAGAGCGCCGCTAACACTCTCTCGCGCTTGCTGCGTTACTCGGCTGTGCGACTGGTGACGTTGTTCCTGACCGTCGTAGTCGGAGTCTACCTGACGATTCTGATTGCTAACATGGGCGGATACGTGGACGAAATTTTGCGTGGTGAGATTCGAGAGAATATTTCAGCTTCTGTCTTCCAAAATCCCGCCTATCGTTCCTACGACGTCGAGGAGAAGAAGAAGCTAGCCGAATCCCTGATCGCCCAGGAAGAAGAGCGCCTAGGCCTCAATCAGCCCTTCCTGATCCGCAGCCTATCTTTCCTGAAAAATGCCTTGACCCTCAACTTCGGCCGCGCGTTGAACATGACCAGCGACAGCGGCTCTCGTCAGGTCAGTTTGATCTTGCTCGAACGTCTGCCTCCCACACTGGTTTTGTTCGGCACGTCGAATCTGTTGCTGTTCTTCAGCAGCGTTCTTTTAGCTCTAACCCTCTCGCGCCATTACGGTAGCTGGGCCGATAAACTCATTGTAGCGCTCTCGCCGACTTCTGCGGCGCCTCCCTGGTTTTACGGCATCTTCCTGATTTTGATTTTCGCCGCCTGGCTGCGCGTTCTGCCATTTGGCGGCATGGTGAGCGCGCCACCACCGACCAATCCGCTGGAATATGCGATGGACCTGCTTGTTCACATGATTCTGCCGGCCTCTGCGCTATTTCTTTCATCAATCTTCCTGAGCATCTACAATTGGCGTACCTTCTTCCTAATTTACTCCAGCGAAGATTACGTCGAGATGGCCAAGGCCAAGGGCCTATCCCCACGTGACATCGAGCGCCGTTATATCCTGCGCCCCACTTTGCCCACTATAGTTACCAGTTTTGCGCTCTTGGTAATCAGTTTGTGGACGGGCGCGATCATCACCGAGACGGTTTTTAACTGGCCGGGGCTGGGCCGCACGCTCTACCGGGCGATCGGCCTCTTTGATACGCCGGTCATCGTTGCTTCCACTATTATCTTTGCCTACCTGCTAGCGATCACCGTATTTATCCTCGATTTCATCTACGCGCTGCTTGATCCGCGCGTCAAGATTGGGAGCGCGCAGTAACCTACTAAGCAAAGCAGAATCCACTTCGTTGCTTGATGAGAGCCTTACGCAGTCTCCTCCGTGAATTACTGCACTACCCGTCGGCCATGATCGGCCTAGGGATCATCCTTCTTTTGGCGGTTGCGGGGATCTACGCAGTAATCAACATCCCCTATCAGGAAGCCGTTCGTTTGTGGCGCGGTAGCGAGGACATCTGGTATCAGAACCCCAAAAACGCCGCACCGGCCTGGTTCAACTACTTTACTGCCAAGGATCTGCCTTCCACAATTCTAATCACCAGCCGCCGGGAAGAAAGCACGATTCTTCCAAAACTTCAGGCGGAGAAAATATACAAGCCACGTGAGAACGGACAGGACATTACAATCACCTATGCATTTGAATATCCTTATGATGAATTTCCCAAAGACTTAATTTTCTACTTATACAGTAAGTTCGATCAGAAAGCGCCATTCGCCGCCATCCGCTGGTATACACCGGACGGCCGTGAGATTCGGATTACCGATACGGCCGTTCAGACACGCTTGACATACCGTTTCTTGCAGGATGAAAAGTTGAAGCGGCGTCTTAAAGGCATCTCGCCGGAAGTTGGCTTGCTGGCCGACCCGAAGGCCGATCCTCCTGCCCCGCTCAAAGGCGCCTACAAAATTGTGATCGAAGCTACTACCTTCGAACCGAATTCCGATCTAGATGGCGAATTCGTGCTGCACGGGCAACTGCACGGCTGGGCCGGCACCGACCATCTACGGCGGGATTTATCCGTTCCCTTGCTGTGGGGTATTCCGGTTGCGCTGGCGTTTGGCTTGCTGGCTTCACTTGGAACCGGCACGCTAACGATGATCATCGCAGCTACCGGTGTGTGGTTCAGCAAGTGGGTAGATGAACTTATTCAGCGCATCACCGAAGTCAACCTAGTGCTACCCTTCTTACCGATCCTCATCATGATCGGCACGCTCTATTCTCGAAGCATCTGGGTGATCTTAGGCGCTACCGTTCTGCTGAACATCTTCACCGGCAGCATCAAGAGTTATCGGGCTATCTTTCTACAAGTTAAAGAATCCGGTTACATCGAAGCAGCGCGCGCGTATGGCGCAAGCGACAGGCGCATTATCCTGCTATATCTTGTGCCACGCATCATTCCGCTACTCATCCCCGGCCTGGTCTCCGGCATTCCGTCGTTCGTCTTTCTAGAAGCCTCGCTAGCCGTGCTGGGCTTGGGCGACCCGGTGTTGCCGACGTGGGGCAAAATCATCAACGATGCGTGGTCTAATGGCGCGCTGTATGAAGGCCACTACTACTGGATCTTGCAGCCGGCAGTCCTGCTCATGATAACCGGCCTCGCCTTCGCTTCATTCGGCTTTTCACTGGATCGCATTTTCAATCCTCGCCTAAGGGGCGTATAAACAGATGCAGACCGAACCATTCCTAAGCGTCAGAGGCCTGAAACTCTACTTCCGCACCCGCGCCGGTGAAGTGCAAGCCGTAGATGGCGTGGATTTCGATCTAGACCGTAACCGCGCCGTGGTCATTTTGGGCGAGTCGGGCTGCGGCAAAACTTCACTGGCGAAGGCTATCTTGCGCTTACTGCCGCGCAACATTTCTTGTTATTCCGGCAGCATCCTGCTCAAGAACCGCGATGTGATGACATTGACAGAGGAAGAGTTCCGGCGTTCGGTGCGCTGGGTGCAGATGTCGCTGGTGCCACAAGCAGCTATGAACGCCCTAAACCCGGTCATCCGAGTTGGAGAGCAGGTCGCCGAACCCGCGATCATCCATCTCGGTGCTAGCAAACGGGAGGCGATGGAAATGGCCGGCAACATGTTCCAACTCGTAGGTGTGCCGATAGACTTCCTGACCCGCTACCCATTTGAGCTAAGCGGCGGGATGCGCCAGCGCGCGGCAATCGCGATGGCACTCATCACTTCACCGAGCCTGATCATCTTAGACGAGCCAACTTCAGCCCTCGACGTGTTGACCCAGGCTAATATCTTCAACGTGCTTAAGCGCCTCAAGAAGGAATTGGGCCTAAGTTTCATCCTGATTACGCACGATATCGCGACCTCCAGCGAGTTGGCCGATGAAGTTGCCGTGATGTATGCCGGTCAAATTATTGAGACCGCCGATGCCAGCGCGTTCTTCACAGAGCCGCTTCATCCGTATTCGCAGAAACTAATGGCCAGCGTGCCACGCCTGCGCCAACGGACAGAACTAGATTTCATTGTCGGCCGGCCGCCCAGCCTCATCAATCCACCGAAGGGCTGCCGGTTTGCTGCTCGTTGCCCCTTTCGCTTTGAGAAGTGTGCCGAGGATCCCCCTGCCTTCCGGAGAGACGGGCGTCAAGTTAAGTGCTGGCTGTATGCGTAGTAGGAGCCGAGGATGTCTCAGGTTGGCCTAGACCATGCTGCCTCGATTCCGCAGCAGGCGCGTCCTATCCTGCTTTCGGTGCAGGAATTGCAGGTCTGGTTTGAGCTGCGCCGCTTTGGCTTTGGCCATGCCGGATACGTGCATGCTGTGGACGGCGTCAGTTTCGACTTAGCCGAGGGCGAGGCCGTCGCTATAGTGGGTGAATCAGGATGTGGCAAGTCCAGCCTGATGAAAGCGATCTTAGGCCTGTATAAGCCAACATCCGGGCGAATTCTCTTTCAGGGTCAGGATATCCATCAATTCAGCAAGGAACGCAAACGATGGTATCACTCGCGTGTGGGTTACGTTCAGCAAGACCCGTTTGGCGCACTCCCGCCGTTCATGCCGGTTCGCCGTATTCTAGAAGAGCCGCTCATCATCTCCGGCGTCAAAAACAAAAATGAGCGTATGGAACGCATCCGCAAGAGCATGGAAGAAGTCAAGCTCAGCCCGGTTGAAGATTTCATAGAGAAATATCCGCACATGCTCAGCGGCGGTCAACAGCAGCGCGTAGTGATCGCCCGCGCGATGATCACAGAGCCAAAGTTGCTGGTGGCCGATGAACCGGTGTCCATGCTCGACGCTTCGGTGCGCGTTGAAATTCTCAAACTGCTGCGCGCGTTGCAGGAGCGGCATAATCTCTCGGTGATCTACATCACGCATGACCTTTCGACGGTGAGTTACTTCTCGGAACGCATCTTCGTCATGTATGCCGGCCGGCTGATCGAGAAAGCTCCTGTGCATCGCTTGATTGACCATCCCGCCCATCCGTATACTCAGGCTCTGCTGACCGGCACCTCTGAACCGGATGCGCGCAATGCGCTGAGTTATAAGGAGGTTCCGCCGGGTGAACCACCTAGCCTGGTCAAGCCTCCGCAGGGCTGCCGCTTCCATCCTCGCTGTGTGCGTATGATCGGAGGCGAATGCGACGTGAACGAACCGCCGGAGTTCACCGTCGCAGACCGTCACACGGTCTCCTGCTGGCTATACAAATGAACGTGCGCCTCGCCTATCAGCTCATCGCTGTAGCAACGGTCATGCTCTTGCTGGGATTCATCCTGCCCTTTCTGATGGTGGTTAGGATAGTGCCGTCCACCTTTCTGCTCAATTTCTTCTCGTTCGCGGTCTCGGTAGCTGGACTGTTCATCGGAATCATCGGTCTCGCTACGCTGGTCTCCGGCCGCCGGCGCCGACACGATGATTGAGGCGCCGATCATTCCTACCACAATCTCCCTCCATGCTCCTGCGTATACTCCAGCAAAGATCGAATGGGCTGTGAGCTTCAAGCGTCAAGTAAGGTAATTACCCTCAAAGACCAATCGAAACCACCATCAGGAGAGAGTCAATCGGCATGAGTGTGAACGCTGCAATCAGCACTGCGACGGCTTCAGCCGACGCGCGCAACGGCCAGTCGGGCGACCTAATGCTCGACATTCAAGGTCTGAAGACATACTTCTACACCGAGGACGGCGTGGTCAGAGCCGTAGACGGGGTAGACCTCTATGTCCGGCGCGGCGAGACGCTCGGCATCGTCGGCGAGTCGGGCTGCGGCAAGAGCGTGACCTCGCTCTCGATCATGCGCCTGATCAGCCCGCCGGGCAGGATCGTCGAGGGCAAGATCATCTTCGACGGCGTGAACCTGCTCGATCTACCCGAGCGCGAGATGACCAAGATT